>CALGRZ010000048.1 GCA_937880705.1 uncultured Alistipes sp.
AAGCCGCGCTTGGTCACAAAGTTGTAGATGCCACCCTTGCCATCCTTATCACCGGGGTACCAGTTCTGCACCGTCGAGTACTTGACATCGGCATCTCGCTCCACGACAATCTCCACAACGGCAGCATGCAGCTGGTTCTCATCACGGCGCGGTGCTGTACAGCCCTCCAAGTAGCTCACATACGAGCCCTCGTCGGCGACAATCAGCGTACGCTCGAACTGGCCTGTGCCCTCGGCATTGATGCGGAAGTAGGTCGACAGCTCCATAGGGCAGCGCACACCCTTGGGGATGTAGCAGAACGAGCCATCGCTGAAGACCGCAGCGTTGAGTGCCGCGTAGAAGTTATCCGTATAGGGCACTACCGAACCCAAATACTTTTTAATCAGCTCGGGGTACTCCTTGATAGCCTCCGAGATCGAGCAGAAGATAATGCCCTTCTCGGCCAATGTATCACGAAAGGTGGTCTTGACCGACACCGAGTCCATCACAGCATCGACAGCCACACCTGCAAGTGCCATCTGCTCCTCGAGCGGAATACCCAACTTGTCGAAGGTGCGCTTCAGCTCGGGATCAACCTCATCCATCGAGTTGAGTTTCTTGGCCGGCTTGGGTGCAGCATAGTAGATGACATCCTGGAAGTCAATCTCCGGAATGTCGAGGTGCGCCCAACGAGGGTGCTTCATCGTGAGCCAGTGGCGGTAGGCCTTAAGACGACGCTCCAACATCCAGTCGGGCTCGCCCTTCTTCTCGGAGATAAGACGGATGACATCCTCCGAGAGGCCACGCGCAATGGTATCGGTCTCGATATCGGTAACGAAGCCGTATTTGTATTCGCCCGTTTCGAGCTCCTCAATTATATCTTTTGTATTGTTTGCCATATCTACATATATAAATAGCTTGCAAAAGTAACAAAAACTCTCGATAAAGACAAAACAAATGCCATCTTTATTTTCTATAGGCCTATAACAGCCACTTATCGCACCTACGCAGAGCCTCAAAAAATTTATTTTCTCCCATTTACTTGCATATCGTTGAAATGTTTTCTAAATTTGCAAGGATATTGCGACACGATGCATTTTGACAAACAGATACAATTTAAATAACTTAAAAAAGATTTACAAACTATGGGATTTCTCACTAACGACAAGCTGGTCATCGTAGGTGCTGCCGGTATGATTGGCTCGAACATGGTTCAGTCGGCTCTGATGATGGGCCTCACCTCGAACATCTGCCTCTACGACGTATTCTCACCCGAGGGCGTTGCCGAGGAGATGCGCCAGAGCGGTTTTGACAATGTAAACATCACCGCCACTACCGACGTAGCCGAGGCTTTCAAGGATGCAAAGTACATCATCTCTTCAGGTGGTGCTCCCCGCAAGGAGGGTATGACTCGCGAGGATCTGTTGAAGGGTAACTGCGAGATCGCCGAGCAGCTGGGTAAGAACATCAAGACCTACTGCCCCGACGTTAAGCACGTTGTCATCATCTTCAACCCCGCCGACCTCACAGGTCTTGTTACCCTGCTCTACTCGGGTCTGAAGCCCGGTCAGGTTACCACCCTCGCAGGTCTGGACACAACCCGTCTTAAGAGCGCGCTGGCCAAGAAGTTTGGTGTTATGCAGAGCCAGATCGAGGGTTGCGCTACCTATGGTGGTCACGGCGAGCAGATGGCAGTATTCGGCAGCGCAGTTAAGGTTGCCGGTCGCAAGCTCACCGACATCATCGGCACCGAGGAGTTCCCCGCCGAGGAGTGGGAGCAGATGAAGAAGGATGTAACACAGGGTGGTGCTGCCATCATCAAGCTGCGTGGCCGTTCATCATTCCAGAGCCCCTCATACCTCTCTGTAGAGATGATTCGCTCGGTAATGGGTGGCGAGCCCTTCCGTTTCCCCGCAGGTACCTATGTATCTAACGAGAAGTACAACCACATCATGATGGCTATGGACACCGTACTCGACCAGAACGGCTGCTCATACAAGATGCCCGTAGGCACCGAGGAGGAGATCGCCAAGCTCGATGCTTCATACGCTCACCTCTGCAAGATGCGTGACGAGCTGGTTACTCTCGGCATCGTTCCCGCTATCGAGAAGTGGTCAGAGATCAACCCCAACCTCTAATAGATTGGTGTTTGACGCAATACAAGGGGGTGTCCAACAAGTATGTTGAGACACCCCCTTATAGTTGAAGTTTGTATAACAAGTGCTAATTTTAGGCCTGCGAAGCCCGAAAAACCGCAGCATACTGGACGTATGTGAGGATTTTAAGGGCGAGCATAACGACAAAGTAGCCTTGTTAGACAACTTCTTTTTGTTGATATCTACTCCACTTGCAGGGTATAATAGCCATAACCGTCCGAGGATGATACCTCGAAGAGTGTCGGCGAGAGCATATCCACACTCTTATATATCGCAGGGGTAAGCAGCTCGCCCGTAAGGCGGTTCATGATGCCGTAACGCTGCGATATCTGGTAGCTCGCATAGTCGGAGAGCACCTCATAGCAGCCACTCTCATTTGAGTCCTCGACAAGATAATAGAGCGGATAGCTCGCCTCATACATCGAGGAGCGTACAACACGCCCTGCATCATCCTCCTGCCACATACTTCCATCACGCATAAGCACGATGCCACTCTCCGCGCCATAGTGACCCACATAGTCGTATACCGTGTCGTAGCGCAGCTCAAGCGCACTATCCAGCATGCCGTACATACCATCGCGCAACACTACCCTACACCCGTGCTGCGGAGCCCATATCTCATCGTAGACAGGTTCAACCACCCATCTGCCGCTATGGTCGATAAGACCCATACGGCCCTCACGATTGGTCATCACGCAGCATCCGCCATGGAAGAGATAGCCCACTCCATTCATATCGTACCCCTCAATATAGTCGAACTCGAAGGGTATGACGACCTCGTTTTTGACATTAACAAAGCCTATCTTGTCGCCTCGAACCACTGCCGCCAGCCCCTCCGAGAAGAGCCACGCCTTGCGATAGTCGTTCTCGTCGGCTGCAATGACCACACGACCACTGTTGATATCCACATAGCCGCGCCGTCCATCACATGCGTAGACCGCCAGCGAGTCCTGCTCTCGGTCGCAGGTCAGCCAGTCGATACGTCGTGTGGTGTAGCACTCGGCCTCCTCGTTGTAGACACGCCACCTATCATCGGCAAACGAACGCAGTGTCACACCATCCGAGAGGTACCTATCATAGTAGTCACGACCATAGTTATCCTCATAGGCAACAACACCACACAGGGCTACGAAGCCCACCACAACGCCCACCGCAGCGATCTTTGATACCACACAGAGCCATCGGGGAGTCCTCCCCCACAAGTTACGCAACACACGCCATGCAAGGCGACCCACGGCAACGACTGCCGCACAGATTAGGGCCAGCACACCGACCAGCCCATAGAAGATTTGAGTTAGATGTTTCATACGTTTAGAAGGTTTTGCCATTATAGAGCCCAATGGCCACACAAATCTATCACACGTCGCTAACTTTTATTTTAAAAAATCGCGGAATTTGCAATTATCTTAGAATTAAACGGTTTTTCGGATTGCTTAAAAATTAGGTAATGAGATAGCAACCGTTCGTATTTCTGAGTTCTTCATTGTTATGCTCCAATGTGATAACTCTGATGTCACAGAGGTACAAAAAGAAATGCAGATAAAAAGAATTGAATCATCTTTTTATCTGCACAAAATAATACTTTGAAAGTTTTATTCAATCTTATCAATCTCTTTTTGGATATACTCCAAGAATTTGGATGCATGTGCCCCATCCATTTGTGTATGGTGAAACTGGAAAGATACGGTCAGACTAGTTTTAAACCATGCACGCTTGTATTTGCCCCAAATCATAAACGGATTGCAGAAAATGCCACTATACATACCCACCGCACCATCAATTTCATATTGTGCCAATGCCGAGGTGCCGATAACCATGCTCTGATGAGAAAGGTCGTGGTCGATGCAACTTTGTGCGACTTGTTGGGTTAAGCGTAGATAATCATTACTGAATAGCTGTAAATCGTCGTTAAATGGGAGGTCGCACGAACTTACCTCGCCGACACTATTAGCGACGATAGTATTTACTGCGATAGTATCAAATTGCATCAATTTGCCATTCACGGGAAGCATATAAAATTCTTTGACTTTACTTGCAGCCATTCCAATGCAATAGCACATCAGCATATTGAATTTCAGTCTTTTCTTTCTGCTGATTTTTACAAGATTGGAGACATCAAGTGTCTTGAAAAATGTGACCATCGGCATTGGGGCGTTCATCCACATTTCAAAAGCGTATGCACGAGTGGTCGTTTGAGGATTGACTTCTTTCATACTTTTCTGTTATTAAGTTCATAAATGAAGTTGCAAAAGTAGATGAAGTATCCTGCATTGGATAGAACAAATGAGACTTCTATATGGGAGTAGTAAACAAGTCGGAATAGGGAGTTGAAACTTCTAGCAATGACAAAGGGGTATATCCACACAACTTCTTGAACTCACGGATGAGGTGTGATTGGTCTGCATAACCGCTTGTGTATGCCAAATCGGCTTGATTGCTCTTGCCCTGCTGATGCTGCATTAGCCTTAATGCCTTTTGAAAGCGGACAATACGAGAATATTCTTTGGGATTCATCCCTACATGCAAATAGAACTCTCGTTCGAATTGTTTCTTGCCCAAACAGCAAATGGGATACAATTCGGTTACAAGGGTATGAGGAGTAGCACAAAGTTTATCTATAGCTGCATTTATACGCTTTACTCTGTATGTTGTATCGTATGGTTTTGTCGATAATCGGGATAACAACCATTCTTCAATGAGAGTGACGCAAAGATTGTTATCCTCACATTCAAACACTTGTGCGGCCAATTCGTTCAGTTGTTTATCCTCAATGTCATAACCTGAAATTTCTTGGTTATAAAAAGATGATGCAGGAGTATTCAGAAACATATTCATCGTATGCGGATAGAATACGACAACAATCATTTCGACATCACCGTCAGCTTGCAGGTGTGAAGAGAAATTGACTTGTCCGCTGATTGTCAGTTTGTCCTGCATTGTACCAAATTCTGGGACAAACAGCGGTGTACGCTTATGAAATATGATTTGGGGGCATCCAATAGGGAATGTATAGGTATTCATCCTTTGACAACTATTGAATACCCAATAATACCTCACATAAGCCTGTAACAACTTGCATGGTTTATAAAACTTAAATCCCTCTTTAATCATATTGCAAAATTACAAAGAAGTCGTAATAATAAGCCTTGCATGGGCAAATTATTACGACTTGTAGTGCATTTTATAGCTTCAACCCTCGATTTTGTCTTCTGGTTAAACGCAGAAATTCACCTTTTTGCTCCGAGAACCGTAATTTTATTTTAAAAAATGAGGCTCCTCCCACGTCGGGAGGAGCCTCAAGCCACGTTTGACCCTCTATTAGAAGAGATAACCCGTATTTATATAGAAGGCACCCTTGCCATCCTGCTTGCGGAGCTTACCCACAGGCAGACCATACTCAAAGGCTACAATGAAGTTCTGGTTCATGATAAAACGCAGGCCACCACCCACGGTGATATGGGGGCGATCGCTCGACTGGCCCTTGGCCATATACTCGTCATACGAGGCCTTATCCTCGGCCTTGCCCCTAAACGACATATCCCACGCCTTGGTCACCATCGTACCATCGCTGAAGGCACTCAAGCCAAACGATATATTCTGCTTCCAGAGCGTAAAGCTGACAAATCGCCAGCGCAGCTCGACATTGTACGATGCCATATCCAAGCCCTGAACTCGACCACGCATAAGGCCTCGAACGGTACGGTAGCCACCCATGCCATCACGGTCGTATGTCTGTCCCATAGTGGTGATATAGGGCAACACATAGTAGGGGGCATCACGGCCGATAGTACCCTCATAGTTAAGCCTATAGGCGAAGGTCAGGATGTCGTTCTTCACAATGGGCACGTAGTGACGGAAGGTCACCGAGTAGCGATAGTAGGGATTGGTCGTACCGAGCCACTTCGGGGCGAGTGTCATGTGTGCCTCGGCCCAGATACCGCGTGAGGGTGCTCCCTCCTTATCGCGCGTATCGAACATAAGGCCCACGCGCACCGCACTGTTCAGGCCACCCCACGCCTCATCCTCCGAGATGATACCCCACTTGCGGTACTGGTCGAAGATCGTAGGCTCGTCGGCCGGAAACTCCTTGCCCTCCTTCTTATTCTTATTGATCTTTTCGAGGTTGAGCGCACCCTGCTTCTTATAGCCCTGCTTGAAGTAGCTTAAGTGGTAGCCCGCCTCCCAGAAGAATTTGTTATCCCAGATATTGCCCACAAAGTCGCTCTTGAAGAGTGCAGCAAGGCGGTTGATGCGGTACTTGGGCGTGTAGATGTAGTGGTCCAAATTGCTCTTATCCTTACCCAAAGCTACGCGCTCCGAGTCGTAGTACGACATGTAGCCGTTGAAGCCATAGAAGTCCATCGCCTTGTCGTTGGTGATGGTCAGGGCCGTAGACCAGCGCACACCCGGAATAAGGAAGCGGTTGTCGTACGACACCACAAACAGCTGTGAGCCCTTGGTAAAGAACGAGGCCTCGAAATACCACTGCTGACGGGTATTGGGATAGGTCGAGCCATCGCCAAAGTCGTAGATATTGAGCAGTGCGCCGAGCTGGAAGCCCTTATCTGCATCGAAGGCCACAGCGGGCAGCGGGCCGAAGTTGTAGCCCGTCTTTGTAATCTCCTTCTTCTCCTGTGCCGAGGCTGCAACGATTGTTACGCAAGCCACGCACAGCATAATCAGTCTCTTCATATTATTTGGTTTAGATTATCTATTTCCAAGCAGTATATGTCGTATCTCGCGATACTTATGTCGCAACTCACTCGACAGCAGCAGGCTAACATCCGAGCGCATAAGTCGCATAAGTCGCCATGTCTCATGGGCGATGATGGGTGCCGGCAGCAGCACGACAGTCAGTGGCAGTGCCCAATACCACGGCAGCACCACATAGGCCACCACCGAGTAGATGACCATCAACAGCGGCCACAGCACAAGGTTGGCGAGGTAGCGCACCGAGTTACGGAAGGCATGATCCTTAAGTTTTGTGAATATCCAGCCACACAGCGCATTGATAGGCAGTGTGAGCACCGAGGCCAAGAGGTTGTATGGCAGGGTTACGATCATAAAGAGCGTCATAAGCAGGCGCGACCACAACGGATACTTCACCGACACCGACGAGAGGCTTATCCTACGGCTGTGTCTTAGCTCCGAAGCCTCCCTACCCAACTGCAAGAGTCGTCCTGCCACCTCGGGGCTACGCTCCTTAAGGCGCGAGAGCTGCATCACGGTGAGCCTATTGGCCTCGAAGTGTGCCTCCAGACCGCGCAGCTTGCGCCCCTCGGCATCACAGCCCAGCTGGCGCACCTGTCGTTTCACCACCGCAGCACATATCTCATAGGTAGCATCGTAGTCCTCGTCGTTGGGTATATAGAATATGGTGCGCTTCATGCGGGCATCGAGCAACGCCTTGAGGGCGCCAATCTGCTCCTGCTCGCTCATCGTCGCATTATCGCTACGGAACGCCCCCACGTCGATAGGCTCACCCACCTGCACACGCACCGTAGAACGGAAACGGAAGAAGTTACCGTAACGCAGACCTACGGGCACGATATAGAGTGGCATATCGGGCATCATCTGCTTCGCAGCAAAGGCGATGCGGAAGATACCCTTTGACAGAGGCAGTGACGAGTACTTGGCCTGGTGCGTACCCTCGGGGAAGATGCAGAAGGGGACTCTATCGCGCAACACATCAACAGCCTTCTCTATTGTCTCGTTATTCTTGCGCACCTCATCCATACCGTCACGCATACGCATGATGGGCATTATCTTCAGGAAGCGTAGCACCTTGGCAAAAACGGGATTTTTGAATATATCGGCACGCGCCACAAAGACCTTGGCACTGCGATCCATAGCCAAGATAACCAGGGCATCCATCAGCGCATTGGTATGGTTCGGGGCGTAGATAATAGCACCGTCGGCAGGGATGTTCTCGCGCCCCACATAACTTATCGAGCGGTACGACAGCTTCAGCGCAAAGTCGACATAGTGGCGCAAGAAGCTATACCACGGATCATAGTCCTGTATCTTCTTCTGTTGCTTTGACATATCTACTATGCAATCTCTTGTCTACGGAACAGTGATGCTACGCTCAAGCCCGACAAGATGTGCCACACACCCCACAGAGCCGTAATGAAGACCATGCCTCCGTTATTCTCCCAAATGGCGGGGTCGAAGATGCGCTCGTTGAAGAGCAGGATAAGACCCAGACCGGAGTTCTGTATACCCACCTCAATGGTCATCGAGCGACGATCACGCAACGGCAGTTTAAAGGCCTTGGCACCGAAGTAGCCCGTGCTCAAGGCACACATGTTGTGTATGACAACAAACAGGAAGGCAATAATGATGCTCCAAGCGACACTCCAGCCACCCTCCAACGAGGTGACAACCTTCGAGAACGACACGGCGACCATGCCGAAGAAGAGGATGATAGAGAGCACCTGCGAGGGTTTGATCATCTTCTTGGTTGCATTGGGGAAGTAGTGGGCAAAGGCTATACCGAGAACAATGGGCAGACCCAAGAGCAACATAATCTGCTCGAACATATCGCCAAAGGGTATCACCAACGTAGGTATGTCGTTGTGGATGCTCACAGCATCGCAGTAGAGCGTACCCCAAAGCCAGAAGTTGATGGGCGTGATAAGCGGAGCAAAGGCGGTGGTTATGGCCGTCATCGAGACCGACAACTCGATATTACCCTTGGCATACGACGACATAAAGTTCGAGATGTTACCGCCCGGGCACGATGCAACGAGCAGCATACCGATAGCGACCATCGGCGTTATCCACCTGCTCAACGCCAGAGCCAGACAGAATGTCACCGCAGGGAGTGCAACCCACTGCATGAGAATACCGACAATGACAGATTTAGGGTTACGGAATACATCCTTGAATGTCTGCACCTTGATGCCGAGGGCAACGCCAAACATCACCAGAGCAAGAATGATATTCACGAGGGTCATCTCGCCGGCACCAAGATTAGGGTCGAGCGGATCCAACGCCAATAGATACTCCTTCATAAATTACAGTTTTTTAATAGTCCTCAACGACTATCAAGTGGTTAATGTAGTTTGCAGCACACCCACTGGGCACACCATTCGCGGCACACTATATATGTCGTAATTTACAAAAGTACCAATAATTCCCGAAAAATCATCCTAATTCGACAAATTTAGTAGCCAAAAGCACCATATTTAAGTATATATACTTATTATCTATTCAGCAACATAAATCGACTTTAAGCAACCAACCGCACAATTTGCTGATTAAAAGATTTTAGACTATATTTGTAGCAACAAACCAAACTTTGATAGATGAACACACTCTACTACATCCTCATAGCCCTGCTATTTTGCCTTGCGCCGGCTGGCGTTCTATGGCTCTGTCGTCGTGTACCACTCTTCGATAAATTGGGGCCTGTGATGGTACTCTATGCCCTTGGCATTATCATCGGCAACCTTCCCGGTCTGCCCGCCCAGATGGCTACGATGCAGGAGATAGCAACCTCGGCCACAATACCCTTGGCTATACCCATGATGCTGTTCAGCTGTCGTTTTACCATCAGCGAGGCCGGCCTGCAACTCAAGGTTGTGGTAAGCGGATTTTTGTCGGTTCTCGTCGCCGTGGTGGCCGGCTACCTGCTCTTCGGTGTACACATCCCCGAGGGTGACAAAATAGGCGGCATCATGTCGGGCATGTACACCGGCGGTATGCTCAATGCCGCTGCCCTGCAATCCATCTTCAGGGTAGACGAACAGAACTACATTCTGATGTGCTCCTACGACATTATCATATCGTTCCTATATCTGGTATTCCTCGTGTCGGTGGGATACAAGCTCTTCAGAAGGCTCTATGGCCAGAAGCAGACGGGCTCTCTGTCGGCAGACGATAAGGAGGAGCTTGATAGGCAGATAGCCGACAGCAAGCGCAACCCGTACATTGGTCTATGGAGCAGATCGGGACTTAAAGAGTTAGGCAAGATAATCGCCATAACACTCTTGCTCGTTGCTATTTCCGCAGCATCGACACTTCTATTTCCCGATGAGTGGTTTATGGTGATTTTCATTCTTATGTTGAGCACTCTAGGTGTCGTATGCTCATTCTTTGAGCCGATACGAAAACTTGAGCGCAGCTTCGACATAGGCATGTATCTGATCTACATCTTCAGCATCGCCATGGCATCCATGGCCGACTTCTCGCAACTCAACATCGCAGATGGCATCAACCAGATACTATTCCTCACTATCACCGTCTTTGGCTCGCTCATACTACACGCCATCTTCTGCCGAATAATGCGCGTTGATGCCGACTCGATGATGGTGTCGTCCGTATCCTTCATAAACTCACCTCCGTTTGTACCCATGATGGTTGCCGTTCTGAAGAACAGGGGCGTGCTCATCGTAGGACTCGGTGCCGGCATCGTGGGCTACGCTCTGGGTAATCACTTCGGCGTGCTTATCGCAAAGTTATTGGAGTTGATATAGTTAGATGTCGTGCGACAGTGGCGCAGGCACCGCCTCGCGCATGTCGAACTCACCCCAACGCTCGGCTACATAGTCCAGCGTCGAGACAATCTCGTCGACATCAAACGAGGTGACCAGCTTAAGCCTCGTCTGCTTGAAGTCGGGCAGGCCCTTAAAGTAGTTGGTCAGGTGGCGACGCATCTCAAGAATACCCACACGGTCACCCTTCACCTCGAGCGACTTGCGAAGATGCTCTTTTGCTATTGCGACACGCTCGATGACGGATGGTTGTGGCAGCAGCTCACCCGTTGTGAGGTAGTGTCGGCACTCTCTGAATATCCATGGACGGCCATAGGTGGCGCGGCCAATCATCACACCATCGACATCATACCTATCGAACATCTGCTTGCACTTCTCGGCCGAGTCCACATCGCCGTTGCCAATGATGGGGATAGTGATGCGGGGGTCGTTCTTAATCTTGCCTATAAGGGTCCAGTCGGCCTCGCCGCGATACATCTGCGAGCGTGTGCGGCCATGTATCGTAAGTGCCGCGATACCAACATCTTGCAGGCGCAGGGCTATCTCCTCGATATTGCGCATCTCATCGCTCCAGCCGAGGCGTGTCTTCACCGTCACTGGCTTCTTCACCGCACGCACTATCTGGCGGGTCATCTCCACCATCAGGTCGGGGTCGCGCATCATACCCGATCCGGCACCACGATTGGCAATCTTCTTCACCGGGCAGCCAAAGTTAATATCGATAATATCGGGGTTTGCCTCCTCTGCAATACGGGCAGCCTCGACCATAGGCTCTATAAGATGGCCATAGATCTGAATACCAACAGGCCGCTCCTCATCGGCAATGTTGAGCTTTGCGCGCGACTTCCACGCATCGCGTATCAGGCCATCCGACGAGATGAACTCGGTGTAGACAACATCTGCACCAAACCTCTTGCACATATAGCGAAACGAGGGGTCTGTGACATCCTCCATAGGGGCGAGAAAGAGAGGCTGTGAGCCCAACTCGATATCCGAAATCTTCATAATTAAACGAAATTATGGCACAAAGGTATGAAAAAATCGTCTTAAGAGGCTGTTTTTTCTAAAAGAAAACGTAACTTTGCAGCCGTTATATATGAATATAAGTAATCGAAGAGAGAATATGATTAATATCGAAGAGTTCATTTCAACCGTTGTCGCCCGTGCCACCGAGGAGTTGTACGGCGTAAGCGACAGCGCACAGCTACAGATACAGAAGACCCGCAAGGAGTTCGAGGGCGACTACACCGTGGTGGTATTCCCCCTGTTGCGCGCCTCGCGCAAGTCTCCCGAGGCCACAGCCACCGAGCTGGGCGAGAAGATCGTGGCCTCAACACCCGAGATCAAGAGCTTCAACGTCATCAAGGGCTTCCTGAACCTCTCGGTGGATGCCTCATTCTGGGCAGCTCGCTTTGAGGAGATCACCCTTACCGACGATTATGGCATGGCACCCAAGTCGGGTCGCACGATAATGATCGAGTACTCGTCACCCAATACCAACAAGCCCCTTCACCTGGGACACATCCGCAATAACCTTCTCGGTTACTCGGTAGCCACCATACTCAAGGCCAATGGCCACAACGTCATCAAGGTAAACCTGGTCAACGACCGTGGTATCCACATCTGCAAGTCGATGTTGGCATGGCAGCTCTATGGTGGTGGCGAGACCCCCGAGTCATCGGGTATGAAGGGCGACCACCTCGTAGGTAAGTACTATGTCGAGTTCGACAAGCACTACAAGCAGCAGATCAAGGAGCTCGTAGCCGAGGGCCTGTCGGAGGATGAGGCCAAGAAGCAGGCACCCATCATGCTCCAGGCACAGGAGATGTTGCGTAAGTGGGAGGCCAAGGACGAGGAGGTATACTCGTTGTGGGAGAAGATGAACGGCTGGGTTTACGACGGCTTCGATGTGACATACAAGGCCCTTGGCGTGGACTTCGATAAGGTGTACTACGAGTCACAGACCTACCTGCTGGGCAAGAGCCTCGTGGAGGATGGTCTGAAGAAGGGCGTATTCTTCCGCAAGGAGGACAACTCGGTATGGATCGACCTCGAGGCAGATGGTCTGGATCAGAAGCTGCTGCTGCGTGGCGACGGCACCTCGGTATACATGACCCAGGATCTGGGTACTGCCTTGAGCCGCTTCGAGGAGAACAAACTCGACGACATGATCTACGTCGTGGGCAACGAGCAGAACTACCACTTCCAGGTGCTCAAGCTCGTTCTGAAGAAGCTCGGCTACGACTGGAGCGACAACATCTTCCACCTCTCATACGGCATGGTCGAGCTGCCCGAGGGTAAGATGAAGTCGCGCGAGGGTACCGTTGTTGATGCCGACGACCTCATTGCCGACATGGTGGGCACCGCCCGCGAGATGTCTGACGAGCTGGGCAAGCTCGATGGATGCTCGGAGGCCGAGGCCGAGGCGATATCAACGATGGTAGGTTTGGGTGCACTGAAGTACTTCATCCTCAAAGTAGACCCCAAGAAGACCATGCTCTTTGATCCAAGAGAGAGTATCGACTTCAACGGTAACACCGGCCCCTTCATCCAGTACACCCACGCCCGCATCCGCTCGATTATGCGTAAGGCCGACGAGATGGGTATCTCGACCGATGGCTTTGCCACAGCATCGCTGCTGGGTGAGGAGGTTGAGCTGATTAAGGCCCTCGCGGAGTTCCCCGCAGTGGTACGCACCGCAGGCCAGCAGTTTGCGCCCTCGGTCATTGCAGCCTACGCCTACGACCTTGCAAAGCAGTTCAACGGCTACTACCACGACCACTCTATCCTCAAGGAGGAGAACACCATAACACGCTCCCTGCGACTGAAGCTCGCCTCGGAGGTGGCCCGCGTCATCCGCTCGGCAATGTCGTTGCTGGGCATCGATGTTCCGGAGCGTATGTAACATAACAGCGAGGTGCTTCGGATTTCGAAGCACCTCTTTTTTTTTAGCACTATGACAACGAGATTATCCATAGCCCTCGCCACCCTACTCCTTATCACAAGCTGTGGTGGAGGCAACAAGCAGAGCAGCAACACCGAAGATAGCACCGTGGGCACTACGGCCAAGGAGGTGAGCTACGCCCCCGGCACACGCCGCATGGAGCGCAAGATTAGCGACATAAGGCTGATAACTACACGCGAAGAGTACCTCGACTACATCGACACCTACTGGGATGGTTTCGACTTCGATGCCGACTCGTTGGTTGTGGCCTACGACACGTTGGACATGTGTCAGGCGATGGCCGACTATGTCACCGCCATTGAGCCTCATCGTGCCGACTCGCTGCTTCGACAGCTGATGCACCGCGCCGAACGCAGCCGCCCCGTGCTGGACTACATGTCGACAATCGCCGAGATCGTTCTGCACGATCCCAACTCGCCTCTACGCAACGACGAGTACTACATCCCCATCCTCGAGGTGCTTGTGGAGTCGCCACTGCTGGATGAGTACGATCGCATGATACCAGCCTACGACCTTCAGATGGCTCGCAATAACCGCCTGGGACACATTGCCAATGACTTTGAGTATACGTTGCTCAATGGTCGCAAGGGTCGCATGCACAAGCTCGATGCCGAGTATCTGCTCATCATGCTCAACAACCCCGGCTGCCCGATGTGCAAGGAGATAACCATGCAGATCACCTCATCGCCCCTGCTCAACGAACTTACCGAGCGAGGCGTATTGAAGGTTCTCGCCATATATCCCGATAACGACCTCGAGGCTTGGCGCAACTACCAGCCCGAGATGCCGGCAGCATGGATAAGTGGCTACGACGACGGCATGCGCATCAGCTACGATCGCACATACGACCTCAAGGCCATCCCCGCCCTCTACCTGCTCGATAGGGATAAGCGCGTACTTATCAAAGATGGTGTAGACGTGGGCTTCGTGGAGCATGTCATAAGCCAGTGCGAAGCTACACGTTAGAACAGCACCGACTGCAGCTATGTCACCCATCGAGATATTTACAACACTCGGCCAACGCCTTGCCACCTTTGGCCACGATGCCGCCACACGCGAGGTAATGCGCCTCGCCATAGAGAATAACGGCTGGTTTGAAGAGGTGGATATACTGCGTGCGGTGGAGGCCATACGCCTCAAGATGCTCGACAAGGAGCAGCTCACGCGCTGGCTATCCGACTACCCCGCACCCACCAACAGCCCCCGACGTGTAGCCGTCATCATGGCCGGCAACATCCCCTTGGTGGGCTTCTTCGACCTGATGTGCGTGGTGGTAAGCGGCCACGAGTGTTATATGAAGCCATCGAGCAAAGATACTCACCTTATGCGCTTTATCATCGACGAGCTAAAGTCGATTGATAGCTCCCTGCGCATCTTTGACTACTCGGCTGATGACCACTACGACATGGTCATCGCCACGGGCGGTGACGAGGCTAACCGTTACTTCAACGAACACTTCAACGGCTGCAAGAGACTACTGCGAGGCAGTCGTCACTCGGTGGCGGTGCTCACGGGCGAGGAGGATGAGGCCACGCTCAAGGCCCTGCAACGCGACATCACGGCCTACTCGGGTCTTGGCTGCCGCAGCGTATCAATAATATTTCTACCGGAGGGACATACGCCACAACTACCCATCACAAAGGCGCCAAACGCCAAGCTCGAGAGGAACATACGGCAGATGCGTGCACTACTCACAATGCAGCAGCGTGAGTTCATCGACTGCGGTGCTTTCCTCCTTATCGAGGGCCACGACTTTCCCACATCGCTTGCCACCGTCACCCTGCGCCACTACCACAATATCGAGGAGGCCGAGGAGTGGATCGCATCGAACCGCGATAAGATACAGTGTGTGGTGAGCAGCACACAAACAGAGGGACACATCGCCCCGGGCGAGGCACAATACCCCACCTTATGGGACTACGCCGACGGCGTAGATACCATGCACTTTCTACTTGATTAGCGAGCTGTACAGCTCCTCGATTCTATCGCACATCGCACCCCACGAAAAGCGGGTGCGCTCCACGGCCATGTTCTGCGCGAAGCGGGTAAGGTTATCACCCTCATAGATACGCTCCAACGCATCGCGAATACCATCCACGGTAGGCTCTGCGACGTAGCCCACACGGTCGTCGGGCACAATCTCCGCGAGGCCACCCACACGGGTAACGATCACCGGAGTGCAAAAATTATAGCATATCTGCGTCACACCGCTCTGCGTAGCACTCTTATAGGGCAACACTACGCAGTCAACGGCCGAGAAGTAGTTCTTCACATCGGCATCGGCGACAAAGAAATCATGCAGTATGACATCATCCGTAAGTCCCAGACGCTCAATCTGCGAGATATACTTCTCGCGCGAGGCGTAGAACTCACCCGCAACGATAAGTTTATGGCCCTCACGGCGGAAGCCCGCCCACGCATCCAGCAGCGTATCGAGCCCCTTATAGTCGCGTATAAGGCCGAAGAACATGGCGTAGCGCAACGCAGGGTCAAGACCCAACCGACGGCACGCCTCCTCGCGGTCGACACGCTCACCGAAGTGCTCAAACATAGGATGGGGCGAGAAGAGTGCAGGGGCCGACGTATAACGCTTCAGCTCGCCATGCACCTGCTCCGACATATATATAAAGCCATCTACCGAGCCGAGGAAGTAGCGGTTAAACACCCTATCGGTCAAATGGTGCTCATGCGGCTCGACATTGTCTATCTGGCAAATGACCCTCGTCTGGGGGTTACGCCTTGCAAGGCGTGCTATCGTACCAAAACATGGAGCCATAAAGGGTGTCCAATACTTCATCAAGACGATGTCATAATGGCCACGGCACAACTCTCGGCCTACCCTCCACCACGACAGAGGATTGATGGTCGACACCGTGCGACGAATATTCAGATCGGCAGGTGGCGGCGTGGCTACCGTCTGGCTCTTACCCGGGAAGAGCAGCTTGGGATATTGCAGCGTAAAGGTGTGGATGTGGACCGTGTAGCCACGCGACTGATACTCACGCGACATGGTCTCCATGATCGAGGCAAGTCCGCCACGATAGGGATGCGCAGGGCCAACAACAGCTATCTTCAACGCTCTGTCCATCAAGCCAATACTTCAGATTACTTAAACTCTATCTTCGCGCGACACAGGGTCTTATCCTCGCCCGAGCGTATCTCGAACTGCCACACATCTCCATCGTTTGTAACCACAACATTGAGGCGTTCGCCATAGCGAGCCTCGGCAATGAAGTTCAGATCTATGCGCAGGCCATTGTTGCCCTCCACACGCTCCAAGGGCAGAGCATCGAAGATAAGGTCAATATAGCGCAGCGTGTTGACATGGCGATTGAAGTCTATATCGCTGTATACCACGGGGCGCGAGAGCACCACCTCGCCATCAACGGCACGCAGACGTGCAGGCACTGCGATGGGCGACGGCTCATCGACCATGGCACGCTCGTAGAGATCCTTCAGCAGCGACATATCCACCGCCTGACGGGTCTCCATATTGAGCATACACCACTGCGACACACCCTGCGCCAACACCTCCTCGCCACTCTTCAACTTAAAGTTACGGGTAGAGGAGAGGCGGTTAAACTCATTAACCCATGTATCAACCACGATCTGCTCATACTGCTTCGGCTGGCGATAGACCTCGACGCCGAGGCGCGACAGCACCCAGGTGAACGACTGCCCCTGAAGAGCATCGACACCAAAGCCTTTGTTGTGAGCATCGACACCTGCGACATTGAGCATATAGTTGATCACCGCAGCAACCGAGGCGCGGAGTGTAAAATCCACATCCTGCGGCTCTACACGATGGGGGTATGATGTAATTTCTGCCATAACCATTAATTTATTTCAAGCAAAGATACAAATTATAAAATAATTATCGCCCTTCATCGTTATTTTATTGTGTCGCGAGCAGATAAAATACACAACGATATTAATATTTTTAGCAACAAATGGTGGTATTTAAGCAAAAAATATTATCTTTGCTTGAATAATTAGCCAAAAGGCGATGGGTTAAGACTAAACAATTCATATAAATACTTTATTTACAAACTACTATGAAAAAATTCTTATTCGCATTCGTAGCACTCTTCATTGGTGTTGCGAGCCTGTCGGCGCAGGATCCCTATGCACCCCTGCCCGCAGATCCGGCAGTGCGTGTAGGTAAGCTCGACAACGGCTTGACCTACTACATTCGCCACAACGACAAGCCCAAGGGCCAGGCCAGCTTCTACATCTACCACGACGTAGGTGCTATCCAGGAGGAGGACGACCAGCAGGGCTTGGCTCACTTCCTCGAGCACATGGCCTTCAACGGCACGAAGAATCTGCCCGGTAAGGAGATGATCAACTATCTGGAGACTGTCGGTGTACAGTTTGGCTACAACCTCAACGCCTTCACCTCATGGGACTGCACCGAGTATATGATTAAGGATGTGCCCGTGCGCGAGGGTACTGTCGACACAGCCATGCTCATTCTGCACGACTGGTCACAGTTCATCGCACTGCGTCCCTCGGAGATCGACTCGGAGCGTGGCGTTATCATGGAGGAGCTTCGCACCCGTGATGGTGCCGGCCTCCGTGCACAGAACGACATGATCAAGAACCTCTTCAAGGGCACACTCTACGAGCACCGTAACCTCATCGGCTACCTCGATGGTCTGAAGTCGTTTGACCACACCGCTCTGGAGAACTTCTACAAGAAGTGGTATCGTCCCGAGTACCAGGCTATCGTTGTTGTTGGTGACATCGACGTTGACTACATCGAGAACAAGCTCAAGGAGCTGATGGTTGACGTTCCCGCATCGCCCGCCGACGCAGCACAGAAGGCCGTGATCATGGTTCCCGCAACCGAGGAGCCCATCATCTCGGTATTCTCTGATCGTGAGCTTACGCAGTCAAGCGTAATGATGTTTGCCCGCCGCGATGCTATGCCCAAGCAGCTTAAGGGTAGCATCGTAGGTTACTCTACCGACCTTATCATGAGCTTCGTTGGTCAGATGATGAACGCCCGCTTCGAGGAGCTGTCACAGAAGGCAGACGCCCCCATCTTGGGTGGTGGCATGTCGGAGGGCAGCATCGGCATCTGCCCCACTATGGAGACTACCATGTTCTCGGCTACGGCACACGAGGGTCGCATCCTCGATGCCTTCCGTTGCATCTACACCGAGATGGAGCGCATGCGTCGTCACGGCTTCACCGCAGGTGAGTTCGAGCGCGCACAGCAGGAGATCCTGCGCTGGGCCGAGCGTCAGTACACCAACCGCAACGACGTGAAGAACGACGAGTACGCACAGCGTTACCTGGACAACTATGCAAAGGGTACCACAATGATGGATGCCGAGACCGAGTGGATGATTGATCAGCAGCTCATTCAGAACCTCACCGTGAACGACATCAACCAGGCATACCTCGCAATGGTACAGCCCAACAAGAACCTCGTGATCTTGGCTCGCACCCCCGAGAAGGAGGGTCTGGCTATCCCCACCGAGGCAGAGCTTAAGGCCGTTATCGCAGAGGTAGAGGCTGCCGAGATCGCTCCCTACGCCGATACTACCGTTAAGGAGCCTCTGATTGGCAAGGATGTTAAGCTCAAGGGTTCGAAGGTTGTAGCTACCGCCACCAACGAGTCACTTGGCTATACCGAGTGGACACTGAAGAACGGCATCAAGGTCGTTGTACGCCCCTCAACCCTCAAGGCTGACGAGGTGCAGATTGCAGCTCTGGCAAAGGGTGGTAAGTCAATGCTCTCGAACGAGGACTTCTTCCACGGTGACTTCCTCGGCATGGTTATGCAGCAGTCGGGTATCTCGAAGTTCTCGGCTACCGAGCTCAGCAAGCAGCTGTCGGGTAAGTCGGCATTTGCCAGCGTAGGCATCGCCGAGTATGAGCACGCCGTAAATGCAGGTGGCTCACCCAAGGATATCGAGACTATCCTGCAGCTGATGTACCTCAACTTCACCGCTCCTCGCTTCGACCAGACCGACCTGGACAATATGAAGAAGATGTATGTTCCCTACTTCAAGAATATGGAGGTTGACCCCGGCTACATCGTAGGTAAGGAGTACATCAAGACTCTCTACGGCAACAATCCTCGCCGTCAGATTACATCTGCCGAGCAGATCGAGTCGATCAACATCCCCACTCTGGAGAGGGTTCACAGCGCACTCTACAGCTATGCTGACGACTTCCGCTTCGTGATCGTAGGTAATGTCAACCTCGACGAGTTGAAGCCCCTGGTTGAGAAGTATATCGGCTCACTGCCCACCTCGAAGAAGGTTGAGTATGCAGTGGTTGACGATGGTGTTCGCACCGCAAAGGGCGAGGTTACCAACGACTTCAAGGCCGCTATGCAGCAGCCCAAGGTATCGGTTTACATGACCTACACCGGTGAGATGGAGTACAACGCCAAGAACCGCATGGTTATGGATCTGTTGAGCCGTGCTCTCGACTCACGCTACCTCGTATCTATCCGCGAGGAGAAGGGCGGCACCTACGGCGTGCAGGTACAGGGCGGCATGGAGGAGCACCCCACCGAGACCTACAGCATGCTCATCGTATTCGACACCAACGAGCAGCTGGCTGACGAGCTTATCGACATCTGCGTAGCAGAGATCGAGAAGATCGCCAAGGAGGGTCCTTTGGCCGAGGATATCGCCAAGTCAAAGGAGTTCTTGCAGAAGAACTACAGCAATGTTTTGGAGAACAACAGCGGCTGGATGTCTGCCATCAACCGCTGGTATGACGAGGGCTACAACTACAAGGAGGAGTACCTCGGCATCCTGGAGTCTGTAACTCTTGACGATGTTAAGGCTATGGCCCAGAAGCTCCTGAACGACAACAACAAGACTCTGGTTGTGATGCGCCCCGAGGCACAGTAATCGACCGGATAAAGTGATAGAGGCCCGATACCACACGGTATCGGGCCTCTGATTTTTGCATCATAACCTGCATCATTACCCCATTTTCAAGGTATATCAATGATTAGGATGATGCCGCAAGCAGACCTCGTCGAGCGGAACTACTTAAGTATCTTCTTCATTGTCTCGTTTACGATCTTGCGTGTAGCCGTCGTTGTGGCCGTCTGTGCCGCCTTGCCGAGTATCGACTTCGAGCTACTCTTCTTTGAGCCTCCCGTGAGCGACTTGGCAAACGACGTTCCGAGGCTACGCACAAAACTTGTCGCCGCAGCACCCAGCAACGTACCCAGCAGACCACGTCCTACGCCACTACGCTGACGCTTGGCCTCGGCCTTCTCCTCCAAAGCCTTGCGCTTGGCCTCCTCCTCGGCAGCTGCTGCGGCCTCGGCCTCTCGCTGCTCGGCAGCGCACTTATCGGTAAGCACCTCGTAGGCACTGATGCGATCAACGGCAGCATCGTAGGCGCGAATACCCACAGGTGCCGAGTTCATCAACGCCCTACGCTCGTCATCCGTGATAGCACCTATCTGACTCAACGGAAAGAGTATCTTGGCGCGCTCAACCATCGAAGGGGCACCCTTCTGATCGAGCAACGATACCAACGCCTCACCCGTGCCAAGCTCCATGATGGCATCCTCGGTCTTAAACGAGGGGTTGGCACGGAAGGTCTCGGCAGCAGCACGCACAGCCTTCTGATCCTTGGGCGTGAAGGCTCTGAGGGCATGCTGTATGCGGTTACCGAGCTGGCCGAGTATCTCCTCGGGGATGTCAGTAGGCGACTGCGTGACGAAGTAGACACCCACACCCTTGGAGCGTATCAGACGGACCACCTGCTCGATCTTATCCACCAACGCCTTGGAGGTGCCATCAAATAGCATGTGTGCCTCGTCGAAGAAGAACACCAACTTCGGGAGCTCTGCATCGCCCACCTCGGGCAGATTTTCGTAGAGCTCCGAGAGCAACCACAACAGGAATGTTGAGTAGAGCTTGGGGTTGAGCATCAGCCTATCTGCTGCCAACACATTCATCACACCACGACCACCCTCACAGGCGATGAGGTCGAGGATATTGAATGCCGGCTCTCCGAAGAACTTGTCACCGCCCTCGCTCTCGATGGCCAGCAACGAACGCTGGATAGCTCCGATCGAGGCCGCAGAGATGTTTCCATACTCCGTGGTGTACTGCTTCGAGTTCTTGGCAACGTAGTCGAGCATCAGGCGCAGATCCTTAAGGTCGATAAGCAGCAGGTTGTTGTCGTCGGCGATGCGGAAGACGATGTTGAGCACACCGCACTGCGTCTCGTTGAGCTGCATCAGACGTCCCAACAGCTGCGGGCCCATCTCGCTCACGGTGGTACGCATGGCGTGGCCACGCTCACCAAAGACATCAAAGACTCTCACGGGACACCCCGCAAACTGCGGATCGGCAATGCCGAACTCTGCACATCGCTTCTCGATAAAGCTGTTCATAGCCCCTCTTTGGCTTATTCCCGAGAGGTCGCCCTTCATATCTGCCATAAAGCATGGCACGCCGGCCTGCGAAAAGGTCTCGGCCAACACCTGCAAGGTAACGGTCTTACCCGTACCCGTAGCACCGGCTATAAGGCCATGGCGATTAGCCATGCTGCCCTCAATGGCTAATGGGCCATTGGCACAGTGAGCCACATATAATCTCTTATCCGAGGTATACATATATCTTAATCGTTTATAGTACTTTATCTGTGCTACCTCGCGGGTAGCCATTGTAACTCTAAGTCAACGGTAAAAAAATGCAGGAGGCCACAACAAGCATCCTGCATAAATCTCAAAACGGTTGCGGCTGATCGGCAAGCGGTGCCTACTGGCGCAACTCATCGGGGGTGAGGCGCACCACCTCACCATCGCGCATCACCACCAAGTCACCATTATCCCTGCGTGTACGCTCAATCAAACGACGCTGTGCCAACAAGATACCGGCATCGATGCGCTCTTGTAGTTCTCTTATCTCAAACTCACTCATAGTTCAAAATCTTATCGTACGATGACTGATCAACAATCTCTTTAATCTCGTCCTTCGAGCCGTATGCGACCTTTCGGACACCCTCGGCGGTACTGTTATCGTAGATAACCCAGTAGTCGCAGATGGGCATATAGAGTGATGTGAGATTACGCAGCGAGCTGGCATAGCGGCGACAGATAGTGTTCGTCGGGATGTTGTGACCACCCAGACTCACGCGCTTGGCAACACGTTCGATGGCCTGCTCGGGCGTTGGCAACCAGAAGTAGAGCAACGACACGAAGTAGCCACGCTCGTGGGCGCGGTCAACAAACTTTTGGTATGTTTTGGTTGAAAGTGTAGTCTCAAAAGCAAAGTCAACGCCATCCTCCAACAGATCGTTGATACGGCGCAACATCAGCCTACCCGCCTCGATAGCCATACTATCAGGGTTAAAGGGCGAGAGTCCGCGTGCTATCTCATCGGCATTGACAAACTCGTGACAGTGGAGCAGCTCCGGCAACATAGTATACGATGCAGTTGTTTTACCTGCACCATTACACCCTGCTATGATATAGAGCTTCTGCATAATAACATCATTCGCTACCGCAAAGGTAGCAATTTTTATAGAAACAGCAAACTTTTCAGGGCAAGAATAACCAAATAGTTGCAACTATTGAACAAAAATACTCCTATTCAGCTACATATTCGAGTAGCTGAACGACTTACCATCCGCAAGTACAACATCCAACTCAACGCCGACACTACCGCTCTCCTGACGTTGAACCATAATGGTGCCACTCTGCAAAGCCTTGTAGTTCGAGTAGAATACCACCGGGCTCTCGAAGACAAAGTAGTAGTCATCGTTATGGTACATCCTCTCCACATCGATGCTCACACCCTCAAGCTCGGGGTTGACACCCACAACGGCATAGGTTGACGAGAGATCGCCTTCGCCACGCGCCACAAGGAGCATAACGGCAACAAAGCCCTCATCACTTAGGATGACCTCGCTGACAGGGTACGGCTCACCATCATAGATAAACTCTCCGTAGCGACTATCGTGCGGCACCTGCTCACGCTCACCACTCTCACACGCCATGGCAAAGGTCATCAGTGCCATGGCCACAAATATCATCCACCTTCTCATATCTATCTGAATAGTGTTAACATAACTCCTGCCACCTCGCCCGTGACGGCATTACCATCACAATCGACAAAGTTCCAACTGAAGGCGTGCGAGCTATCCTCGCCACACACCACATCAACCACGCCCTCATCAATGCGGGCATAGTCGGTCCACTGGCCCGACTCGAGGTTGAAGTACCACGAGCCTCCGATATATGGGTATGTGAAGCAGTCGGGCACTCCCGATATCGCTGCGAATGGCACTATCTTATCTCGATCTATCGAGCTGTTCTCGTTGCGCGGCACTACCGTGTAGCGACCCTCGGGCAGTCCATCCTCAAGCGTTGTAGTCCAAGGCACAAGGAGCTCCACGCGCAACACATCGCCATCTGCGGCGGGTCGTCCGGAGCCAAGCTCCACACCCTCCTCGGCAAGGAAGAGCAGGAAGCAGCGATAGCTCTCATCCTTGAGATAGAAGCTATCACCCTTATCTTGCAACTGCCCCTGATTGAAGGACATTAGGGCAAGATCGCTCTTTAGCGTCGAGTTAGGTACCGCGGGCTCCACCGTCGAGCTGACCTCGAAGTTACCGCTCCACTCGAAATATCGTTTTATGCACCTGTCGCCAACCATCACGCCACTGATGCTGAAGCATCCATCCTCGTAGAGGATAGTCACACTACCCTCGTTGAGCAGGTCATAACACATGTCGATGCTGCCATCCTCCAGGCTCGCAAAGAATGAGCCATCGCCCACCTCGATACGCTGCCCCTGCAGTTCCATGGTACGCATATAGCCCCAACAGAAGGTGTAGGGCGAGAAGTCGGCCGAGTTCATCGGCGAAGAGTAGCTGCCGACCAAAAGCGAGGCATCGCCACTCTGCGCGCTGTCATAGGGGGCATTGAGCAGGAGTTGCAGCACATATCCGGGGCCGATGGGGTTACCGGCCTGATCAATCTCCATATCGGTATATAGTTTGATAATCCAGCCATCGGAACTCGCCTCGCCGATATCGTCACCAGAGTACGACACCTCGATATGCTTCATCACTATACGCTCGGGTTGCGGAGGTTGGTACTCCGGCAGTGGAGACTCAACATCCGACCTGCCACACGCCACACTCACCAAAATCATCGCTAAAAGCACCAATCTTAATATTCTCATATACAAAACGTGTTTTTCTCTACAAATGTAAGAAAAATTAATGACTATTACGAAATTTAGGCCATACAATTATAGCTAATTGATCACTTTTACGCAGCCGATATAGTCGCTTTACGAGGCCTTCGCCAGTAAGTATTTATATGTATTTTATCACAAAACAGACGACCATTAGATGAAATAATTGGATATTTATACCACAGTTATCCCTAAAATTAGTATCTTTGTTCATTAAGATGACGGAATATGCTGATTAACATTGGAGAAATAATCTACAAAAAGAGTGGAAAAAGACTACCCCGATGGATTGTCCGTCCACTGGAGAAGCTAATACACCAGCGTGAGTTGAATGAGATATGGGCAACGGGCAAGGATCTCTCGGCAATCGAGTTTCTGCGCCACACGCTCAACTACCTCGAGGTGAGCTACGAAGTACACTACACCACACCCCTGCCAGAAGAGGAGCGTTACATATTCGCATCGAACCACCCCTTTGGTGGCATGGACGGCATGATGCTTATCGACGCCCTCTACCGACGTTGGGGCGACTCGGGTGCCATAGTCAATGACCTGCTGATGAATGTTAAGCCCCTGGCACCCCTCTTTATCGCGGTTAACAAGTATGGCAGACAGGATGCCGAGAAGAGCCTCCGCTATGACGAGGCCCTCTCTTCAGAGTCAAAGCAGTTGTTGACATTCCCCGCAGGCTTCTGCTCACGATATATCGATGGTCGCGTGCAGGACACCGAGTGGAAGCATCGCTTCATCAAGGATGCCGAGCGTTACAATCGCAAGGTGGTGCCCACGTTTGTCGACGGCAAGCTGTCGAAGCGTTTCTATCGCATCTACCGCCTGCGTCGCCTCCTACACATCAACGTAAACATAGAGCTCGTACTACTCGTCGACGAGATGTTCCGTCAACGTGGCAAGCGCATAGACATATACGTCGGCAACCCTATTGATGTAACCACCATGGAGGGTAACGCCAAGCAGCGATGCGAGACGATACGCGAGCTGAGCTACGGACTACAACCCAAGCAGTAAAAACCACAAACCAAACTGAATGATGAAACCTATTATAGCACCTATAAGCAAAGAGTTGCTCCTGCAAGAGATTGAGGCCCTCGAGAAGGTTCGAGATACAAACCATGGCAACAACGAGATATACATCTTCGATGCTGCCTCATCACCAAACCTTATGCGCGAGGTGGGACGTCTGCGCGAAGAGGCCTTCCGTCTTGGTGGCGGTGGCACAGGCAGTGAGTGCGACATCGACGAGAATGATCTGGCCGAGGATGGCTACCGTCAGCTTATCACCTGGGATCCCGCAACACACGAGATCTTGGGCGGATATCGCTTTATCGTATGCCGCTCGAGCGATGCAAAGCACCTCTCAACCGAGCACTATTTTCGCTTTAGCGACACATTCCGTCGTGACTACCTGCCCCACACCATCGAGCTTGGCCGTGCCTTCGTGCGTGTTATGGAGGGCGATGCTATGAAGAGCATCTACACGCTGGACAACCTCTGGGATGGCATTGGCGCGCTGATCAAGGCCAACCCCGATAGCAAGTACCTGCTGGGCAAGGTTACGATGTACAGCTCGTATAACAAGGAGGCCCGCAACCTCCTACTCTACTTCCTCGACCGCTACCTCGGCGACAAGCAGCGACTGCTCGACGGCATATCGCCGCTGCTAAGCGACTACGACGACAAGGCCATGGAGGCGATCTTCGTGGGTGGATCATACGACGAGGACTACAAAATCCTGCGCAAGACGATACGCGAGCATGGCGAGGTGATACCTCCGATGATGAATGCCTACCTGAATATCTCGCACGGCATGTTGGTCTTTGACACCATACATAACCGCGAGCTTGGCAATGTCTACGAGACGGGTATCATGGTTACCATAGCAAACATCTTCCCCGACAAGTATGAGCGTTACACGCAGTGGTAGATAGATAGGCGGCTGTCCAACAGAGTCTGTTGTGACAGCCGCTCTTGGTATCATACCTACCATTTGCACCAACCAAAGACCCCGAGGTTTAGTACTGCTGTACTACCCTCGGGGTCTTGATCTGGGTTGGGATGACATCATCCCACCACATCACGAGATTACTCGATGCCTACGCGATCAAAGATAAAGTCTACGTTCTTCAGGTAGTACTCCAGCGTGAAGCATGCATCCAGCTCCTCGCGCGTGAGCACCGCCATAACCTCGGGGGTCTCGGCAAGCAGCTCCTGATAGTCGGCACGCTCGCTCATGGCACGCATGGCCACAGGCTGCACGGTGTCGTAGGCCTTCTCGCGCGAAAATCCCTTCTCGATAAGGGCATTCATAACACGCTGTGCGAAGATAACCTTGCGTGTGCGGTAGATATTCTCCATCATCACATCCTTGAACACAACAAGGTTCTCGAGGATGCCACGGAAGCGATTAAGCATATAGTCGAGCAACATCGTAGCATCGGGAAGGATGATACGCTCGGTCGACGAGTGCGAGATATCGCGCTCGTGCCACAGAGCCACATTCTCATAGAAGGCAGCCATATAGCCTCGCATCACACGGGCGCAGCCACACATATTCTCGCTCGAGATGGGGTTACGCTTGTGAGGCATCGCACTCGAACCCTTCTGACCCTTGCCAAACGACTCCTCAACCTCGTGTACCTCGGTACGCTGAAGGTTACGAATCTCCATGGCCATCTGCTCGATGCTCGATGCAATAACGGCCAACGTAGCCATATAGTAGGCGTGACGATCACGCTGGATGACCTGCGTAGAGATGTTGGCACTCTCCGTACCGAGCTTCTCGCATACATAGTCCTGAATGAAGGGAGGGATATTTGCGAAGTTACCCACAGCACCCGAGATCTTACCGACCTCAACACCGCGGGCTGCCGTAACAAAACGATTGAGGTTACGCTTCATCTCCTCATACCACAACGCCCACTTAAGACCAAAGCAGGTGATATCGGCATGGATGCCGTGTGTACGACCGATGCAGGGCGTAGACTTGAACTCTATGGCGCGCTTACGCAACACCTCCAACATCTTCTCGATATCGTCGAGCAGAATGGCGTTGGCCTGCTTGAGAAGGTAGCCATTGGCGGTATCAACAACGTCGGTGCTGGTCAGACCATAGTGCACCCACTTACGCTCCTCGCCAAGGGTCTCACTCACGGCACGGGTAAAGGCCACAATGTCGTGACGTGTCTGCTGCTCAATCTCATAGATGCGGTTGATGTCAAACGAAGCGTTCTTCCACAACTTCTCGACATCCTCCTTGGGCACAACACCCAGCTGGCTCCAAGCCTCGGAAGCCAAAATCTCGACACGCAGGTAGGCCTCGAACTTATTCTGCTCGGTCCACACCTTACGCATCACTTCCCTGCTATATCTTTCAATCATAGCTATTTAAGTTTTAAGGTTTATTCTACTTTTTCTCCATCTTGCGCTCAAAGCACTCCACCGTATTCTCCATCAGGCAGGCGATGGTCATAGGGCCTACACCACCAGGAACGGGTGTGATATGGCTTGCAACCTCCTGTGCCGCCTCGAAGTCGACGTCACCACAGAGCTTACCATTGCGGCTGTCACGGTTGACACCCACGTCAATGACCACTGCACCCGGCTTGATCATATCGGCCTTGATGAGTCGCTCCTTGCCGATAGCCACCACAAGGATGTCGGCGCGACGGGTAACGTCACCAAGGTTATTGGTGCGCGAGTGAGCCACCGTCACCGTAGCGTTGTTATCCAACAACAGCTTGGCCACGGGCAGACCAACAATCTTGCTGCGGCCAACAACCACAGTCTGCTTGCCCTCAATCTCAATACCTGTACTATTCAGCAGCTTGATAATACCCTTGGGGGTACACGGCAGAACGCAGGGCTGCTTGAGCCACAAGCGCGCCACATTCTCGGGGTGGAAACCATCCACATCCTTCTCCGAGATTATGGCCGAGATGATCTTATCCTCGTTGATATGGGCAGGCAGAGGCAACTGCACCAGAATACCGTCAACATCATCATCCTCATTGAGCTTGTTGATGAGCGACAGCAACTCCTCCTCGCTGACACTATCGGGGTAACGCAACGTAGAGTTGCGAATACCCACCTCGGTAGCAGCCTTGGCCTTACCGGTAACATAGGATACACTACCTGGGTCATCACCAACGAGAACAACAACGAGATTGGGGGTTCTGCCATACTTCTCCTCGAGGGCTACAACCCTCTCAGAGAGCTTTGCTTTAAGAGCCTTTGAAATCTCTTTTCCGTTGATTATCATACTTTTATTCTATTTACATAATTACTTATTTGAATGCCTTATTACCAATATCGGTACGGTAGAAGAGGTTATCGCACTCCAATAATTCGACATCCTTGCGAGCCTTGCGCTGTGCCTCCTCGAGCGTAGCTGCCGAGGCCACAACGATCATCACACGACCACCGGCCGTGACCAACTCGCCATCCTTGATGGCTGTACCCATATGGTATATCTTCGACTCCACACGCTCCGTGCCACGAATTACAGCACCCTTGTCATAGCTACCCGGATAGCCCTTTGAGGCGAGTACGATACCCAACGTAGCCTCATCGCTCCACTGAGCAACGGGGGCTTTACCCTCGGCTACCGCACCAAAGAGTTCCACGGCATCGCTCTTCAAACGAGGCAGGACAACCTCGGTCTCGGGGTCGCCAAAGCGCGCGTTGAACTCGATAACCTTGATACCATTGGGCGTCTTCATCAAACCGCCATACAACACACCGGTGAAGGGTGTACCCTCCTCGACCATTGCATCGGCAACACGCTGCATGATATGCTCCATGGCATAGGCTCTGTCCTCATCGCTGATGAAGGGCAGCTCGGTATAGGCACCCATACCGCCCGTATTGGGGCCCTCGTCATTATCGTATGCACGCTTGTGATCCTGCGCCACGGGCATGGGCGAGATCTTATTACCCGCAACGAAGCACATCAGCGAGAACTCCTCACCCGTGAGGAACTCCTCGATGACTACCCTGCCCTCACCAAACTTGGTGTCGAGCAACATATCTTTGAGCGTAGCCTCGGCCTCCTCCATCGTAGTAGCGATAACCACACCCTTGCCTGCTGCCAGACCATCATACTTGAGCACCGTAGGCAGTGAGCCCTTGCGCACATAGTCCAGAGCCTCCTCATAGTTGGTGAAGGTGGCATAGTCGGCCGTGGGCACGCCATACTTAACCATCAGTCGCTTGGCGAAGTCCTTGCTCGACTCGATCTGTGTTGCCGCCTTCGAGGGGCCGAAGATACGGAGTCCCTCCTCGCGGAAGCGATCCACAACACCGACTGCCAACGACGCCTCGGGGCCTACGACAGTAAGCTCAACGCCATTCTCGCGAGCAAAGGCCACCAAAGCCTCTACATCGGTATCCTTAATGGCTACACACTCGGCCAGTGAGGCGATACCTGCATTGCCCGGGGCACAATATATCTTGGGTTGCTGGGGTGAGCGCGACAACGCCTCAACAATGGCGTGACAACGACCACCCGAACCGATAACTAATACTTTCATCTCTTCTTACCTATAATTAATAATTAAGAGCATCCCTACTATTAATGCTTGAAGTGACGCATGCCGGTCATCAGCATAGTCATACCAAACTCATTGGCACGCTTCACCGAATCCTCGTCGCGCACACTACCACCGGGCTGCACCAGAGCCGTAACACCGTACTCCTTAGCGAGGGTCACAGTATCATCGAAGGGGAAGAAGCCGTCCGATGCGAGGGTGACACCCTCGTGGAAGCCCGCAGCCTTGGCCTGCTTGAGCGCAATCTCGGCCGAGCCCACACGGTTCATCTGGCCGGCACCTACACCCACCGTATGGCCATCCTTAACAGCGACAATAGCATTTGACTTGACATGCTTGACGATGCGCCAGCCGAAGTTCATATCCTCCAGCTCTGCCGCCGAAGGCTTGCGCTCCGTCACGCACATATCATCAACAACCTCCTTGGTAGTGGTGTCGAGAGCCTGAACAAGCACACCGCCATTGACCGTAACGAGCTGCATCTGCTCACCCTCAACCTCGCTCATATCCACCTGCAACAGGCGCAAGTTCTTCTTCGTAGAGAGCACCTCGAGGGCCTCATCCGAGAACGAAGGAGCCATAATGATCTCCAAGAAGATGGGCTTCATAAGCTCGGCAACCTCCTTGGTCAGCTCACGGTTAACGGCCACAATGCCGCCAAAGATGCTCACCTTATCAGCCTCGTAGGCCTTCTCCCACGCCTCCTTGATATCCTTGCCTATGGCAGCACCACAGGGGTTCATGTGCTTAAGACCCACGCAGAAGGGCTCGCTAAACTCGCGCACGATAGACAGCGCGGCGTTGGCATCCTGGATATTATTGTACGACATCTCCTTGCCATTGAGCTGCTTGGCCGTAGCCAACGAGTAGGGAACACTCTCCTCGGTACGGTAGAACTTGGCACTCTGATGTGGGTTCTCGCCATAACGCAGGGTCTGCACCAGGTCGTACGACTTAAAGAGCTTCTCGTTCAAGCCGGCCTTATCGCGCATATAGGTTGCGATACACATATCATACTCCGCAGTGTGGGTATAGGCCTTGGCCGAGAGCTCCAGACGAGTCTCAACGGTGGTATTGCCCGAGGCCTCGATCTCGGCAATGATGCGGGCGTAGTCCGCAGGGTCGCACACCACCGTAACATCGCGGTAGTTCTTCGCTGCCGAACGCAACATCGAAGGGCCGCCGATGTCGATATTCTCGATGGCATCCTCCATCTTCACATCGGGCTTCGAGATAGTCTGACGGAAAGGATAGAGGTTTACACAGACCATATCGATGAACTCAATGGCGTTATCCTTCAACGCCTTGAGGTGACTCTCATCGTCACGACGCGCCAACAGACCGCCATGCACCTTGGGGTGCAGGGTCTTCACGCGGCCGTCGCAAATCTCGGGGAAGCCCGTTACATCGCTGATGTTGATTACCTCCACGCCGCTCTCCTCGAGCAGCTTCATCGTGCCGCCCGTGGCGATCACCTCCCAGCCCAGCGCGCGGAGGCCCTTGGCAAACTCCACCACGCCACGCTTGTCGCTTACACTAACTAATGCTCTCATTATTTATTTTTACTTTTATTTCATTACTCTTTTCAATTTTTTCTTCAATCGTTTCGGGAATCAAAACCGTCTGGTCGCTGC
>CALGRZ010000049.1 GCA_937880705.1 uncultured Alistipes sp.
TCTCATGGCGTTTATAAGTTATGTCTTTTTAGGAATGGCTTATGGACTTGACTCTTACTTAAGCTATTAGCAATGGTAATGTATATAAGTAGAAACTATGGCGGGATGTGTATGCATCCCGCTATTCTTGTGGATAAAAACTTTGAAACCACATTATCTTGCGTGTGTTTCTTCTATATAAAAGGTGTAAAAATAATTATGTAAGATGCGAACATATCACAAACATAATTCATGATTGTAAGACGCCAATAGCTACTATCAATATAGTATGTCAAACTTTAAATGATACTGATATAGATTCTGAAGAGTCTTTGAAATATTACTCTGATATTGTCAAAATGGAGTCGTCGAGACTTGTAGTCATGATAGAAAATATTTTGAGTCTTATTCGCCTAAATGATTCTCATATAGATTATAATCAGATAGTTGATGTTGACAAGGTGATTAATGAGTCGGTCGCTTCGATGAATTTTTTGGTAGATAGCCTCAAGGGAAAGTTAGTGCTTAATCTAAGTTCAGATGTTAAATATATAAAAGGAAATTGCGATATACTTCAGTCTATTATTACTAATCTTATAAACAATGCTATAAAATATTCTAAAGCTCAGCCAAAGATTATTGTGTCAGCCACAAAGGTGGATGAAATTATTGAAATTGTTATTTCGGATAACGGTATCGGTATGAAGAAATGTGAGTTAAGTCGTATATTTGATAAGACATATAGAGTGATGTCGTCGGGAGTGAGTAGGGAAGGAACAGGACTTGGCTTGTATTACGTGAAAGAGAATGTTGAGAAAATGAAAGGTAAGATTAACGTAAATAGTAGTTTCGGTAATGGTTCTGAGTTTAGAATTACATTGCCTATTGTTAAATAAATTAAACGTAAGATGATGGAAAGACTGATAAAAATTATGTTAGTCGAAGACGACAAAAACTTAGGAGTAATTCTTAAATCTTACTTAACGGCAAAAGGTTATCCAACAACTTTATGCTTTAGTGGAGAAGAGGCGTTGAAACAGATTGATCGTGAGTGTATCGATTTCATGATTGTAGATGTCACAATGCCTGGTATCGATGGGTTTACTTTAGTTGAAAAACTGAAGAAACGTAATGTTGATATTCCGACAATATTTCTAACGGGTAGAACTGCGAGAGCTGATGTCTCTCAAGGTTTCGAAGTAGGTTGCGATGATTATGTTCCCAAACCATTTAGCATGGAAGAATTGCTGGAACGAGTCAAAGCTATTGCAAAAAGAACGGTTCTTCAAGAGAAAGAACAACGTATCTATAAGATTGCCTCATATACATTTGATATTGCAAAACATGTCCTAATAAGAAATGGTGTCGTGAAGAAACTGACGACAAGAGAGTTGGATCTTCTTTTTATGTTTTGCGAATATATGAATCGTGTTGTCGAGCGTTCGTATGCTCTGCATAGAATATGGCGCAAGGATAATTTCTTTAATGCTCGAAACATGGATGTCTATATCTCAAAAATTAGGAAACTTCTGAAAGATGATCCTAACGTTGAGTTGCAGAATATTCATGGTGTTGGTTATAAATTGATAGTGAGAGATCAACCTAATCAATAATTCTGTTACGGTACGAAGAATACGGAAAACGAAGGCCTTCTGTGATTTCCCAGTAAGGAATGTTGACAGAAGCCGGTGCTATCTTGTGCGTTTTGTCATTGATGATTTTCCAGAAGTGGTCGGAACCGGGTCCTTTGTCGGTATTGGTTAATATGATAAGAGTCTTGTCATTGACATCATCTCTGATAAAGAACGAACGGTATCCTTTCCACCACCCATAATGATAATAACACCCTGGATATTTGCTTGGTATTCTCCATCCGAAGCCATAGTTGTCCTTACGTTTTCTGCTCTTCGGACTGCCGGGTTTGAAAGCTTCGTCTTGTATTGAGTCGGGGACATATAATCCATAATCGACAGCAGTCCAAAACCGAAACATGTCCTTGGTGTTGGAGATCATAATCTTATCTCCTTTAACGCCATTGAGGTATTCGTTCTGTGCCTGCATTGGACGGCGGCGACCTAAATAATATCCTTGTACAACATCTTCAATGTACATGGAGACCGTTGTGTCTTTCTTCATCTCATAGATGTATGAGTTGTCCATTCCAACAGGATCAAAAACGTTCTTCTTCATGAAGTCGGCAAATGGGATTCCTGATACTCTCTCTACTATCGATGCTAACAATGCATAATTTACATTGCTGTAGTTGAAACCTTTGTCGGGTTTGAAATATGGTGTAGGAACGTATTTGACATAATATTCAATCATATCTTCGTTGAAGAAAGGTTGCTTTCTGTCAGGCCATTTTGCATCAGCTAAACTCTCGTATCTCGGCAAACCGGAACGATGATTTAATAACAAACGTGTAGTGACACCTTCGTATGGAAACTCTGGAATGTATTCCCTGATGTCAACATCGTAATCTATCTTTCCTTGACTCTTTAATATCATGATGGCTTCAGCCGTGAACATCTTAGATACGGAACTTAATTGAAATCTATCATCGATATGAAGCTCGTCTTTTCTGTTTCTTACATTACGAAATCCCCATGCCTTTTCGTAAATTATACGTCCTTGCTCTGCATATAAGACACTTCCATTAAATCCTGTCTTCTTTCTTAAATTGCTGAAAACCTTATCGATACTCGCTGCCTTCTTGTTGATACTGCTCTCTCCCAAATCTATAAAAATACTGTCGACATTGACTTTGGGAAATACTTCGACTTCCTCAAGAGTAATGTCTCTATAATCCTTTTCCGAACAAGAAGATAAAGTAATTAATAATGTGCAATTGACAATTAACAATGAAAGGAGTCTGCTGACTATTATATTTTTCTCGAATATTTTTCTGAACATTTAGATGCTATTTTTAAGGAAAGTGCAAAGATAATAAAAATTCATTATAAGCAATACCCAAACATGAAAATATTTTTTTCGTGCGTGCAAACTCTCCTCTGCTGCGCCATGCAAGCTCTCTTGGTGTGGGGCTCTTCTGTGTGGCGTATAAGCTCTTTGTGGCGCAGGCTTTTGATATTAACCGTGTGGTCGTGCGTGGAAAAGTGGTGTGCACTGTTTCATTTTCCATTTTTTTGTTTATCTTTGTATAATTGTTTCCGATGTAGGTGTCGGCGAAGATGAGATAATTCAGTAAAAACAGAGTATATGAAGAGAACCTTTACCAAGATTTTATGCCTCGCAGTGGCCCTCGTGGGCATTACCACGGCGCAGGCACAGCAGGGCTATGACGAGAGCAACGAGATCTTCCGTCTCGGCGTTGAGACACGTTTCGACTACCTTAATCAGGCCCTTGCCGGTGAGAAGATTGATGCAGCCTCGGGCTTCAAAGTGCGCTACTTCAACCTGCGCATCGATGGCCAGATAACGCCCAAGTTCACCTACTCGTGGCGTCAGCGATTTAACCGCATGAATACCGCGTCGGACTTTGCGCACAACACCGACTGGCTCCACCTCACCTACCGCCCGACGAAGAATTGGGCCATCTCGGCAGGTAAGCAGGTGGTGATGATTGGTGGCTGGGAGTACGACCGCGCGCCCATCGACCTCTACTTCTGCTCGGAGTATTGGAACAATGTGGCGTGTTATCAGTTGGGTGCCAGCGTGGCCTTCACCACCAACAAGGGTAACGACACGCTCACCTTCCAGGCCTGCCAGAGCCCCTATGATACGTCCGACACCGACTACTACGCCTACAACCTCTACTGGATGGGCTCGCACGGCTGCTATACTGCGTTGCACTCGTTGAACTTCTCGCAGTATGCCCCGGGTAAGTACGATGCCTATGTCGTGCTGGGTAACCAGTTTAAGTTTGGCGATGCGACCATCCAGCTCGACCTGATGAACCGCGGTGTGAGCGCACGCGAGCTGCTCTTCCAGAACTTCTCGATTATGGGTGAGGCGTCATACCTCATTGCCGACAGGGTAAACATCTTCGCCAAGGTCTCTTATGACAAGGTGGGCGAGGAGTACCCCGCAGGCCCTCTCTTCCTCTTCCCCGGCACGGAGATGACGCGCGTGGGCGGTGGTGTGGAGTACTACCCTCTGGGCGGCAAGGGTAACCGCGATGTGCGTCTGCACGCAGCCTATGCCTATAACTTCGGTAACAACACCAACCCCGCCGGCACGGCCCTCGACAAGGGCTCATACCTCACCGTGGGTATCACCTGGAAGATCGACGTGATGTCGGCAGCGCGCAAGCTTATCGACAAGGTTGTTGAGAAGCGCGCCTCGAAGCTGTAAACTTAAATAACTACATAATATGGAGAAGCAAAACAGATTTAAGAAGTATTATGCAGGTATAGTCTGCCTTCTTATTGTTGTCGGCATCTTTGGCGGTATCGGCTCGGTGATGGGTCTGCCCAATATGCTTAACACCATTATGAAGACGGCTCACGACCTGCTGCTCAACACCGTGTTCTACCTTATGGCCATCTGTGTTATCACGGGTGCGCTGGGTGCCATCTTTGTTGAGTTTGGTGTTGTCAGCCTCTTGGAGCGTATCCTGCGCCCCTTGATGAAGCCCTTGTTCAACCTCCCGGGTGTGGCGTCGCTGGGTGCCGTTATGACCTTCCTCTCGGATAACCCCGCCATCATCTCGCTGGCCAAGGATAAGCGTTTCAGCACCTACTTCAAGAAGTATCAGTTTATCTCGTTGACCAACTTCGGCACCGCCTTTGGTATGGGCCTTCTGGTCATCGTCTTTATGATCTCGCAGGGTTACTTCGTGGAGCCCTTCATCGGCTTCGTGGGTGCCTTTGTGGGTTGTATCTGCTCTACGCGCATTATGCAGCGTTTCATACTCAAGGAGTATCCCAACTTCCGTGACGAGGATGCTGCTGTGCTCGACGAGAACGATATGAAGGATGAGCAGACCGTAAAGGAGTCTTCGATGTTTACACGCATACTCAACGCTCTGCTCGATGGTGGTAAGAGTGGTGTGGATGTAGGTCTGTCGATTATCCCCGGTGTGCTTATCATCTCTACCTTTGTGATGATCCTCACCTTCACTACGGGTGGTAACGACGTCTACGATGGTGCTGCCTACGAGGGTGTGGGCTTCCTGCCCTGGCTCTTTGGTAAGGTCAACATCATCTTCGAGTGGCTCTTTGGCTTCGAGCACCCCGCTCTTATGGCCTTCCCCATCACCGCCCTCGGTGCTGTGGGTGCTGCCCTCGGTCTTATCCCCGGCTTTATCCAGGAGGGCTGGGTTGATGGTAATGCTATCGCCGTGTTCACCGCTATCGGCATGTGCTGGAGCGGTTACTTGAGCACTCACACCGCTATGCTCGATGCTCTGGGCTACCGTAAGCTCACCTCGAAGGCTATCTTGGCCCACACCATCGGTGGTCTTGTAGCCGCGATCTCGGCTCACTGGCTCTTCGTGCTCTACGCCCTGATCTTCGGTACCCCCGCAACCTTCGATGGTGGTGCCGACCGCTATAGCACCGTGAGCAATGCCCCCGTCATCATCGAGTTTGTTAGCGACAACCAGGTGAAGGTCGGCGACCGCATCTTCACCGACGAGGCTGGCGACACCCCCGAGGAGGAGGGCTCACTGGCTCGTGTTATCGAGGAGATGCTCCTCACCAACGAGGCGACAATCAGCGTTGCCGATGGTGTTAAGGTCGATGCTGCGGGCTTCATAGCTGCCGACAAGCTCCCCGAGGCCAGCCGCGAGAGCCTTATGAAGGAGGTGCAGGCGGGCTTCGATATGTACCGTGAACGCATCGCGCAGAGGCGTTATGGCCGCTCGCTCGCGGAGCTCACCCCCGAGGAGGTTGCCGAGCTCGATGCCTCTATACCTTTCAAGTTTGAGCATCAGGCACCTCTGTCTATCGACGAGGAGTATGCCGAGGATGAGTCTCCCGTTGTTGAGGCTCCCGAGGCGGAGGTCGTAGAGTAGCGACCATATAGTTTTAGAGATAGCGTCTGACTTTCGGGTTGGACGCTATTTTTTTTGCGCAGGTGGCGCAGTCGGAGGCGCAGTCAGTAGGACTTAATAGGATTTGATAGGACTTGATAGGACTTAATAGGGTAGCGCGGCCGACATTTATCCGTGGGCGGTGTGCTATTGAGCAGTCGATAGGACTTAATAGGATGAGTAGGACTTGATAGGACTTAATAGGATAAGCGCGGCCGACATTTACCCGGTGGCGGTGTACTATCCCTAAATATCCCATCTCTTCCCATCTCTTCCTATCTCTTCCTATCTCTTCCCATCTCTTCCCATCTCTTCCCATCTCTTCCCACCCCCAAACAAAAAAAGAGAGCATTTGATGCTCTCTTTTCTCTTTAGTGCTCTACTTGCGCTTACTCTGCGATGGGAGTTACGCTAACGTAAGACTTACCAGATGCCTTCTTGCAGAAGCCAACAGTACCGTCAACCAATGCAAAAAGTGTGTGGTCCTTACCCATACCCACGTTCTCACCGGGGTTGTGTACTGTACCGCGCTGACGAACGATAATGTTACCCGCCTTAGCGAACTGACCACCGAAAAGCTTTACACCGAGTCGCTTGCTCTCTGACTCACGGCCGTTCTTAGAACTACCAACACCTTTTTTGTGTGCCATTTTCTACTTCGTTTTAAGGGTTTAACAATTAATCTCCTCAACGAGAACCTGTGTCAGATACTGACGGTGACCGTTACACTTCTGATAACCTGTTCTACGCTTCTTCTTGAAGACAAGAACCTTGTCGTCCTTGAGGTGCTTCAAGATCTTGCACTTTACTGAGGCGCCTTCTACTACAGGTGCACCTACCTTAACCTGACCGTCGTTGTCTACAAGCAGGACTTTGTCGAAGCTCACGGACGACTCTACGTCGCCCTGAAGACGGTGAACATAGAGCTTACGACCCTTCTCAGCCTTAAACTGCTGACCTGCGATCTCTACTATTACGTACATTTAATCTAAAAATTGAATGTTTAGCGCACAAAGATACAAACATTTCTACAATTTGCAACACTCCACACAAACTTTTTTTCACTTGGCACACTTTTCGTTTTATCGGGGGTATGACATCCAACCTTTATCGTTTCAATGTGGCCATACTATCCACCTCCGAGGAGGTGGCAGGCACCATAGCCCGCGCCCTCGACGACGGCTGCTGCGACATTGTGCTGATACACGATGGCGAGGAGCTTATCACCACTCTGCGCCGACACCACCTCGACCTTATCATCATCGTCGTCACCGACTACTCCAAGAGCGATGCCACGCTCTACAACCTTGTCAAGTGGCTACACCTCGCTCGCATCGACATCTTTGTCATCACCAGCCATCACAGCGTGCGCCATACTATGCACCTGCTCGCCACGGGGGTGAGGCAGTGTCTGACCCTGCCCCTGCCCCTCGAGAGGCTTAGGCGCAAGGTCTTTGACCACCTCGCAACGAAGCAGCGACACCGAGCATCCATAAGCTGATAAACCAATAATTTATTGCTCGGCACTTGCTTATATAGAAATATATTGTTAACTTTACAGAAGAATAGTTCAATGGCCACTAAAACCTATATCACCATGATTGATGACCGCATCCGAGAGTACCTTCTACCGCGACAATTCAATGCTGCCGTGCGTGCCGGTGCCGCCATTATGAAGATATACAAGCACAGCGACGACTATCTCATCTCGATGAAGAGTGACCATACACCCATCACCATTGCCGACCGCATGGCCCACGACACCATCAAGGATGCGCTGGGCTCGACACGCATACCCATACTCTCGGAGGAGGGTCGCGAGATGCTCTACGACGAGCGTCGCAACTGGGAGCTCTTTTGGCTTGTCGACCCGCTCGATGGCACGGTGGAGTTTATCAAGGGCAACAACGAGTTCACGGTAAACATCGCCCTGATGGAGAATAACCGCTGCATAAGCTCCGTGGTCTATGTCCCCTACCACAAGAAGATTTATATCGCCGAGCAGGGCCGTGGAGCGTGGGTGATGCTCAATGTCGAGCCTACGGCCGATGCCGACTACGACTACGAGGCGATACACGGCAACATGCAGCGACTGCCCCTCGCAACAACCCGACACGACAACTTCCGCGTCGCCGTGTCACGCTCGCACCAGACCGACGACACACACACCCATATAGCCACGCTTCGCAAGGAGCACCCCGACCTGGAGATTGTCGAGCAGGGCAGCTCGTATAAGTTCTGCCTGCTTGCCGAGGGCGTCGTCGACTACTACATACGCACCACAACCACCTCGGAGTGGGATACCGCTGCCGGTGAGCTTATCCTCGCCGAGGCGGGCGGCACCACCTACGCCTACCCCACCGGTGAGGAGCTTGCATACAACAAAGAGGTGCTGGACAACCCCTGGTTTGTTGCCCGCCGTCAATAATTTTTTCCGCTTGCCACACCCCGAAATAGGCCCTGCACACCGCTGTGCAGGGCCCTATCCGTTATGCTTATAATGCTATAAAAAATAACAATTTGACTTTTTGATATTGTTGTCCTATCTTTGCAACGAAAAGATAACTAATAACTAAAAACGATTGATACTATGGCAACTATACATTTGACAAAGGGCGGTTTCGAGAACCGCATCGCAAAGATAGAGGAGATGGCCACCGAGTGGCGATTTTTGGGCACACGCCCCGCACTTATCGACTTCTACGCCTCGTGGTGTGGCCCCTGTCAGCGTCTCTCACCCATCATCGACGAGCTTGCCGAGGAGTACGAGGGCAAGGTGGATATCTACAAGGTGGATGTCGATGCCGAGAGTGATCTCGCGCGCCTCTTCAAGGTGCGCTCCATACCCACGCTTGTCTACATCCCGATGGATGGGCTGCCCATCGTGGAGCTTGGTGGCAAGGGCAAGGGCGAACTCAAAGAGAAGCTCGATGCACTGCTCAAGTAAAATGAATACTCCTCGCACTCGGGTAGGTGCGAGGAGTAATTTTTTTAAGCAACAGCCACTGCCACCAAAGCCTAAATACTAAAAAGCGGAGACAGCGCGCACATACGAGTAGCCGTTGCACTTACGGTAGTTGTAGGTGTAGCCATTGCGCATATTGACACACCACGCGTAGATATCATCCTCAGTTGATGACCAATAAAAATTGTTACCCACTATTATCTTACCGAGCCTTTCAAGAGTTACGTTGATTTTCTCTTTAGCTGCATATATGCTTTCTAACTCATATATCGCCGGCAGATACCAATCCTTACCCTTACTCCTACACCACTCAAACGCAAGATACTCATCGCTATCCGAGCGGGCCAATACCCTATCAGTATTTGCCTTGCCATCTCTCGTGCTTGATGCTCCTACGACAATCCTTCTGTCATATTGCTCTTTTGTGCACCACTTCCGTTCCACTTGATCGAGGCTTACAATCTTACCATGGCGACCATCAGCCGACACCTCAAAGACAATACCCTCCTTGCCGCCCTCGTTGTAGTAGTCACCCACCTTATAGCTCTTGATAGGTGCAGACGCAGGTTGGGGTGCGGGTTTGGGTGCGGGTTTGGGTGCGGGTTTGGGTGTCGAGTTCAAAACCGGTGCGGGTGTGGCTTTAGCTGTCGACACCGACAGCTCCATATCGAGCAGCTTGGCCACATTGTCTGCCACCGAGCCAAAGAGCTCTGCAGGGTTAGGGAAGGCATCTATCCAGTTGATATTCTTTAGGTAGTACTTCTTGGCACCCTTAAAGGCATCGTCCGTAATTCTAAAGGTGAGTATAGGTTTGCTATCCTCGCTGGCAAGCTCTATCTCGCGGTCTACCTGATCGGAGTTGTTGAAGTGGTCGGAGAAGACCACAACCATCATACGGCTCTCGTCCAACGCCTCGACAATGGCGCGTGGCCACACCACACCGCGCGGTATATCGCGGTAGGCGACAAAGCATCTAATCTTGTGCTGCTCGAGGTAGGCACACAGCCCCTCAACGACCTTCTGGTCGTGCGACGAGTAGCTTATAAATACGTCGTACTTCATAATTGAGCTAATACAGATATGCAAATATAGCAATTATCTGCAAGATAAGCAAATAATTGTAGGGAGGGCGAGTAGGAAGAGATGGGACTGGATAGGAAGGAATAGGAAGGAATAGGAAGAGATAGGAAGAAATAGGGATAGCATGTTGCTACGGGCTAAATGTCGCCCGCGCTAATGCCCATTAAGTCCTATCAAGTCCTATCGACTGCGCAAAGTCCTATTGACTGCGCAACAGCCACTGCCACCAAAGCCTAAATGCTAAAAAGCGGAGACAGCGCGCACATAGAAGGAGACTTTCTTATTGAAGTTGAAGGTGTCGCCATCGCTCAGATCGACAAGCCACGCGCAGAACCCAGGTCCCTCCTCTGTTGATGACCAATACCACACAATTTCTCCCAATTCTATCTTACCGAGCCTTTCAAGAGTTACGTTGATTTTCTCTTTAGCAGCAGATATGCTTTCTAACTCATCTTTCGCCGGCAGATACCAATCTCGGCCCATCGCTCTGCACCATACAAACGCAGGATATGCCTCACTATCCGAGTGGGCCATTACCTTATCGGTATTTG
>CALGRZ010000050.1 GCA_937880705.1 uncultured Alistipes sp.
GTCTAACGAGCTTACAATCACTGCCGAGGAGGTTACCTCTACGGGCAAGACCATCGTTTTTGCCGAGGGTGTAACGCTCACTTCGGGTTGGTACGATGTCAATAAGAAGGCTCAGGGTAACAATGGCGATATCAATATGTGCTGGGCTGCCACCTCGTCAAATATGATTCAGTGGTTCCAGGACCGCTACAAGGCTGCGGGTAAGACTCTTCCTGAAGGTGCTGTTGATGGCCCCGGTGTTACCACATACACCAACTATGGCCCCTATGAGTTGGAGCTTATGAGTATGTTCCACTCGGAGTGGGATAACTCTCGCGGTGGCCATATGCAGGAGGCTATTCCTTGGTACTTCGAGGGTAAGCTCAACGGTGGTGAGTTCGCATCACCCGGCTCACAGGCAGTGCCCAAGACTGCGGGTGGCTACTGGAAGAGCATCTGGGATACCGAGGTATACCCCTATGTATACCACGAATATGAGAATGTCATCGTTCCGGGTGTTGAGGGTCTTGACCTTAAGAACTTGTATATCACCATCTTCAACAACTACTATCTCTGGGGTAGTGGCACAAGCTATCAGGGTACTGAGCGCTTGGCAGAGTTCTCTAAACTTGTTGTCGAGATCTTCCGCCACGGTATGGCAGGTCTTACAATCAACTTGGGTGCTAACCTCAATGCTGCAAGCCACGCTGTTACATTGTGGGGCTATGAGATTGACAATGCCACAGGTCTTTTAACTCGCGTGTGGATTACCGACTCTGATGACTTGATGACTGAGCCTAAGACGCAGTTGCTCAATGAGTACAATGTATCGATTGGTGATGGCAACTCGAATATCAAGCTTGAGGGTAATACTCGCTACGGTGCTTGCTATGTGGTATCACTCCACCCATTTGCAGGCTACGGCTCGGCTGAGTATTAGACTCTATTTAGAAGTGTATTAAGCGCTGAGGCTGGCTAAGACATTAGCTGGCCTCTGCATTTATTTACTTCGACACGCTTCATTTTATCTACTATTTTAAACACAAATAAAAGGGGATCATCGAAAGAGTCGCCGATATGGGCACTTGATTGTAAAAAATGAATTTATCACCAGTATCTAATGTCTGGAAGAGTAATGGTCAAGACTACAATAGCACGCAAAGGTGTCATTTTGAGTGATAATCGGCAAATTTATTTCATAAATATTTGGAGGTCTAAAAAATTAGACCTATATTTGCGTAGACAAAAGAGATATAATATGCCTACAATTTTTGAAATTTTTGGACTTCGATTTTTCTTCTACTCTGACGAGCATCTGCCAATTCATGTTCATATAGAGTATGGAGGTAACGATGCAAAGATCGAGATTGCAACTCGTAAGGTAGTCCAAAATCGAGGTTTGAAACCAAGAGAGTTAAAGAAAGCAACTCAGCTTGTTGAGATGTACGAGCAGGAGATCATCAAAGCTTGGCACGATTATTTCGA
>CALGRZ010000051.1 GCA_937880705.1 uncultured Alistipes sp.
TGGCATGCTCGTTGAACTTATGGTGCGAGTGCATGGGCTTCTCGATGCCCAAGTGGTGCAGCAGGTGCGACGTGGTGCGCGTATCCTCGGCAAGGATAAAGTCTACGGAGCGCAATACGTTGATGGCGCGCAGGGTTATATCCTCCAGGTTGCCGATAGGTGTGGGTACTACATATAGCTTTGCCATAGTTATGCCAATTTACGTTCGATGAGCGAAACAAGCAGTTTGGCACCCTCCGAATCGGGGTTCCAAGCGAAGTTCTCGACGATGTATATCATACACTCGTCCAGGTCGTCAAACTCGTTGAGTGTGGCTATCGTATTCTCATACTTCGTGGCATCGCCATCGAAGAGGTCGCGTATCATCAAGAACTTATCGTTCAGGCCGATAGCCTTACCCAGATCGGTGATGCGGTTAAAGGGTGTTGTGGGCTCATCCACCGTGGCCATCTTATCGGCCAACACCGTCACGTTGCTACCCAACACATCTCCCAGACGTACCGCCCCCTTAAGAGGCTCCACTGTCGCCATCTCCGCAGCCTTGGGCTGCTCCGCCTTGGGCTGCTCGATGGGGCGTGGCTCAACTGTCGTGGGCTCCGCTTTAGGCTCTACGGCCTTGGGCTCTGCAACCGCCATGGGTGTTGTGTAGAGCGATATCATCTTACGGCTCTGTTTCGTGCGCACCGGAATATCATCAATATCGAAGAGACCACCCCCCAACGTCACCTTCACCGGCTCGGGCGCAGGCTCGGCAACCACCTCGGGCTCTGCAACCACTTCTGGTTCGGCAATAGGCTCGGGCTCGGCAACGGGTTCGGGCTCCGCCTCAACCTCGGGTGTGACCTTTGGCTCAACCTCGGGTGTGACCTCTGGCTCAACGCTGCTATATGAACTCTCCGTCGCAGGCTCGAAACGCTCCTCGTCGGTAAGGCCGAGAAGGGCATCTATATCGAGAACATCGTCAAGCTCATCGACCTGCTCCACTGCGGCAGGTGCTACGGCCATAGCCTCACCTACGCTGCGCTCGAGAGCGGGATCACCCTCGGCCTTCAGCAACTCCTCATAGATGCGGCGCAGGTGCTCGAGAGCCAAGTCGCGCTCAAGGGCGGCAACACCGCCTCGCTTCCAACCCTCAACAAGTGCGGTGACCTGCAAGAGCAACTCTTCAATCTTATTCAGTTCCATAGCCATGGGTATTACTCAATTAAACCAACTCGAAGGTATAGGTCAAGTCATCCAGACAGATGTAGAGCGGCGTGTTGGCACCCCACTCACCCACATCCGTAGTCTCGATGCGGATACGCAGACCCCAAAGGCCACCCTTGAGCGACGATATATCTACCGTATCCCAGTCATCGGCCACAAAGCGTTTGCCGTCACGGTAGTCAACGATATAGTAATCAACAACATCGCCCTCTGCAAGGTCGGCACCCAGCGCAATGAACGACACCTTGAGGTAGTCACCCTCGTCGAAGGCACGAGCGTAGGCATTACCCTCCATGATGGCCTTGTAGCCAATCGTCGAGAGGTTGACACGCACGGTCTTAAACTGGTAGTAGCCATGGTAGCGACAGAGGATGTCGGTAGGGTCGTTATAGCTGTCGTAGTAGTAGACCATAAAGCAGTCACCCGACGCAGCCTCATCGTTATAGACACTATACTGGTTGTTGTACGAGGCATCCTCCATATCCTTCTTACGCGACTGTGCAAAGCCCGACCAGCTGCCATAGGTCTCGTCGTAGTTGTAGCTATACTCCAACATCTCCGACGAGTAGCCCAGCTGATAATCCGCCGTGGCAGGCAGGTTAAGCTCGAAGCTCTCAATCACCGTAGAGGTGAAAATCTTATCTTCCTCATTAGTCATATCGCAGCCAACCGCAAAGGCCGCAAGCAGTGAAATAAGCAGTACTCTTCTCATAATTTATCTGAATTGTAGTCTTTCTATCGTTAAAGGTATGATACCAGGTCGTAGGCGCGATAGGCCTCCTTATTCCAGCGAGGCAGCTTCGCATCCGACACATCGGTCAGCGTAAGACGGATGGTCACCAGATCGCCATCGTAGTCGTAGACAATGGCTCGGGGCACTACCCTGCCATCCCTCTTGCCAAGGTTGAGGGCTATGTAGCTGATGCCCATATCCTCATCCAGCGGCTTAAGCAGAACTATAACACCATCCTCGAGGCTCTTGGCCACCGAGCTCTCAAACTGCTCGTCAACAAAGTCGAATGCGCGCGTAGGGTTTGTCAGCAGGTCCACCGACTCGCCATCCACAACATCCTCACTCACCTCCTTGCGCTCGTTGTTAATCTCGTAGCGCAGCCTACCATCGCTGTACACCTCCATAACACCAAGGGTGAGGTAGAAGCCATCGCCCTCGACCATAAAGTATCCGTCGAGGCTCTCACTCTCGGGCATCGCGACCGAGATATTCACACCAAAACGCTCACCAAGCGAGCTATCCAAGCCATCCAACCACTCACGAGCCGTGGTCTGCGCCGAGAGGCTCACCGCCCACAGCATGGCAACCAATATCAATGTACTCCTCTTCATACGTCTTTCATTCACAGTTTAAGACAAACCCATATCCTGCAGCTTGGCCTCCAGCGAGGGGAGGTCATAGAACTTTATCTCGCGGGCCTTCGAGCCTATCTGCGGGCCTACGATACCGGCACGCTCCAGCTGCAACATGATACGTCCGGCACGGTTGAAGCCCACCTCGAAGTTACGCTGTATCATAGAGGTTGAGATAACACCACTGGACACCGCCTCGCGGGCAATCTCCGCAAACTTGGGGTCATACTTCTGGGGGGCACCACTCTCCTCGCTGCCAAACGAGCTGGGCTGCTCGCTACCCGCCTCGGGGGTGTAGTCCGGCAGGTTGTAGGCCGAGGTGTAGCCCTGCTGACGGCCGATATGCTCCACGATACTCTCCACCTCGGGGGTGTCGACAAAGGCGCACTGTATGCGGGTCAGCTCACCACCATTGGACAACAACATATCGCCACGGCCGATAAGCTGGTTGGCACCGGGCTGGTCGATGATCGTGCGCGAGTCGGTCATCTGCATCACACGGAAGGCGATACGCGCAGGGAAGTTGGCCTTGATACCACCCGTGATGACACGCACATCGGGACGCTGCGTGGCTACGATGAGGTGAATACCGATGGCACGGGCCTTCTGCGCAAGACGCATAACGGGGGCCTCGACCTCCTTGGCGGTCATGATCAGGTCGGCAAACTCGTCGATGACCACTACGATATAGGGCAAGAACCTATGTCCGTGCTCGGGGTTAAGGCGACGGTTGAGGAACTTCTCGTTATACTCCACAATATTCTTGGCATGGGCCGTCTTGCAGAGCTCCAGACGGTTAGACATCTCGGTTACCAGCGCATTGAGCGTATAGACAGCCTTCTTGGGGTCGGTGACAATGGCATCATCCTCCGACTCCATCTTGGCCAAGAAGTGTTTCTCCAACTTCTGGTAGAGCGAGAACTCCACCATCTTGGGGTCGACAAGCACAAACTTAAGCTCGGCAGGGTGCTTCCTGTAGAGCAGCGATGTGATGATGGCGTTCAGACCCACCGACTTACCCTGACCCGTAGCACCTGCCACCAACAGGTGAGGCATCTTGGCAAGGTCGAAGGTATAGTTCTCGTTCTGGATGGTACGACCGATAACCACCGGCAGCTCGGCACGCGACTGCTGGAACTCCTCGGAGCAGATGGCCGAGTACATCGACACCACCTGCTTGGTCTGGTTGGGCACCTCGATGCCGATAGTGCCACGACCCGGTATAGGTGCAATAATGCGGATGCCCAACGCCTTGAGGCTCTGGGCAATATCGTTCTCCAGACCCTGAATCTTCGATATCTTAACACCCTGCTCCTGCACAATCTCATAGAGCGTGACAGTGGGGCCCACCGTGGCATGCATACTGCGGATGGGGATGCCGAAGTTGAGCAGTGTCTCGCGGATACGCTCCTTGTTCTCGAATATCTCGCGCTCATCAATCTCGCTCTTCGACTTATGGTCGACAAGCAGCGAGGGCGTAGGCGGACGATAGTCATAGAGGTCACTCATGGGGTTGTAGAGGTCGCCCTCGATATCCTCCTCATCGAGCTGCTTAACCTCGTTCTGCTCGACGGTAACAACCAAGCCCTCCTCCTCTATAGGCTCAACGCCCAGCACCGAGGCTACATCCATAGGCTCAAGGGGCTTATCGCCATCCAACGGCACCACGGTGAAGCCCTCGTGGAGTGACTCCTCCTCGGCAGGTGCGACAGCCTCATCGACACTCTCTGGCTCATCGACGGTGGCCACAACCTCACCCTCTGTGTTGGCCTCGGCCACAGCCTCAACGGTAAATACGGGCCCGGGTGCGACGTGCTCAACCGTAGCAGGTTGCTCGGCCACGGCCTCATCCTCGGCCACATCGTCGGCCACATCGTCGGCCTCGTTCACATCACGCTTTGCGGATCTCTCGGCGGTGGTGTGTACCTTACCCCACACCCACTTTGCAGCACCGCTCATGCCATCGGCAACGTGCTCACCCGCATTATCCACCACCGTGAGGAAGTTGCGGTTGATGAACAGACCCGTAAGCAACCAGCCGGCGATGATAATCAGCAGCGTGCCCACTCTGCCCACCAGACTACGAAGGCCTGCCGACATGGCCAGACCATACTCGCCTCCAAGTCCCGAGCCGAAGAGATCCCAGCGTGTCGAGAAGAGGTAGGCCATGGTCAACGAGCCAAGCAGCAGCACCAGCACGAGGCTTAAGGCGAAGTGGTTTAGCTTCAAAGGCTTATAGCGGAAGAGTCGCCAACCCAGAACAGTGATGATGATGGGTATGACGATGGCAAAGAGGCCGAAGCCACCACCCACCAGGGCGTGCGCCACCTTGGCACCCATCTCGCCACATACGTTCTTGATGCGGGGTGCGGCAATGGCATTCTCCTGTGCCATGAGCGAGCTCATATCCTCCTGCCAATAGAAGATGTAGGATACGATAGAGCAGAAGATAAAGACACCCAGCGACAGCAGCACAAAGCCTGCTATCCAGCGTATATTTTCGCGCATCGTCGTAGGCTGCGGCTCGTCGCTCACGCCCTTGCGCGCGCGTGTCTGTTTTGGTTTGTTATCCTTTGACATAGTAGTGGTTATAATCTCAAAATTAAAGTGTTAACATACTCCGTTCTGCCTTTCTTGCGAGGCGTTGGCGGTAGCTCTCATCCTTGAACGTAAGGAAGTCATAGGTCGGCTTGTGGCCGGCCTCCGCGCGCAGGTCATAACGCTCGAGCAGCCACTCGACACGTCGTGCCACAGCCTCGCCCGAGTCGATAATCTCGATGGCGTGACCCTCGACCACACGTTCGATAAGCGGACGCAGGAAGGGGTAGTGCGTACAGCCCAAGACGATACGGTCGATACCCTTGTCGAGCAGCGGTGCTACAACCTCGCGCACCTTACGCTCGGCAACATCGCTCTGCTCCATATCCTCCTCGACAAGCTCCACAAAGTCGCGCCCCACAACCTTAAGCACCTCGACATCGGCCGAGTAACGCTCTGCCGTGCGCAGAAACATATCGCTCTTGAGACTATGCTCCGTGGCCAGCACCGCAATGCGACGTGTAACGCTACCCAGACATGCTGGCTTCACGGCCGGCTCGAGACCCACGATAGGTATGTCTGAGAAACGCTCACGCAGGTGGTCGACAGCCGCCGTGGTAGCCGTATTGCAGCCGACAACAACCATCTTCACACCTCGGCTCAAGAGGTGCTCCACGGCCTCGACAGCAAACGAGGTTATCTGCTCGCGGCTACGGCCTCCATAGGGGCAGTTCTTGCCATCGCCGAGGTACAACAACGACTCCTCGGGCAGTCGTCGCCGTATCTCTCGCCACACGGACAGACCCCCGAAACCGGAATCATATACACCTATCGGCCCATTATTCATAGAGCAGTCTATCTATTTGTTTTACAATCTCTTCAACAGCATCATCGTCACTGAGCGTGGTACACTCCACCGTTATTGCGGCCTTCCGGTAGTGGGGCTCACGCTCGGCCATCTGGTGGCGCATAAACTCCAAGAGTTCACCATCGCTCTTACCGCGGAACATGGGTCGTTTCTCGCGGCCATAGTCAGAGAGTCGCAGCAGTATCTGCTCGGGTGCGCGACGCAGATAGATCGTCACACCCTCGCCACTCATCCACTCCATATTATCGCGCCACGTCGCCAGCCCTCCGCCCGTCGAGACTACAGCCTCGTCGGTCTCGCGCACGATGGCCTCGATGGTGGCCCGCTCGCGCACTCTGAAGCCCTCCTCACCCTCGCGGGCGAAGATATCCGCAACGCTCATCATAGCCCCCTGCTCGACACGCTGGTCGGTGTCGATAAAGCGCATACCCAGCCTGCGTGCCAGACGGCGACCCATGGAGCTCTTGCCCGAGCCTGCATATCCCACCAAGAAGAGCAACATAGCCTACACCGTATTAGAAGAGGTCAAGCTGTGCAGCCGTAAAGCTACTATCATCGACCTCGACCTTCGAGCGGTAGTCGACCGTAGGGTCAACCTTAATGTCGTCACCCATCAGCTCATCGACATCGATCGACTCCTCGACAAGTGCTGCATCCTCCACAAGCTCATCGGCAGAGGTAACATCCTCCACATCAACCTCATCGGCATCCTCCATATCAACCTCCTCGGGCTCTTCGGGCTCGATGAATGTCAAGCGCGCAACATCGTAGGTCGTCAGACGCTTACCCTTGGCACGGTGGCTCTTGACGGCGATAAACTCATCGACATCGATAATCTCCATCGGTCGTTGTGAGTGCTGGCCGCCAAACTCTATGGATAGCTTGGCACCCGCCTTGTCACAGATGGCAACAAACGACATCGGCGCGCCCTCCTCGAGGAACCACTGCGTCTTCTCGCTCGCCTCGAGCGGGAAGCGTTTCATGTAGTAGTACTTCTGCTCGCCATCGTAGTAGCACAGGGCATATATAGCATCCTTGCGGTAACGCTCCACACGGATGGTGTCATCGGGGAAGTGCTGCTGGAGGTCGAAGCCCGTGATGTAGTACTGGTTCTTCTTGGTCCACACCACAATCTTGTCATCGCCCTTGAACTCGCCGATCAGGATGCCTCGGCCGTCGGTATTGAGGCGACGTACATCCTCGTCGTACCATATATTCTGGCCTCCGAGTGTCGAGGTGCCCTTCTCCTTGAGCACAATCTTGTTTATCGAGTAGCGCGTAACCAGATTACCCACACTCTGGCGACCCTTGATAGCCAGGGTCGAGAGGTCGAGGTCTATGATGCACTTCTTAAGGCGTGCTCTGGGGCGCAGGTATATCTTGAGTACCTCGGCCTCGCCATTGGGGTTGACCGAGAGGTAAAGCAGCTCGCTCTTGGGCGTACCCTTCGTAAGGTCGTACTCCTTGTCGCGCGTGATGGACTTGATGGCACAACGCTTCATCATGATGGCACCACCACGGCCATCGCGGTAGAGCATATTGTAGATCGTGCGCTCGTCGTTACGCTTGAAGACACCGATATAGTAGATGCCCTTGTCGAAGAAGGCCTTGTCCGAGATCTTGGTGATCTTATAGCGGCCATCCTTCAATATTACGATCACATCGTCGATATTCGAGCAGTCGCAGACAAACTCCGAGTCCTTCATGCTCTTGCCATAGCCGAAGAAGCCCTCGGCACGGTCTACATAGAGCTTGGCATTCGACGATGCCACCTTCCACGCCTCGATAGTGTCGAAGGCGCGTATCTCGGTGCGACGCTCCTTGCCCGCAGCATACTTCGACTTGATGCGCTCGTAGTAGGCTATCGTGTAGTCGGTCAGGTTGGCAAGATCATGCTTGGTCTGCTTGATGTCGGCCTCGATCTGCTTAATCTCATTGTCGGCCTTCTCCGAGTCGTAGCGCGAGATGCGGATAAACTTAAGCTCGGTGAGTCGCTGCACATCCTCGAGGGTGACCTCGCGGCGCAGCCTCTTCTTAAAGGGCTCGAGACCTCCGTCGACCGCCTCATAGGCAGCCTCGCGTGTACGGCAGCCCTCGATGAGCTGGTAGAGCTTATTCTCGATGAAGATACGCTCGAGCGAGGCGGCATGCCATGCGCCATTCAGCTCGTCGAGTTTGATCTCCAACTCCTTGCCCAGCAGCGCGCGCGTGTGCTCGGTCGAGTGGCGCAGGATATCGCTCACGCCCATAAACACCGGCTTATCGTCGACAATGACACAGGCGTTGGGCGAGATGCTCACCTCGCAGTCGGTGAAGGCGTAGAGCGCATCGATGGTCTTATCCGACGACTCGTCGGCAGCCACCTGGATGATGATCTCCACCTTCTCGGCCGTGTTGTCATCGACCTTCTTGATCTTTATCTTACCCTTATCGTTGGCCTTGATAATAGAGTCCTTGATGCTCTCCGAGTTGGTCGAGAAGGGTATCTCGGTGATGGCCAGCGTGCGCTTGTCGATCTTCGAGATGCGGGCACGCACCCTGATGGTACCACCTCGCAGACCATCGTTGTAGTTGGTAGCATCCATGATACCGCCCGTCTGAAAGTCGGGCAAGAGGGTGAACTCCTCGCCACGCAGATAGGCTATCGAGGCGTTGATCAGCTCCACAAAGTTGTGAGGCAGGATCTTCGAGGCCAGACCGACGGCAATACCCTCGGTACCCTGTGCCAACAACAGCGGGAACTTCACAGGCAGGGTCACAGGCTCCTCCTTGCGGCCATCATAGGCCAACATCCACTCCGTAGTCTTCTTGTTGTAGACCACGTCGAGGGCAAACTTCGAGAGGCGCGCCTCGATATAACGTGCGGCAGCGGCAGCATCACCCGTGAGGATGTTACCCCAGTTACCCTGCGTGTCGATGAGCAGACCCTTCTGTCCGAGCTGCACCAACGCATCCTTTATCGAAGCGTCACCATGGGGGTGGTACTGCATGGCCTGACCCACGATGTTGGCCACCTTGTTGTAGCGACCATCCTCCACACACTTCATAGCATGCAGAATACGACGCTGCACAGGCTTCAGACCATCCTCCAGGTGGGGCACGGCACGCTCCAGGATAACATACGAGGCGTAGTCCAAGTACCAATTACGGTACATGCCCGTCATCGTACGCACCTCACTTCTGGCAGAGGTGATATGGTCGTAACGTCCCGTAGCCACGCCATCGACTACGTCGTCGCTCTCTGTCGTAGCCACCACATCCGTCTGCTCCAATATATCCTTGTTCTCCTCCATTAGTTAAACATTTTCAGGTTTTCGATAATATCCTCCTCCACGCGCAGGTTGCCTACGATGAAGTCGCGACGCTCCGGGGTGTTGGCTCCCATGTAGAAGTCCAACAGATCCTTAATCGGGTCATCCTTCGTGAGGCGCACACGATCCAGACGCATGCCCTCGCCGATAAACTCCTTGAACTCCGAGGCCGATATCTCACCAAGACCCTTGAAGCGGGTTATCTCGGCCTGTGCACCACAACTCTTGATGGCGCGCTGACGCTCCTCGTCGTTGTAACAGTAGTAGGTCTCCTTCTTGTTGCGCACACGGAAGAGCGGTGTCTGCAGGATGTAGAGGTGTCCCAGACGTATCACATCGGGGAAGAACTGCAGGAAGAACGACGTGAGCAGCAGACGTATGTGCATGCCGTCGACATCGGCATCCGTGGCGATGATAATCTTCTTGTAGCGCAGGTTCTCCATATCCTCCTCGATGTTGAGGGCCGCCTGCAGGAGGTTAAACTCATCGTTCTTGTAGACCACCATCTTGGTCTGACCGTAGCAGTTCAGAGGCTTGCCTCGCAACGAGAATACGGCCTGTGTACGAGGATCACGACTCGCGGTTATTGAGCCCGAGGCAGAGTTACCCTCGGTGATGAAGATCATCGTCTCCTCGGCCAACTCATGCTTATCGGTGTAGTGTATCTTGCAGTCACGCAGTTTCTTATTGTTCAGCGATGCCTTTTTGGCCGTCTCACGAGCCTTCTTCTGCACACCCGATATGGCCTTGCGCTCCCTCTCGTTCTCAACGATCTTGCGCTGCAGCGTCTGCGCCGCCTCGGGATGCTTATGCAGGTAGTTGTCGAGGTTGGTGGCCAGGAAGTCGCCCACAAACTGACGCATGGTGACACCCGCCTCCTTATCCTTCGAGCCGAGCTTGGTCTTGGTCTGTGACTCGAAGATGGGGTCTACGACCTTCACCGAGATGGCCGCAATAATCGAGGTGCGTATGTCGGCAGGCTCGAAATCCTTATGGTAGAACTCCTTGATGGTCTTGGCTATGGCCTCACGGAAGGCGGCCTGGTGGGTACCTCCCTGGGGCGTGTACTGGCCATTGACAAACGAGTAGTATGCCTCGCCATAGCTATTGCCATGGGTTATCACCACCTCGATATCCTCGCCCGACAGATGTATGGGCGAGTAGAGAGGCTCGCTCGAGAGCGTGTCGTTGACCAGATCGAGCAGACCATTCTTCGAGGTATAGTTCGTGCCATTGAGCATGATGGTTAGGCCGAGGTTCAGGTAGGAGTAGTTCTTGACCATCTGCTCGACAAACTCCATGTTGTAGGCATAGTCGCCAAAGACCTCACGATCCACCACAAACTCGACATAGGTACCATTGGCCTCGGTCACGCCCGACTCCTTGCGGTCGGTAAGCTCCAGACCCTGCGAGAAGGTCACCGTGCGTGCCTCGCCATTACGCACCGAGCGGGCGAGGAAGTGACTCGACAGCATATTCACCGCCTTGACACCCACACCATTCAGACCCACGGTCTTCTTGAAGGCCTCACCGCCATACTTACCACCCGTATTCATCTTGCTCACCGCATCCGACAACGAGTTCAGCGGAATACCTCTACCATAGTCCCTGACCGATACCTTATCACCCTCGATGTTGATCTCGATGCGCTTGCCGGCACCCATGATAAACTCGTCGATGGAGTTATCCACGACCTCCTTCAGAAGCACATAGATACCGCCATCGGCCTCGGAGCCGTCACCGAGCTTACCGATGTACATACCCGGACGCTGGCGTATATGTTCGCGTGGCGAGAGGGTCACTATCGCATCGTCGTTATACTCGGCAACCGTATTATTTAAGTTGAGTTGAGCCATATATTGTCAATCTGCTTTTTGTCGATTAGTTATTTGAGGGCTTATTGCCTCGTATCTCTGCCAGGGCAGCCACCATGCTGTCGTGCACCTCGGCCATCACCTCCTTCACCGGGCGAGCCTCAACCTCTTCGGCCGAGATGGGGGGCAGCACACGGATGGTGATCTTATTGCGCCAATTCATCAACCACCCCTTGCGCACCATGCGGTTGGTACCATCCAGCACGATGGGCAGTATGGGCACACCGGCATCCTTGGCCAAGAGGAAGGCACCGGCCTTGAAGTTGTGTATCTCGCCGTCGCGCGAGCGTGTGCCCTCGGGGAAGATGCTCACCGAGGCACCCTTTGCCAACCACTCCTTACCCTTGTCGTGAACCATCTGCATAGCCTCCTTGGTGCTGGCACGGTTAATCACAATGTCGCCATGGGCAAAGAGCAGTCTGCCCACCAACGGAATCTTGTAGACCTCCTTTTTCGATACCCACTTAAAGACCAGGGGCAGATTGTAGATCGATATGATGTCGACCATCGAGTTGTGGTTCAGTGTCATCACATAGGCCCTCTTGGGGTCGATATTCTCGGCACCTATGACCTCGCGCTTCATGAAGGGGGGCAGGCCGAAGATAACGTCGGTGATCCACTTCGAGAGGGTGTGTACCACAACACGCTTACGATCAAAGGGATAGCACACTACAAGGGCAATAAACGATGCCACATAGAGCACCAGAGCCACTGCAAGACAGACAATGTAGTAGAGTATTGTTAACATAATAAACGCTGTTTTAATCGTGTATTTACTATCAATTTGCAAATATACGAATTTTTTATTGAATTATGAGCAAAATTTCGCACTAAAAATATTGCCCTGCAAATAAGCAACTCTTCCGTGCTCGACCACCCCACCACAAAGACCAAAAGCGGCTGCCCGACACCTCAATGTCGAACAGCCACCCTACTACTAAAATGGTTATCGTTGCACCTCTCAAAGGTGGTTATACGCGCTACTGACCTCCACCACCGAGGCGGCCGCGATCTTCGGCCGAGCCACTCTCCACGGACTTGGCACGGAACTGCTTACCGCTTGTGAAGTTGTACGATACGGAGAACTTAACGGCGAGTCTTTGCCACGGCTGGAAGGCCTCCATAACGCGCTCGAAGCTGCTCTCCTCGATAAAGATACGCTGCTTGGTGGGGATGAGGTTCTGCGCACCGAGGCTTAAGGTCAGCTTGTTGTCCAACATACGCTTCTTGAGCGTGAGGTTGAGATTACCCATATCGCCGATACGGGTGTTACCCGCCTGTGCACCATGCATATACATACCATCCATCTCGATAAAGAAGTTCTTGGGCAACGTAAACGACATCTGCGCATTGGCCACGCCCATAAAGTTGCGACGTACAGGCTCATCGGGGTATATTCTCTGTCCCATATACATACCCGTCATATTGACATTTGCCGACCACCACTTCGTCAGCTGGAAAGGCAGGTTGATCGAGATATAGTAGTTGTTGAGCGTGGGATAGTTTATCGTCTGAAGGATCAGCACCTCGGGGTTCTCGGCATCCTGCAACGTGGTCTGCTGGATGGCATTTTGCAGTATCTGCATACCCACGCTGATGGTGTACTTGTACTTAAGTACGGCAGTAACCGACAGCGAGTTACCATACGACGGCTTAAGGTTGGGGTTACCCCTCTGGATCATATACTCCGACACCTTTGTCTCGTTAGGCGTGAGGGCCCAGAACGAGGGTCTCGAGATATTTCTCGAGTACTGCGCCACGAGCGAGTAGGCACCATCCTTCGTCATTGCGTACGAGAGGTTGGCATTGGGGAAGAGGTTAAAGTAGTTCTGCTTGACAAGGCCATCCTGTGACCTGAACGAGGTGTACTCACCACGCAGACCTCCCACAAGGCTCACACGACCCAGCTGGGCCTGTGCCGTAAGGTAGGCGGCACCGATATTCTCCGTGTAGCCGATGTCGTAGCTCTGCTCGAGGTTGGGCATCCACACCTCATTGTCGATATACTCATAGTCGGCACTATTGGCATTGGAGTTGTAGGTGTACTTCGCACCCGCCTTAAGCGTCACCTTCGGCGAGAGCACCTTCTCCAGTGCGAGCGTTGCCGTTGCCAGCTGATAGCGGCTGGCGGCATCATAACGATAGGTCGAGTCGCGCTTCAGATCGGGCGTATGCAGGTCGTAGTTCGTGTCGGAGAAGTTGCTCTGGCGCGGACTTCTCGAGTCGGTGTAGTCACCGATGAGCTTCAACGTCGAGCCCTTTGCATCGAGCTTATAGATGTAGTTGAGCGTGGCCGTTAACATATTGCTACGCTGGCGGTTGCTGTAGTCACCATCGCTACGCGACGTGATATCGGCAAAGGTACGCTCGGTCCAAGTGTCGATCGTATCGTCACCTCCCCAGAAGTTGTATTGCAGCTCGGCACCGAGGCTGTGGCGGTCGTTAACATCGTAGACCACACCCGCCTGACCTCCTGCCCAGTAGGATTTGTCATCCATGTCGGTGGCGGCATCGATGACCGTACCCGAGGTGTAGTCGGTATGCTCCTTGGTTACATACTCCTGGCCACTGGTACCCGCCCACAGACGACCATAGGCATTGACCTTACCCTGGTTGTAGTTTAGCGACAGCGACGGGCCTACGTTATAGAGGCTCTTCGCAGCATTGAGAACCAGCGATGCCGAGCCCATAAGACCCATCTCAAGACGTCGCTTGGTCGTTATCTTGATGATACCGCCCGACGAGGCAGCGTCGTAGTCGGCACCCGACTGGGGTATCACCTCGATACGCTGTATATCGTTGGCACGCAGCGAGCGCAGGTAGGCCATGAGCTGTGCATCCTCCAGTCGCACCTCCCTGTCGTTAAGGTATATCTTCGAGCCCGAAGCACCATTTATCGAGATCTTATCATCCTGAATCCAGACACCCGGTGCACTCTTGAGCAGCTCCTCGCCATCCTTGCCCAGCGACATAGGCGAGTTGGCCACGTCGACGACAAACCTATCGGCCTCGCGACGTATAAGCTGCGCTGTGACCACCACCTCGTCGATGGCGGTATCCTCCGCCTCGAGGGTGATGTCGCCCAGCGACTGCGCACCCGCAATGGTTACCTGCTGCTCGTGGCTGCGATAGCCAATGTAGACCACCTTGAAGGTGTAGTGGCCATCGGCCGCCGACAAGGTGAAGGCACCACGCTGGTCGGTAGCACCACCGGCCACCTGATCACTCTCACGCAGGAGCACCACCGTGGCGTAGGCCACAGCATTACCCTCTGCATCAACCACCCTACCCGAGAGTTCACTCTTCTGGGCCGATGCCTCACTCGAAAATCCCGATACCAGCAGCATAACAGCCGAGAGTATCGCACCGAAAATCTGTCTCATAATCTTATAGTGTTTAGCGTTTAAGTTTACTTTATTAGTGTATTACTCTATTAATACACTGCAAATATATACGCTAAAATTCAATTCTCCAAATTATTTCTCAAAAATTGTTGGGGAAGGGGTAATATTTCTCTCTTTACCTACTAACGCACGACACACACCTATATTATATAGGCCGCCATAAAAAACCCACACAGCTTCTTATGACGGCCCAATGACGAGTTGCCGCCCTCTAAAAGTACTTGATGGCACGCACGGCGAGTTGTCGCTGCTTATCAGCATAGTTCGTGCCGCCCGTCGTCAAATCGATGAAATAGGCGACCGCAGGGCCCATCTCCGTGGATGACCAGAAGCTGCTCGAGGTGATAGCGTCACCGCCATACTCCACCAACAGCTCATTGACACGCTCAAGACCGCCTTCGATGTTGAGCAGGCTACGCACATAGCCGAAGTCGCCCATCGAGGGCAGGTGCCAGCCGATGACCATAGCCGAGTTAAGGCTATTGCAGACGGCAAAGGCGGGGAAACGCTGCTCCCAGCCGGGCAGAGAGGTGACAACAGCCCAATTATAGAGGCCGTCCGACGGATTGGCTACGCCCACCATTGTATCATTACCGGTAGACCACGCCACACTCCACTCGTTGAGCGAGAGCAGCACGCCCGACTCACCCTCCTTATCGAACGTATAGCAGACGATGCCCTCGACAAGACCCTTCTTATAGTAGTCACCGACCTTGTATCCGGTGCGCTCAACCGCAGGCTCCTCCTTGGAACAAGCAACCACGCCTACAATGGTAAGCGTGGCTGCGAGAATTAGATATAATCTTTTCATAGCAAACCTTTAGAAGTGCTTAACGGCGCGCACCTTAAGCTCCAACGACTTATCCATGCGATACTCATCAAAGGTACCCGTCGTCAGATTGATCGAGTAGCTGATGGTAGGGCCGGCCTCCGAAGATGTCCAGTAGTCGGTAGCCGAGAGCTGCACACCGCCATGCTCAACAATAGTGCTATTGACCTTCTCGAAGAGCTCGCCACTACAGTGGTTGACCATCTCCGAGATATACTCTACGTCGTACTGCGAGGGCAGATGCCAGCCGGTGATAAAGCCACCGTTGAGCTCGTTGCAACAGCCAAAGGCGGGATAGAGAGTCTCCCAGCCCTGAACAGCCGAGATAAGATTCCAGTTGTAGAGGCCATTATCGGGTGACATAGCCTCACGGTATACCGACTCGGTAGACCACTTGGCACTCCACTCCTCGAGCGAGAAGATCATACCCGAGGTACCCTCCTCGTTGTTGAGCTTATAGACAATACCCTCAACGAGGCCACTCTTGTAGTAGTCGCCCACCTTGTAGCCCTCAACTGCGGGCTCGTCGGGTGCAGGCTTCTCGCAAGCCGTCATGCCCACCGCGGTGAGCATGACAACTGCAACTATATATATCAGACGCTTCATAATCTAAACGCTTACGCTACATTAGACGAGCTCCGTGCCGGGCTCGTAAACATTGTGAAGCAGGGCACCCTCAACGCCCTCGTCGTTAATGACAAGGCCCCAGATCTCGAGGGTATCAACCTCGGGGTTGTACATATCATCGGGCAAGAAGCGAGAGTTGTACTCCGAGGTGTTCTTCCAGGTAGTGAGCAACAGGTCGTGGATCTGGCTCTCGGTGTAGTTCGAGATATCCAAACCGTTGATGTTATCGTCGTAGATGTCGTAGATAACACCATTGATCGTAATTACGAAGTAGAACGCCGACGAGTCGGTAGGCATATAGATATATGCGTAGTAGCCGGGATCAAAGGCCGTGCGGTTGAAGAGCACCTTGAAGGGCATGTGGTCACCGTTGGTCTTGGCCTCGATAGTGTAGAAGTCGGTGCAGATGGTGCCATCGACATACATACCTACGACGTAGAAGATATACTCGGTATCCTTCTGAAGCCTATCGTTGGTATTGATAGACATCTGGTCGCGGCCGAGATACTGGATAAGGTAGTCGATCTTGCTGAGGCCCAAAGTATTGCTATTTTGCTCGATGCCCTCCTCTATATCCTTTAGAAGTGCCTCGTCGTTACCGCCGAGAGCCTCATAACGCTCGCGAGTGAGGATGTCGAAGTAGTAGGTCAGCTCCAGATCCGAAGGTGTGATACCGAAGGTGATGTCAGTCTTGGTGATTGACGAGGTGCGAAGGCTGAATCTTACGTCCGAACGCATCACAGGCTCGAGGGTCTTAAACTCAACCTTGGTGAGGCCCGTGGTAGCTACGCCGTTGCTATAACCTGCAACGAGCAGCACATAATCCGTATTGGGCACAAGGTAGCTGTAGTCGCCATAGTAGTATGCCGAGGTCACATAGGTGTCGGGGCTCTCCAACATCATATACTCCAAGATATCCTCATCGCTCCACCATGAGCCATCCTCGTTCTTGAATACCGATGCCTGCTCTACGAGGAAGGCAAAGGCCTCGTGGGTAAGCTCCGCCTGGATGCTCACACGCGCGCTGTCGCAAGAGACACCGCTGACGCTGGCGTCGAAGACGTTGCTCGACTCGGCAAGGGTGGTGATCTCCACCATCTCAACATCGGTGATGATGGTACCATCAACGCCCAAACCTACTGCAAAGGCGTAGTAGGGGGTATTGGGGATAAGGGGCACATTGCCACTCTCGGTGTCACCATAGAGCTCCGAGGTAGTAACGCCATGCGATGACATCGCAGCAACGGCATCGTACACCGTAAGACCGTAGTTGTTAACGCCATCAGCGATGATGAGGTTGATAAGGTCGGCAATACCCTCAACATTGCTACCGCAATAGTCCGAGTACTGCTGCTGGTCAATCAGGTCGAAGTAGTAACCCACAGCATCGTTAGAGGGTGTAACCTTGAACGAGAGCGACGTTGCATTGAGCTCAACGGGCTCGATAGTGAAGGTGCACTCCTTAAACTCGACACCCAGGGTGGTGAACTCCGTCGTATAGAGACCTGTGGTAACCTCGCCCGAGGCATCCAAGCCGTAGGCGTATGCTACATAGGTGGTGGCGGGGTCAAGATCGCCATACTCCCATACTATATCACCACTCATCAGCTCGGCAGAGAGCAGATCCTGCAACGTAAGACCATACGATGCGGCAAGCTGCTCGAGGTACGATACCGAGTCGGCTATAAATGCCTCTTCAGAGTCATACTTCACAAAGTCCGTATTGGCGAAGATACCGAAATAGAGGGTCATCTCATCATCCTTCGATGTGATGTAGAGTTTTGCTGTACGCTCGGTGATATCCTCAACCGTGAGTACAAACTGATCCTTTGCTACGTTGGGGCCATTAGGCTCATCGCCCTTGTTATCACAAGCAACGAAGCAGAGTGATGCCAGCATAGCAAGCATTAACGCTTTGATTTTCATAATGTTAAAGTGATTTTTGGTTAAATTTATTGTGTATTACATCTCTTATCCGATAAATAGTGGCGCAATTTACACTTTTTCGGCTCATTGACCAAAAATTTTTTCGATTTTTTTACCTACTAACCCGACACAGCATCTCGCTGTGGGTGATGGCCCCGGGGATGATTATAGGGTGGGCGGGCACGGTCTCTTGCACTGAAGCAAGGTGGCTCTTTAACTTAACTAACGACCGCGCTTGATGCTGTTGTAGTCGCGCATAAGCTGCTCCTTGAGGTCGCTCACCGACGAGAAACGCTTCTCGTCGCGTATCTTATGCTCGAGGCGTACCACAAGGCGTCGGCCGTAGAGGTCACCCGAGAAGCCGATGACATGGGTCTCGAGCAGCAGCTCCTTACCACCCACCGAGGGGCGTACACCCACGTTGGACATGGCCACATAGCGCACACCGTCGATGACCACCGACGAGCGATAAACACCACGCTCCACGTTGTAGCCCGTAAGCTCCATATTGGCCGTAGGAAAGCCCAACGCGCGACCTATCTTACGGCCATGAATAACCTCTGCTTCAATCTCAATCATACTCAACGCTAATTATCCATCTGCCCCGTAAAACGGCGCACAACACTATACTCCGAGAAGAACTCGCGGGCAAAGACACGCACGACGGTATAGAGCGGTATGGCAAGCAACATACCCACCATACCGGCAACCGAGCCGGCAACAAGTATCACGAGGAAGATCTCGAGCGGATGGGCCTGCACCCTCTCCGAATAGAGCGTGGGCTGCACCACGAAGTCATCGACGAGCTTCACGGTGATGACCACACCCACGATGACGATAAACGTATGGAGCATGTCGCCATCCAGTGGCGTGACGATACCCACCAAGACCGACAACATACATCCTATGACGGGACCTGCATAGGGCACAAGGTTCATGATACCCATGATAAAGCCGATGAACAGCGCATTGTCGACCGACATGCCGAAGAGCATCAGCACCGACGATATGATGGTCATCAGCAGCGTGCTCTCCACCATCAAACCACCAAAGTAGCGCGACAGCAACTTATTTATCGAGTTCAGGGCATGGTAGACATTCGAGCGATACCTATCGGGGAAGAAGATAGCCACAAGGCTTCGAAACAGACCCTCCTCCTTGAGGAAGTAGAAGGTGATGAACGACACCGAGAAGAGGGCTATGGCCACCGACTTAAACGACGAGGCTATGCTGGCAAAGGTGCCGAGGAAGTTGATGTCGACATTCGACATCAGATAGTCGCGTATGGCCTCGGAGATGTTCACATCTTCAATACCAAAGGTGTCGTGCATCGCCCGCTGAAGGCGCATCATGGGCTCCTCGATGCTTCCCAGCACGGCGTTCCAGTCGAGCGTGGCAAGCTCCCGCAGCTTATCGAAGACCAGAGGCAGGAAGAGTGAGCAGAAGCCTCCGCCCACAATCCATATCACAAGGAGTGTTGCTGCCGCAGCCAACCATCGCGGCACGCTGCGACCACGCAGCTTAACACCGGCAAGCAGGTTGACAAGGGGTCGGCCGACAACGGCCAACACGGCAGATAGCAACACATAGGTCACCACGTTGGAGAGGTACCACAACAAGAAGAGTATGCCACCTATCACAAGCAGTGTCACAAGACCCTTTAATACCGTCTGACCACTCATCATCACTCTCTTTTAGGGGTGGGTTACTCCTCGGTCGCACTACGACGCTTAAGGCGCGCAATGGGTGTCTGCGAGCCGATCACCGGATCGCCAATCTCAACATAGAGCTCCGAGTCCTTGGGTATGAGCACATCAACTCTCGAGCCGAACTTAATGAAGCCCAACACATCGTTCTGCTTCACGGGCTTACCCTCTGCCACATACGACACGATACGGCGGGCGATAAGGCCTGCAATCTGGCGTACAAGTATCGGGCGATCATCCTTCATGCGAACTACGGTGGTGGTGCGCTCATTCTCGGTAGACGACTTGGGATGCCATGCCACGAGGAAGCGACCGTGGTGGTGCTTGGCATACTCCACAACACCGCCCGCAGGCATCCAGTTCATGTGTACGTTGGTCACCGACATAAAGATCGAGATCTGCATCATCTCCTGCTTCAGATACTCATCCTCGTAGACAACCTCGGTGACTACCACACGGCCATCGCACGGCGAGAAGATAAGCTCGTCGTCGTGGATCTGCACACGGCGAGGCTCACGAAAGAATGCCGCCACAAAGAACCAGAACACGAGCAACAGTGCCGCCATAAACCAGATGAAGCCCGTCCAGCTGGTCACAAAGAAGTAGGCAAAGAGCCATATAGCGAGACATATAATGCCCGTATAGCCGATTATTTTGTATCCCTCCTTGTTAATCTTCATATATCGTTAGTTTTAGGTTAGTAGTCTTAATAGAGCATTATGGCCAGGTAGGCAAATGCGAAGGGTGAGCTTATGAGCAGTGCATCAAATCGGTCGAGCATGCCGCCATGGCCGGGCATGATGTTGCCCGAGTCCTTAACATCGGCCTCACGCTTAAACATCGACTCCACAAGGTCGCCAAGCACACCCGTGAGGGCAACCACGAAGGCTAAACCGAGCCAGAGCAGATAGCCTCCACCGACAACCTTTGCACCTATGGCACCCACGGCCAACGCACCGACGATACCTCCGATGAAGCCCTCCCACGACTTCTTGGGCGAGATACGCTCGCAGAGGCGGTGGCGACCCATGGTAACACCCACGATATAGGCAAAGACGTCGTTGGCCCAGACGATAAACAGATAGAAGAGGAAGGCCCACGGTGTCCATCCCCTATCGGTGAGCAGCAGCGGTATGAAGAGCATCAGCGACAGAGGCAGTGCCACATACCACACGCCGAGCAGCGTAGAGGCCACGTTGCGCAAGGGGTGCTCGCTGGCCAAAAAGAGCTCGACAATGAAGCATAGCGGTATGAGCATCACCAAGTAGAGCAGGCCGCCGAGGAACATATCCATATCGAGGCCTCGACCCGTGGCATAGCCATCGAAGAGCATGAAGGCCGACAGGAACATAACCACACCGGCAACCAGACCCACAGCATAGCGCGGTCGGCACTCCACCTTGGTGGCAATGTTGTAAAACTCCCACATGCCCACGACCATAATCACAAAGAGCAGCAGTGCATAGGTGTAGTGGCATAACGATGCGGCAAGCACTATACCCAGCAGTACAGCACCACTTGCTGTGCGCACCAGAAAATTCTTCAGTTTATCGCTCATAATCAGGTTAATTCTCGTTGTTGTCATCCTCGGCAGGTGTCGGCTCGGGTGTCAGCTCATAGCTTATCTCACCCTCGTCACACTCCACCGTAACACCCTTTGGCTCATCCTCGCTCTTCGGCGTGGCACTCTGCTCGGCCTCGCGCTTGGCTCTCTGCTGCGCACTCTCGCCCAGCACCGCCTCGATATCCTCGGTGAAGATGGTCTCCTTGGCGATGAGCAGGTCGGCAATGCGCTCGATATTCTCTCTCTCACGAAGGATGATATCTCGTGTGATGGCCACAGCCTCGTCGATGAGGCGACGTACCTCCTCGTCGATAAGTTCTGCCGTGCGCTCCGAGAAGGGCTTGGTAAACATATCGCGCTGACCCGCAGCATCGTAGAAGCTCACGTTACCCACCTTGGGGCTCATGCCGTAGTAGGCAACCATGGCGTAGGCCGTCTTGCTTGTGCGCTCCAAGTCGTTGATGGCACCCGTAGAGGTTATGCCCATCAGCTCCTGCTCGGCAATGCGACCACCGAGCAAGCCCGCCATCTTGTGCATGAAGTGCTCGACATTGTGGTTGGCACGCTCCTCGGGGAGGTACCATGTAGCACCGAGCGAACGACCACGCGGGATGATGGTTATCTTGAGCACCGAGTCGCAGTTCTTCAGTCGCCACATCACCACGGCGTGTCCCGCCTCGTGTATGGCTGTCGAGCGTCGCTCGGTGGGGCTCATAGGCATATTTCTACGCTCCAAGCCGCCCACGATGCGGTCTATGGCTGCGAGGAAGTCCTCCTGTGTGACACACTCTTTGTCGTGACGTGCCGCGATGAGTGCCGCCTCGTTACAAACATTGGCGATATCGGCACCTGCAAAGCCGGGGGTCTGCTTGGCAAGGAACTCGCGGTCGAGCCTCTTGTCGAGCTTCAGACGCTTCAGGTGCACATCAAAGATGGCCTGACGCTCCTTGACATCGGGCAGACCCACCTCGATCTGACGGTCGAAGCGTCCTGCACGCATCAACGCCTTGTCGAGAATGTCGACACGGTTTGTGGCGGCCAGCACTATCACACCGGCATTGGTCTGGAAGCCATCCATCTCGGTGAGCAGCTGGTTGAGCGTATTCTCTCGCTCGTCGTTGCCCGAGAAGCCCGAGTTCTTGCCTCGTGCACGGCCTATGGCATCAATCTCGTCGATAAAGACAATGCAGGGGGCAACCTTCTTGGCCTGCTCGAAGAGGTCGCGCACACGCGAGGCACCCACACCCACGAACATCTCCACGAAGTCCGAACCCGAGATCGAGAGGAAGGGCACGTTGGCCTCACCTGCCACAGCCTTGGCCAGCAGCGTCTTACCCGTTCCCGGAGGGCCAACCAAAAGGGCACCCTTGGGTATCTTGGCACCCAAGGCGCGATACTTATCCGCCCTCTTCAGGAAGTCGACAATCTCCATAATCTCAACCTTGGCCTCCTCCAGCCCTGCCACATCCTGGAAGGTGACACGATCCTTCTTATCCTTGTCGAAGACCTGTGCGCGGGCCTTGCCCACATTCATGATGCCGTTGCCACCGCCACCTGCACCACGCGACATGCTACGCATGATGAAGATCCACACGACGATAATCAGCAGCCAGGGCAGAAACTCCACAAGGTAGTCTACCCAGCCACGCTGCGTGCGCTCATACTTCACCGTCACCTCGGGAGCATCGACACCACGCTCTGCGGCGCGCTGCTCGGCACGCTCGATCTGCTGTGCAAAGTACTGTATGTCGCCACCCGTGTTGAAGCGTATCTGCGCACCGGTACGGGGCATATTGGCATAACGCTCATCCTGGGCAAGACTATCGATCATCTGCTCGCGGATGAATATGGTGGCATTCTCCTTGTCGCGCACGTTGATGCGCTCGACGTAACCTCTCTCCACCAACTCGGTCACCATTCGCCAATCACCATCGACGGGTCGCTCCTGGGGGCTGCCCATTAGCGAGTATCCGATGATGACAAGCATAACAAATCCCCAGAACCACATGAAGTTAAAGCGCGGTCTTATGGGGGGTGTATTTCTCTTTTCTGACATAATTTTTCGTTATTATTGATCTCTTAAGGTGTCGGCATCAGCCTCTGCGGTGGGGGGGGTACAAACCCTGCATGCTCCACCCACGCGGAGACTCAACCGATAGGTCGACGAGCTCATGCGCCACCCCGACCTATAACCCTGCCTACTACTCGAAGTTGTAGCGTTTGATAGGCGCATCGGCCCACAGCTCCTCCAAACGGTAGTAGTCGCGCAGGTCGGTCTGGAAGATATGCACGATCACATCGGTATAGTCCATCGCCACCCAAAAGGCATTCTGACGACCCTCAACGCGCACGGGCCACTCGCCCATAACCTCAAAGACCTTCTCCTCGATGCTGCCCGAGATGGCATCCACCTGGGTTGTCGAGTCGGCATGGCACACCACGAAATGCGAACATATCGCGCCATCAAAGCCCGTAAGGTCGAGCGACACAATACCCTGACCCTTCTTATCGTCAATAGCCTCAACTATCGTATTGATCAACTTATCCAAATTCTCTTCCATAGATATTCTCTTCTGTTTTTACGCCATCACCCGCTCGGCACAGGCCACCCGACGTGGCCCCGAACAGGGGGTGCGGCTTCGGTTTTTTATTATAATAAATCATGCAAATATACAAATATTTTGCAAGTTATAACGCTACCTCTCGCAAAATATGTTGTACATGCCTCTTCAGCCCCCTCTATTTTGCACCCTTTAGGGTTGAAAAGTGGACTATTTGACCACTATTACACACGCTGCTGATCCACACACTTGAGTATTGTCGAACGCAGTGCCTCGACGATAGACTGCTTGACGTATGTACGGCTCACGGCAAGGGCCACACGGCGCGATGTCGCGCTCTTGGCAATCGACTTCACACGGTTGCGACGAGCCTGGGGGATGAACTCCAGAGCCATCTCCGGAATGATGGTCATACAGCTGGTACAGTCGACCATACGCATCAGCGTGTCGAGCGACCCCGACTCGAAGTAGAAGTGCGACGGAATCTCGTGAGCAGCCTGACACAGCTCGAATATCTGGTCACGCATACAGTTACCCCTGCTCAACAGTATAAGATCCTTAAAGTCAATGTCTTCAATTCGGATATTTGATCTCTCGAAGAGGGGGTGCGAGGGCGACACATAGGCGAAGAAGTGGTCGCTGAACAGGTCGTGCTCGGTGATACCCTCGCCGCACGTTCCGCTGGCCACCAACGCGGCATCTATCTTATCGCGCTTCAACGCCTCGATGATGTCGGCCGTCACCATCTCGTGTATCTCCAACTCTACCTTCGGGAACTCCTTGACGAAGGTGGGAATGAACTTGTGGAGCAGGTAGGGGGCGATGGTGGGGATGACGCCCAAACGCATTTTACCGGCCGTCTCGCCACGCATCTCGGCGACCGACTCACGAATATGGTTGTACGAACGCAATGTCTCGCGCGCCTGCTCGAGCACGACCTCACCCACGGCAGTGGGTATGATGGGCTTCTTGGTACGATCCAGGAGTACCGCTCCGAGCTCCTCCTCAAGGGCTTTGATCTGCATACTGAGCGACGGCTGTGTCACAAAACAGTGCTCGGCAGCGAGCGAAAAACTACCGCAGTTGGCTACCGCCATAAGGTATTCAAGTTGGATTATTGTCATAGCGTTATATAAGGTATTTGAGTTTGCTGACCACAAAGTTATAAAAAAAATTTATATATACCACTATTTTTTATGTTTCTCACCGAATTTTTGCTACATTTGTCGCCTATGAGCGATACATATGCTTCGCGCATACGCACAACACGAGAAATTATTACTGACTATGGGAAAGATTATACTTACGGGTGACCGCCCCACGGGCAAGCTTCACCTTGGACACTTTGTTGGTTCGCTGAGCCGCCGCGTAGAGTTGCAGAACTCTGGCGAGTATGAGAAGATTTTTATTATGATTGCCGACGCACAGGCCCTGACGGACAATGCCGACAACCCCGACAAGGTGCGCGAGAACATTGTGGAGGTGGCCCTCGACTACCTCTCGTGCGGCATAGACCCCTCGCGCTCGACAATATTCATCCAGTCGTATGTCGCTGAGCTTACCGAGCTGGCATTCTACTACATGAACCTTGTCACCGTACAGCGTCTACAGCGCAACCCCACCGTCAAGGCCGAGATACAGATGCGAGGCTTTGCCGACAATGCCGCCGAGGAGGAGAACCTGCAGCGCAAGGGTACCCCCGTCGGTTTCTTCACCTACCCCATCTCACAGGCCTCGGACATCACAGCCTTCCGCGCAACCACGGTACCCGTGGGCGAGGATCAGGAGCCTATGATCGAGCAGACCCGCGAGATTGTGCATAAGTTCAACTCGGTATATGGCCCCACGCTTGTCGAGCCCGAGATCATGCTGCCCACCAACGCCGCCTGCCTGCGTCTGCCGGGCACCGATGGCAAGGCCAAGATGTCGAAGTCGCTGGGCAACTGCATCTACCTATCGGATAGCCCCGAGGAGGTGAAGAAGAAGGTGATGAGCATGTACACCGACCCCGACCACCTGAAGGTCACCGACCCCGGTAAGGTCGAGGGCAACACCGTCTTCACCTATCTGGATGCCTTCTCGCGCCCCGAGCACTTCGAGAAGTATCTGCCCGAGTACGAGAACCTCGACGCACTGAAGGACCACTACCGCCGTGGCGGTCTGGGCGATGTGAAGTGCAAGAAGCTGCTTATCGCCGTGCTGGAGGAGCTCTTAACACCCATCCGCGAGCGTCGCAAGCACTATGAGCAGAACATCGAGGAGGTCTACGAAATTCTGCGTCGTGGCTCGGAGCGTGCCCGTGAGGAGGCCGCCTCAACACTTGCCGACGTGCGTCGCGCCATGCGCATCAACTACTTCGAGGATGAGGAGCTCATAGCTCGTCAGGCCGCCGAGTATAGAAAATAGTAACACCGAAGCGTAATAAGTCAGGGTGTAGACCATCGCCATACACCCGCAACGACCAAGCTATAGATGATAAAACTCGAAAATAGTATCAAGGAGCATATATACCAAGGCTTCCTGCGCATCTCGCGCCGTCTGACCAACGGTCAGGTGATGGCTCTTCTGGCCATCATCGTGGGTCTGGCAGCGGGCGTGGGTGCCTTTGTGTTCAATACTCTGCTACACTTCATTACCTACAGCCTCACCTCGTGGACACCTGCCGACCAGGCACAGTGGCTCTTCTTGGTCTACCCCTCGATAGGTATCATACTTGCCACGCTCTTTGTCAAGTATATCGTCAAGGATGGCATCTCGGAGGGTGTCACCCGCGTGCTCTATGCCATGTCGCGCAAGGACTCACGCATCGCGGGCCACAACTGCTGGACCTCGATCGTGGGTGGTGCCACAACCATCGGTTTTGGTGGTTCGGTAGGCCCCGAGGCACCTATCGTGCTCACGGGTGCCGCCATAGGCTCGAACATCGGTAAGCTGGCAAGGCTCAACTACAAGAACATCACTCTGCTGCTCTGCTGCGGTGCCGGTGCTGCCGTGGCCGCCATCTTCAAGGCCCCGATCACCGGCGTGGTCTTCGTGCTGGAGATCCTCATGCTCGACATCACCTCGAAGTCGATCATCCCGCTGCTCATGGCCTCGGTTACGGCGACCATCACCTCGCTGGTGCTGCACGGCTTCAGCCCCATCTATGCCGTGACACTCTCCGAGGGCGACATGTTCCAGGTGTGGCAGATACCGCTCTTCGTGCTGCTCGGAGGTTTCTGTGGCATTATGGCCTACTACTTTACGTCGGTCAACTCGAAGGTCGGCGGCTTCTACAACTCGATAAAGAGCCAATACCGCAAGTGGGCCTACGCAGGCATCTCGCTCGGTGTGCTGATGTTCATCTTCCCGCCCCTCTATGGTGAGGGTCATAACGGCTTTATGACGCTGATGAAGGGTGACACGGAGGCTCTGTTCGACAATACGCTCTTCTACAGCTTCAGCCAGTCGGACTGGTTTCTTATCATCTACCTCATCGCCATCATGCTCTTCAAGGTTGTGGCCATGGCTACGACCAACGCAGCAGGTGGTGTGGGTGGTACCTTCGCACCCTCACTCTTCGTGGGTGCCTTCGCCGGTGCCACCATCGCTGTGATATGCCGCTCGGTATTCGGTCTGGAGGTGTCGATCACCTCGTTTACGCTGGTGGGCATGGCAGGTGTCATGTCGGGCGTGATGAAGGCACCGCTAACGGCCATCTTCCTTATCGCCGAGCTCTCGAGTGGCTACGGACTCTTCATCCCGCTGATGATCGTGTCGTGCATCGCCTTTGCCGTTAACTATGGTCTTGACCGCGACTCGATATACACCAAGCAGCTGCGCATGCGTGGCGAGCTGCTATCGCACGACAAGGACTCGTCGGCACTTGTATTCCTGCGCCTCGACGAGCTTATGGAGAGCGACTTCATACGTCTGCGCGAGGGTATTACCCTTGGCGACGTGGTCAACATCATCTCCAACGCCCGCCGCAACATCTTCCCCGTGCTGGACAATGGTGGCCACCTGCTGGGCATCGTGCAGCTCGACGACCTGCGCCGCGACATGTTCGACAGGGATAAGTGGCCGCGCTCGATCATGCACTACATGGTGCAGCCCCCCGACCGTATCCTCGAGCATGAGCAGATACAGAGCATCATGCCCCGCTTCGAGCAGGCAAACACCTGGATGCTGCCCGTGGTGGATAAGCAGAACAAGTATCTCGGCTTTATCTCGAAGTCGCGAATATTGAACTCATACCGCGAGGCCCTGGTGAACATCACCCAGGCCGATGATTAACCTCGCACGACACACTATTTAGGAATAAAACTGAAAACGAAAAAATAGATTATGGCTTTACAATGTGGTATCGTAGGTCTTCCCAATGTGGGTAAGTCTACCCTATTCAACTGTCTGTCGAATGCTCGCGCACAGGCCGCGAACTTCCCCTTCTGCACCATCGAGCCCAACGTGGGCGTGATTACCGTACCCGACGAGCGACTGATGAAGCTCGCCGAGATAGACAACCCCAAGCGCGTGGTGCCCACCACCATCGAGATTGTCGACATCGCCGGTCTGGTCAAGGGTGCCTCAAAGGGTGAGGGTCTGGGCAATAAGTTCCTGGCCAACATCCGCAACACCAACGCCATCATCCACGTTCTGCGCTGCTTCGAGAATGAGAATATCACCCATGTCGACGGCACTGTTGACCCCGTGCGCGACAAGGGCATCATCGACACCGAGCTGCAGCTCAAAGATCTGGAGACCATCGAGAACCGTATCGGCAAGTGCCAGAAGCAGGCTACGGCGGGCGACAAGAACGCCAAGCGTCAGTACGACATCCTCTGCCGCTACAAGGAGGCTCTGGAGCAGGGTCTTTCGGCCCGCACCGTGGAGCTCACGGCCGAGGAGCGCAAGTCGGTATGGGATTTGAACCTGCTCACCGACAAGCCCGTGCTCTACGTCTGCAACGTCGACGAGGCCGCAGCCGTGACGGGCAATGCCCACACCGAGGCGGTGAGGGCAGCCATCAAGGATGAGCACGCCGAGATGCTTATCGTAGCAGCCTCGGCCGAGGCCGACATTGCCGAGCTGGAGACCTACGAGGAGCGACAGATGTTCCTTCAGGATATGGGCCTCGAGGAGTCGGGCGTGAGCCGTCTTATCAAGGCTGCATACCGTCTTCTCGACCTGCAGACCTTCTTCACCACGGGTGCCGACGAGAGCCGCGCATGGACCTTCCGCCGTGGCATGAAGGCCCCCGAGACCGCAGGTATCATCCACACCGACTTCGAGCGTGGTTTTATCCGTGCCGAGGTTATCAAGTATGCCGACTATGTGGAGCTCGGCTCGGAGCGTGCCTGCCGCGATGTCGGTAAGATCGGCATCGAGGGTAAGGAGTACACCGTCGAGGATGGCGACATCATGCACTTCCTGTTTAACGTATAACACATAACTCAGAACAACCATGAACAACCTTTGGAGATATATCATCGTAGCCTCGGCCGTGGTCCTCTCGGCCATGGTGCTTGCTGCGGCCTACACGCAGCGCGCGAGGATGAACACAGGCACCATCACCGTCACCGGCCTTGGTGAGACGGAGTTCACCTCCGACATCATCGTCGTGAAGGGCAACATCTCGCTCGAGAGTCAGGATGCCGGCGAGGGCTACCGCCTTATGGAGCAGAACCGCAACAAGGTCATCAAGTTCCTCAAGGAGCATGGTGTGGACGAGCAGAACGTCTCGTTCGACATGCTCTCGACCTACGAGCAGACCGAGTCACTCTATCAGGATGGCAAGTATATAGGCGAGCGTTTTGCCGGCTACAGCCTCACGCAGGCCTACACCATCGAGAGTAGCGATGTGGAGAGCGTCGAGGCCGCCGCCCGCGAGCTCTCGTCACTCATCACCGAGGGTATCGACATCAAGGTCTACAACCCCATGTACTACTACTCGGGTCTGGAGAGCGTCAAGCTCGACCTGCTGGCTGCGGCTGCGGCCGATGCCCGTGAGCGAGCACTGAAGATTGCCCAGAGCTCGGAGGCCAAGCTCGGCGAGCTGGCCATGTCGCGTGCCGGTGTCTTCCAGATCACCGCCGCTACGGGCGATGAGGAGTTCTCGGCAGGAGGCTCGTTCAACCTATCATCACGCGAGAAGAAGGCTCGCGTAACGGTGCGCTCGGAGTATAAGATCGCACGCATGCACAAGTAATCGTAACAACTAAAACCATAGATATTATGTCACAAGAAGTTCGTGTACGCTTTGCGCCCAGCCCCACGGGCCCGCTGCATATCGGCGGTGTGCGCACAGCCCTTTATAACTACCTTTTTGCACGCCGTCACGGCGGCAAGATGATCCTGCGTATCGAGGATACCGACTCGCAGCGTTTTGTACCCGGTGCCGAGGAGTATATCATCGAGTCACTGAAGTGGTGCGGCATCGAGATTGACGAGGGCGTAGGCGTGGGAGGCCCCCATGCGCCCTACCGTCAGAGTGAGCGACGCGACATCTACCTCAAGTATGCCAAGCAGCTGGTTGATGCCGGCTGGGCATACTACGCCTTTGACACCCCCGAGGAGCTGGATACCCTGCGCAAGGAGGCCGAGCTGGCGGGTAAGACCTTTGCCTACAACTACGAGGTGCGCGAGAAGCTGCCCACCTCACTCTCGCTCTCGGCCGAGGAGGTCGAGGCACGCATTGCACGCGGTGATCAGTGGGTGGTACGCTTCAAGATGCCCGAGAACGAGGTTGTAGCCATGGATGACCTTATCCGTGGCCATGTGGAGGTGAACACCTCGACGCTCGACGACAAGGTGCTCTACAAGTCGGCCGATGCACTGCCCACATACCACCTCGCCAACATCGTCGATGACCACCTCATGGTCATCTCGCATGTCATCCGCGGTGAGGAGTGGCTGCCGTCGCTGCCCCTGCACTACCTGCTCTATCGCGCCTTCGGCTGGGAGGATACACGTCCCCAGTTTGCCCACCTGCCCCTGTTGCTTAAGCCTACGGGTGGCGGTAAGCTCTCGAAGCGCGATGGCGACAAGATGGGCTTCCCGGTCTTCCCCCTCTTCTGGACATCTCCCACGGGCGACACGGCGCGTGGCTACCGCGAGGATGGCTACCTGGCCGAGGCCTTCATCAATATGTTGGCTCTGCTGGGCTGGAACCCCGGCACGGAGCAGGAGATCTTCTCTATGCAGGAGCTTATCGACAGCTTCTCGTTGGAGCGCGTGTCGAAGGCCGGCGCACGTTTCCAGCCCGACAAGGCAAAGTGGTTCAATGCGCAGTATATGCACTCGCTCAACGCCTCACAGCTCGCCACCATCTACCAGCCCATCCTTCGTGCCCACGGCATCGAGGTTAGCGACGAGCTTGCAGGCAAGGCCGCAGATATAATGAAGGAGCGTATGACCCTCACCACCGATATGTGGGATCTGACCTCGTTCTTCTTTGTTGCACCGACGGAGTATGAGGAGAAGCTCGCGAAGAAGCAGTGGAAGGGCGACAATCCCTCGATGCTTCTCAAGCTCAAGGAGTTGCTCTCAACCATCGAGGACTTCTCGAAGGAGAATACCGAGGCTGTGGTTAAGCCTTGGATCGAGGCTAACGGCTACTCTGTAGGTCAGGTGATGAACACGCTGCGTCTTGCGCTGGTGGGTGCCGGCAAGGGCCCGGGCATGTATGACGTGACGGAGTTTATCGGCCGCGAGGAGTGCATAAAGCGTATCGATAGCCTTATCGCCAACCTTAAACCCGTGGAGTAATGGAGATCTTACAGCATGTGTGGGGCTCGACACCCGAGGGTGAGGGCATCATACTATATACCATGCGCAACAGCCGCGGCTCGGAGCTTCAGCTCTGCAACGTGGGTGCCGCCATCGTAGGTGTCAAGTTTGCCGACCGCAACGGCACCATTGAGGATGTAGCCCTTGGCTACCGCGATGCCGAGAGCTACTTTGGCGACGGTGCCGCAAGTGGCAAGAGCGTGGGCCGTGTGGCAGGACGTATCGCACGCGGCATGATGAGTGTCGACGGCGTGGACTACCGCCTCGAGGTTAACAATGGCCCCAACCACCTACACGGTGGCAGCAAGGGCTTTGCCAACTGCTACTGGGAGGGTCGCGTGGAGACCAACCGCGTGGTATTCTCGCGCATATCCGAGGATATGGAGCAGGGCTACCCCGGAGAGCTGGTTGTGGAGGCTGTGTACGACTTCGATGATGACGACCAGATTGTCATTACCTACCTGGCCAAGAGCAACAAGACCACGGTGGTCAACCTCACGAACCACGTCTACTGGAACCTCCACGGCGAGGGCTCCGAGAAGAGCATCCTCGACCATGATCTACGCCTCAACTGCTCGGAGGTATTGGAGATGGATGCCGTGCAGATACCTACCGGCAAGCTGCTCGATGTGAAGTCTACACCGCTGGACTTCACCTCATGGCGCAGGTTTGGCGACGACATCAACTCCGACTTCAACAACATCAGCACCTTCCGTGGCTACGACCACTGCTTCAAGGTCGATGGCTGGCAGAAGAACATCCTCCAGGAGGTGGGTGAGCTGCGCTGCGAGGCTACGGGACGTAAGGTTACCATACTCTCGTCACAGCCCGCCGCAGTGCTCTACACGGGTAACTGGCTGGCCGGTGGCTGCCCCCTGACCAAGTCATCGAAGCGTTACGACGACTACGCAGGTGTGGCCATCGAGTGTCAGGCCTTCAGCGATGCGGTACACCACCCCCACTTCCCCTCTATCGAGCTTAAGGCTGATGAGCTCTACTGCCAGAAGATTGTCTTCCGATTGGGCACCTTCTAATCGAGCTATACCAATATAAAATAAAACATCGCCTATGTAGGTGATGTTTTGTTTTTTTTAAGTATATTTGTAGGTCAATGAGAAGATAAGGAATTACTAAAACTACCTACTATGAATAGATTCTTCTACGTCGCCTCGGCACTGCTGCTTCTTACGGCGTGTATCAAGGACGATGTTGGCCAGATTACCCCACCTGCGGAGTCGAGCCACAAGATTCGCAACTACCGCGAGGATGCTACTCGTGGCCAGCTGATGGTGCGTCTGAGTGCCGAGGCGGGGCCGCTCACAAGCATCTCGCTTATGGGTCATGACATCGAGCTGATGCCCATGTTTGGCCGCTGGGATACCAGCGAGCTGGGCCGCTGGGTGGTAGCCCGCTTTGATACCTCGCTCGACCTTACGAAGGTGGCCGAGGAGCTTGCTGCGGATAGCCGTGTCGAGATTGTGGAGTACAGCTACACGATCTACAACGTCAAGCCCATGCGCCTCGACAGGCCAGTCAACCGCCCCGAGCCCACACGCTCGGTGGAGTACCCCTTCGACGACCCCGAGCTGCCGTGGCAGTGGCACTACTACAACGATGGCTCGCTCAGCGAGGATGCTACGGCAGGTGCCGACATCAACCTGCTCGAGGCGTGGAAGTACACGGCCGGTGACCCGCGCATCATCGTAGCGGTGGTCGACGGTGGCATCATGAGCGACCACCCCGACCTTGCAGCAAACATGTGGGTCAACACTGCCGAGGCCGAGGGTTCGCCGGGCATCGACGATGATCAGAACGGCTATATTGACGACATCCACGGCTACAACTTCGTCACCATGCAGGGCACCATCAAAGCCGATATGCACGGCACACACGTTGCCGGCACCATAGCTGCGGTTAACAACAACGGATATGCCGTGTCGGGCATTGCCGGAGGCACGGGCAATGACGATGGCGTAAAGCTGATGTCGTGCCAGATCTTCGATGGCGAGGATGGCTGCCAGCCATGGCAGATAGCCGCCGCCTTCAAGTACGCAGCCGACAACGGTGCGGTCATACTCAACAACTCGTGGGGCTATGCCGATGGCGCGTATGGCAGCGATGCCACCTTTGGCGAATTTCACTCGGTGCTGAAGGATGCGATGCTCTACTTCACCGAAAATGCCGGCCTGGAGGGCCTTATCGACGGTGGCGTAGCGATCTTCGCTGCCGGCAACGGCACCTACCCCATGCCTAACTACCCGGGTGCCTACTACGACTATATATGTGTCACGGCTATGGCAGCCAACTACAACGCCACATACTACACCAACTATGGCGATGGCGCAAATATATGTGCACCGGGTGGCGATACGATCTACGGCACGATCATGGGTATCTCGTCAACATCTACCGACCTCACCTATGGCTACGAGTACCAGCAGGGCACCTCGATGGCAACGCCCCACGTCTCGGGCGCGGCAGCTCTGGGCTTGTCCTACGCCCTCAAGAGGGGCTACTCGTTTACCGCCCGCGAGTTCCGCAACCTTATAGTCACCTCGGTACACGACATCAACCCCTACCAGACGGGCACACGCCTTGCCTACGACTATAAGACGGGTACGTTCTACGATCTCGACCTCACGCCCTACTATGGCAACCTTGGTGGCGGATACCTCGATGCCCACCTGCTACTCATGCAGATCGAGGGCACACCCTGCGTCTACTTCACCACGGGCGAGGAGGCACTGCTCTCGCTCGACGAGTACTTCGGCGATGGTGTCGAGCACCTCACCATCAAGCGTATCACCCTCACCGACGAGGTACGCACCGCACTGGGCATCACCACCGACCCCACCATCGAGAACGGTAAGCTCAAGATACGTTGCTCGAAGCCGGGCTCGGGCCGCATCACCATCTCGGCGATTGTCGGAGGTGATATTGTAGGCGGCAGCCTGATGGGAGGCATGGAGGTGAGCCGCGAGATAGAGATGGTTGTACGTCAGGCCAAGGCCTCGAATGGAGGATGGTTCTAAATTGAGAATACTATGAGAAGAGCACTACATATTATCTACGCTGCCATGGCGACACTCGCCATGGTGTCGTGCGAGCAGCCGGAGGTTCAGCCCACCATTGATTTTAATTTCGGCACGGCCACAGCCACAGTGGAGGAGCAGCGTGCGACCATCACTGCCGAGATACCCTACTATACGCTCGATGGTCAGATGATGACCAACGGCACAGTGTCGCTGGGCTACCGCCTTGCCAACGCGCTTACTGCCGAGATCTCGGTTGTCGAGAGCTACACTCAAGAGGGCGACAAGCTGATCTTCACCCTCGAAGGCCTTATCCCCGAGAGCCAGTACAACGCCTACATCATCCTTGATGCCGGCAAGTATGGCAGTAGCATGAGCCCCGCTATAAGCTTCACCACCGAGCGACATATCCCCGTCTGCGCCATCGACTACACCTCAACTATCGAGGCGCGCGGCATCATAGCTACGCTCAAGCTCAACGACATAGCCTACAAGGCCGATGAGAGCCCCGTGGAGCTCACATCACTCAAGGTGGAGTATGCGCCCAAGGGTAGCAACGAGTGGGTCGGCATAGAATTCGCCGGCAGCGACATCGAAGCGTCGAGCGTCGAGGTCACTCTGCCGGCACAGGGTAGCGACTACCTCGCCGAGATGAGCGACTACCGCTACCGCATCACCCTTACACCCCAGCAGAGTGAACTATCGCCCATCACCGGCGAGGAGCATAGCTTCACGACAACCCACTCCGTGATTACCGCCAGGATCTCTACCCCCGAGCTTACGATTAAGGATAACATGCTTGGTATCACCATCAACGATGTGGAGGTGCTCTACGACGGCGTGGCAGAGCTCGGCTATAAGGGTTATGTACACTATCGTGCACAGGGCAGCTCGGAGTGGAACAAGCGTGAGGTAGCAACCGACAACAACACGCTACACCACACCATCATGCTCGCCTCGCTGAAGGAGGATACCACCTACGAGGTGCGTGGAGCCATTGTTGCGGGTGCTGCCAACAGCGAGCATCTATCGGAGGTGGCAACCATCACCACCCCCAAGAGCGAGGAGCCCCTACCCCCTGTGGTGGGTGGCGACACTACGTCGATAGCCGGCTGCTGGACACTTACGCTCTGGCGTGGTGCAGAGCCTACGTTTGACATCTACATGGATATTTCGACCGATGGCTGTGTCACGCTCTACCAGCGCATGGAGAGCCGCCAGTGGGAGACCTTTGTGAGTGCCGCGGCCATTGAGGATGGCATAATCTCGGGTAGCTACACCGATGGTGTGGCATGGAGCACGTCGTATGGCGTTGTGGTGGATGGCGACACGATGACCTGGACATCGACCCTCGACAGTGGCGATGTTTCGGTATATGAGCGTTGTGTGCTGCCCGACGAGATATTCCGAGCAGGTATGTTGAGCCTAACCATGCCGAGCAGCAGATTTCTCTAAAGACATAAGGGGCTGTCCAACAAGCGTGTTGCGACAGCCCCTTACGTTTAAAGCGGTTTGTGAGGGCTACTTTCTAAATATAAAGTAGACGGCCAGCACCAGACATGCAAATCCGGCCATGTGGTTCCAGCGCAGTGGGTCACCCTTGACGAAGAGCACCGCGAAGAGGGTAAATACCACCAGCGATATCACCTCCTGAATAACCTTGAGCTGCCACAGCGTAAAGGGGCCACCCAGCTCGGCACTGCCGATACGGTTTGCCGGCACCTGAAAGCAGTACTCAAACAGGGCTATACCCCAGCTTAAGAGCACTATGGCCACTATGCCGTAACGCTCGAGGCGCGACTTAAAGGCGATGTGTCCATACCATGCGAGGGTCATAAATACGTTTGAGCAGACCAGCAGAGCTATTGTCGATATTCCTTTGAACAACATACTATTTTAGTTTTGACGCGCGAAGATACAAAAAAGTATTGTGATAGCCTCACTTCCGAGGCTCTTTATTGCAGAGGCACCATGCAGAGTGAGCACCATTCGATGCAAAAGATACAAAAAATAGCGAGTCAATACCTCTTTGAGGGGCCCTGTTGTGGTGTCGGCCGCACAAAAATATTTGGTAGCATGAGATTATTTTCGTAACTTTGTCATCTATTTGAAACAATAACAGTTAACTATAACCCGCATGAACAAATTAATTAAACTTACCGTTATGGGATTTATGGCACTTACAGCATGTGCTACGGCTGCAACACCCGAGCAGCCCTGGGTCGTAGACCGCTTTGACGATATCAAGGTACTGCGTTATGAGGTACCCGGCTTCGAGAAGCTGTCGCTGCGCGAGAAGGAGCTTATCTACTACCTCTCGGAGGCTGCAAAGTGTGGCCGCGACATCCTCTTCGACCAGAACTTCAAGTACAACCTCGCCGTGCGTCGCACGCTCGAGACCATCTACTCGTCGGTACCCGGCAAGGAGCGCAAGAGCGAGGAGTTTGTAGCCATGGAGAAGTACCTCAAGAAGGTGTGGTTCGCCAACGGCATACACCACCACTACTCGAACGACAAGTTCGCACCCGAGTTCTCGGAGGCATGGTTCCGCGACCAGCTCAAGGCCTACATCAACGACTCTAACCGTCAGATACCCGATGACTTCCTCTGCGCCATTATCTTTGACCCCGAGCTCTACGCCTCGAAGCTCAACCAGACGGCCGGCATCGACGTTGTGGTCAACTCGGCAAACAACTACTACGAGAATGTGACACAGGAGGAGGTCGAGGAGTTCTACCGCAAGATGGTCGAGGCCGATGAGGGCAACCCCCGCCCCATCTCGTATGGTCTCAACTCGAAGCTCATGTGCGACGAGGATGGCGTCATCCGCGAGCATGTATGGAAGGTGGGCGGCATGTACACCGAGGCTATCGAGGAGATCGTGGCATGGCTCGAGCGCGCCGCTACGGTGGCTGACTACCGCCAGCGCACCATCATCGAGACCCTGGTGAAGTACTACCGCTCGGGCGACCTCAAGGACTTCGACGCCTACAACCTGCTGTGGGTTGTTGACGACCGCTCGAATGTAGACTTCGTAAATGGCTTCATCGAGAACTATGGCGACCCCCTCGGCCGCAAGGCATCGTGGGAGTCTATCGTCAACTTCCGTGACGAGGAGGCCTGCCACCGCACCGAGATTATGGCCGAGTATGCACAGTGGTTCGAGGATCACGCGCCTATATATCACGCCTACCGCAAGCCCAAGGTGAAGGGTGTCTCGGCAAAGGTTATCACCGCAGCAATGCTCGGTGGCGACTGCTTCCCCTCAACGGCTATCGGCATCAACCTGCCCAACGCCGACTGGATCCGCAAGGAGTACGGCTCGAAGTCGGTGACCATCGACAACATCACCTACGCCTACGACCGTGCAGCACAGGGCAACGGCTTCCTCGAGGAGTTCGTGCTGCGTGAGGCCGACCGCGAGCGTATGCGTCGCTATGGCAAGCTCTCGGATGACCTGCACACCGACCTTCACGAGTGCCTCGGCCACGGCTCGGGCCAGCTGGCTCCCGGTGTCAAGGGCGACGAGTTGCGCACCTACTCATCTACGCTGGAGGAGGCTCGCGCCGACCTCTTCGCGCTCTACTACCTTGGCGACGATAAGATGATCGACATAGGCCTTATCCCCACCCTTGACGTGGCATGGGCACAGTATGCCGACTACATCATGAACGGTATGATGACACAGCTCTCACGCATCGAGCCCGGCAAGGATGTCGAGGAGGCCCACATGCGTAACCGCAAGCTCATCGCCGAGTGGTGCTACGAGCATGGCAAGAAGGACAATGTCATCTCGCTGATCGAGGACAAGGGCAAAAGCTACGTTGTTATCAACGACTTCCACAAGCTGCGCGATCTCTTTGGCAAGCTGCTCTATGAGGTGCAGCGCATCAAGTCGGAGGGCGACTATGAGGCTTGCAAGAACCTTGTTGAGACCTACGCAGTGAAGGTTGACCCCAAGCTGCATGCCGAGGTGCTGGAGCGCTACCAGAAGCTCAACATCGAGCCTTACAGCGGCTTTGTGAACCCCGAGTACACGCCCAAGTACAACCGTGCCGGCGAGATGGTCGATGTTGTTATCAGCTACCCCACCAACTTCGCCAACCAGATGATGCAGTATAGCACACACTACTCGTTCCTGCCCACGATCAACTAACGGCAGGGCGCAATACCCGAAGAGCTAACCACCAAAGTGGTTAGCTCTTTTTTTGTGGGGTGGGCGCGGGGCGCGCGGCGCGGGCGTGGGGCGTGGGGCGTGGGGCGCAGCGCAGTCAATAGGACTTTGCGCAGTCGATAGGACTTGATAGGACTGAATAGGACTCAATGGGATTAAGCGCGGCCGACATTTACCCGGTAGCAGTGTGCTATCCCTATCTCTTCCTATCTCTTCCTATCTCTTCCTATCTCTTCCTATCTCTTCCT
>CALGRZ010000052.1 GCA_937880705.1 uncultured Alistipes sp.
TTTCCTGTATCCTTTTCACAGAAAAAAACGTTTCCATCGGTTTGCCTGTCCAGTGCCCCAAGAATATTTATAAGGGTAGTCTTACCCGAACCTGAACGGCCGCGAAGACATACAAGCTGTCCCTCGCCAACCTCTAAATTTATATCGGTAAGTGCATTTACAACACTTCCGTCACCGATAGTAAAATCCCTTGAAATATGTTCAGCTTTTAAAATTTTTTCCATAGGTAAATCCAAAATATTTTGTTTAATTATTAATCTATAGTCATTGCCTCAGTTAAAACTTGATGTGCCTTTTCAAATTTTCTGACCCACATATTCCAAGTGTTTTCATCAGTTTCACGCATATCATCAAAATAGTACTCAAGCATTCTGTCATCACACACGTCAGTTGTGCGTGTTAAAGAGCCTCCTCTCATATCATTTTCAATAAAACGATTCATTGTGATGAGCTCATAAGGCATGCCTAGCTCTTTTTTCTCATAGGAACTAGTTTTAACGATTCTTAATTGACCATCTGCACAATCATCAATGAATATCTTATTCTCAAACCTTTTGAAGGGCGCAAGTATTCTTTCTTGTCTCTTCTCTATTTCTGCTAACGCAACTTCTTTGGTGATTGTTATTCCATTCTTCTCGACTATCTCTTGAAGAACGTTTGTGGGTAGGTTTTGTACTTTCATAATTGTGTGTGTTTTCTATTATTATTGTTTTCTTGGTACAAATATAATAGGTTATTTTTTAATCTGCAAACTTTTCGATAAGTTTCTTAAGAGTCTTGTCATCTTATTAGAAGCTCGACCGCGTTGCCTGCTTATCGTAGTAACTATTTCCTTCTCCAACTACTGGTCGTTACCACTGCAGATATCGTTTGCTACCCTCTGTGCATCCCATGCACTTGTGCGCCTGAACAAGGACTTGAACCTAGGACCCCATGATTAACAGTCATGTGCTCTAACCAACTGAGCTATTCAGGCATTGTAAAAGAACGTTATCTTTCGATTGCGGTGCAAAGGTAAGCTATTTTTTTTATTCTGCAAACATTTTCCGAAAAAATTTTCAAAAAAATTATCACCCCCATACCACCCTCCACCAACGGCCAACAGCCAACACGCTGATACTAACAAGATTATGCCAAGACACACTAAAAAAAGATATTACCGCTATGGTAAAACCGCCAAGAAAGATTATCTTTGTAGTGTGAAGCGATACACCTTATATATATTAACCACGCTTTTAGCGATGCTCCTCGCAGGCGAGCTCCGCGCACAGGAGGCCGCAACGGGGAGTGCCCTGCGCTTTGGCTCCCTCGTGGCCGACTACGGACATATACGCGAGGATGGAGGTGCTGTGGCGTGCCGCTACGAGGCGATAAACGTGGGTGAGCAACCCATCGTTGTCACGGAGGTTATCACATCGTGTGGCTGCACCACGGCCAAGTATGAGCGCAAGCCCATACCTCCCGGAGGGCGTTTTACGCTGGAGCTGCGCTACGACCCCATGAACCGCCCGGGACGTATCGACCGCACGATATATGTCGGCGTATCGGACCTCAGCGACCACATCAAGCTGCGCATGGTGGGCTACGTCACACCGCGCAAGCGCAGCATCGAGGAGCTCTACCCCTTCGACATGGGTGGCGGACTGCGCCTGCAGAGCAACTTCCACGCCTTTGCCTATGTCGAGCACGGCAAGAGTGTCGAGTGCCGCATAGGCTATGCCAACAACTCCGACCGCCCCATCGAGATATACTTCTCGCCCGTGCGCTCATCGGGAGCCCTGCGCATAGAGTACACCGACCTAATAGAGCCCCACACCACAGGCGACATCACGCTATGCTACTCACTCGCGGAGCACAGCTCGCGCTACGGCACCCTCGACGACAAGCTCAAGGTGGTGGTCAACGGCAAGGCCTCCGAGACACTGCTCACCACATACGCCATTGCGGTGGATAATTTCGACAATGTAGACGATATTTCCGCTCCGAGGGGCTCTATTTCAAAAAATATTATTAAATTTGGGGAGGTAAACAGCGAAGAGCTATACCTCGAAGAGTGGTTTGAGCTGCGCAACGAGGGTGGCAGCCCCCTTGTTGTGCGCACCGTGGAGTGCAGCAACGACGCACTACGTTGCAGCATAGCACGCAACACGACCATCGCCCCGGGTGCCACACAGCGTTTCACAGTCAAGCTGCGCCCCGCACTCATGGGCTCCGACTCACCCTATGTGGGTCGTGTGACGCTCATCACCAACGACCCCATACGTCCGATGCAGGTGGTGAGGGTCAACGCCATAGCCAAATAGAACCGAAAAACTAACAGATAAAACTAAAAAGAAGAAATGTTTGAGATTGTTAAAAAACGCAAGCTGGCCGAGAACATCTACGAGATGAAGATTGCGGCCGAGCGTGTAGCGCATGCTGCCCTGCCGGGACAGTTTGTCATCGTGCGTGCCAACGAGAGTGGCGAGCGTATCCCTCTGACCATTGCCGACTACGACGTCGAGGCCGGCACGGTAACCATCGTAACCCAGACCATAGGTCACTCGACGAAGCTCATCTGCGAGCTCGAGGAGGGTGATTCGCTGGCCGACTTCGCAGGCCCTCTGGGTCGCCCCTCGGAGTTTGTGCACATGCCCCTCGAGGAGCTGAAGAGCCGCAAGTACCTCTTCGTGGCAGGTGGCGTGGGCACGGCACCCGTCTACCCGCAGGTTAAGTGGCTGAAGGCGCACGGCGTAGAGTGCGACGTCATCATAGGTGCCAAGACCAAGGATATGCTCATCTACATCGACGAGATGCGCAAGGTGGGCAATGTGCATATAGCCACGGATGATGGCTCGGAGGGCTTCCACGGCATGGTAACAGGGCTGATGAAGGAGCTTGTCGAGGTGGAGCATCGCCACTACGACGAGTGCGTATGTATAGGCCCGATGATCATGATGAAGTTCGTATGCCTCACCACCAAGCCCTGGGCACTGCAGACCACCGTGTCGCTCAACGCCCTTATGGTCGATGGCACGGGCATGTGCGGTGCCTGCCGCGTGACGGTAGGTGGCAAGACTCTGTTCACCTGCGTTGACGGCCCCGAGTTTGACGGCCACCAGGTGGACTTCGACGAGGCCATGCGTCGCCAGGCGATGTACAAGGATCAGGAGAGATTAGCTAACCACAAAGACGAACATAAATGTAACTGCTATGGCAAATAAGATACCCCGCGTAGCTGTACGCGAACAAGATCCCAAGGTGCGTGCCACCAACTTCGAGGAGGTGTGCTACGGCTATAACCACGAGGAGGCACTGCTGGAGGCCTCACGCTGCCTCAACTGCAAGAATCCGCGCTGCGTGCAGGCCTGCCCCGTAAATATCCGTATCCCCGACTTCATCCACCACATCACCGAGGACAACCTGCGTGCTGCGGCCGACACCATCCACCTGGATAGCTCGCTACCCTCGATATGTGGTCGCGTCTGCCCCCAGGAGTCACAGTGCGAGGGCTCATGCGTGCTGGGCATCAAGGGTGAGCCTGTGGCCATCGGCAAGCTGGAGCGTTTCGTGGGCGACTGGGCCCTGGAGCATGCCGACGAGGAGCCCGCACCCGCCATCGAGCCTAATGGCAAGCGTGTGGCCATCGTAGGTAGCGGCCCCGCAGGTCTTGCCTGTGCGAGTGACCTGGCCAAGATGGGCTACCAGGTAGATGTCTTCGAGGCGTTGCACAAGCTGGGTGGCGTGCTCGTATATGGCATCCCCGAGTTCCGTCTGCCGAAGCAGAAGGTCGTAGCTCGCGAGATTGAGGCCGTGAAGCGTCTGGGCGTAAGGTTCGAGAACGACGTGATCATAGGTCGCACGATGACCATCGACTCGCTGCTCGACGAGCAGGGCTACGATGCCGTATTCGTAGGCTCGGGTGCCGGTCTGCCCCGCTTTATGGGCATCGAGGGCGAGAACCTCAACGGCGTACTCTCGGCCAACGAGTTCCTCACGCGCGTCAACCTTATGGGTGCTTGGAATCCCGAGACGTCGGATACCCCCGTATATGTAGGCCGCAAGGTCGTTGTCGTAGGTGGCGGTAATGTGGCTATGGATGCTGTGCGCACCGCCAAGCGTCTGGGTGCCGAGGCTGTCATCGTCTACCGTCGTGGCGAGGCCGAGCTGCCCGCGCGTAAGGAGGAGGTGCACCACGCCAAGGAGGAGGGCATCGAGTTCCGCATGCTGACCAACCCCACACATATCCTCGGCACGGAGGATGGCTGGGTGAAGGGCATCAACTGCGTGGAGATGGAGCTTGGTGAGCCCGATGCCAGTGGCCGTCGTTCACCCCAGGAGAAGGCCGGCTCGGACTTTACCATCGACTGCGACGTGGTGATCATGGCTTTAGGCACATCGCCCAACCCGCTTATCGCCTCAACCACAGGTGGTCTGAACATCAACCGCCGTGGCTGCATCGAGGCCAACGAGATGGGTGTTACCTCGCGTGAGGGTGTCTTTGCCGGTGGCGATGCCGTGACGGGTGCCGCAACGGTGATCCTGGCCATGGGTGCCGGACGTAAGGGCGCAAAGGCCATCGACGAGTATATCCGCAGCAAAGAGGCGTAATGCCAAACATTTGACACACAACCGTTTAAAATAATATGCCTATGAAAAAGTATTTCGCAGAGCTTCTCGGCACTATGGTGCTGGTGCTTATGGGTTGCGGCACAGCCGTATTCTCGGGTGTTGACCTCGTAGCAACATCGCTGGCGTTTGGTCTCTCGGTAGTGGCTATGGCCTACACCATCGGCAACTTCTCGGGTTGCCACATCAACCCCGCCATCACCCTCGGTGCGTGGCTTCTGAAGCGCATCTCGGGCAAGGATGCCCTCTTCTATGTGCTCTTCCAGTGCGTTGGTGCGCTGCTGGGTGCTGCAATATTGTGGTTCCTCGCCCCCGATAGTGGTCTGGGTGCCAACAACCTCCAGGCAGGCATCAGCCTCGAGCAGGGTCTTGTAGCCGAGGTGGTATTCACCTTCATCTTCGTGCTTGTGGTACTTGCCACGACCGACGAGGAGTATGGTGCAGGTGAGCGTGCCGGCTTCTTTATCGGCCTCACGCTGGTTCTCGTGCACCTCGTATGTATCGGCATCACCGGCACCTCGGTGAACCCCGCACGTTCATTCGGTCCCGCGCTCATCGCAGGTGGCGAGGCTCTGGCCAACCTCTGGATCTTCATCGTAGCCCCCGCCGTAGGTGCTGCGCTGTCGGCCCTTGTATGGTGCTGCCTGAAGAAGCAATGCTGCAAGAAGTAGTTACATATAACTACACAAACTTTAAGGGGGTGTCCAACAAGCGTGTTGGGCATCCCCTTATCGTTTAAGTTGTATAACAAGTGCTAATTTTTAGGCTTGCCAGACAGCTTCGTCTGTTTCACCCCTCCTCACGACTACTTGCACTTAAACAGGTCGGTGAGGTAGGTATCCAGAAACATCAGCTCGGGATCGCCCTGCGCCACATCGTTGAGCAGCAGATCCTCCTCGCTGTAGAGATTTAAAATACGATTGTCGAGTTCACCCATAGGCAACTAAATTTAGAGTCTAACTACTCTTATAACGGCCCTCGGGTGGCTTTATTGTGCGCGACGAACTAATTTAGCGCAATATTTTTCTCGGCTATCATCTTGCGCAGGTTTATCAGTGCGTAGCGCATACGTCCCAGTGCGGTGTTGATGCTCACGTCGGTCTCCTCGGCGATCTCCTGAAACGAGAGCTTCGAGTAGTAGCGCAGGCGCACCACCTCCTGCTGCTCCTCGGGCAGCTCGCCAATAAGGCGACGTATCTGCTCGGCCTGCTCCGTCGAGATCATCGACTGCTCGGCCGTAGGCTCCACAAGGCGCGACGTGCCCAGAATGTCGTAGCCGGCATCGGCCTCGTTGATGATACGCTGCGACTTGACCCTGCGGAAGTGGTCCAAGACACGGTTGTGGGCGATGCGCAACACCCACGACAGAAACTTTCCCGTGTCGGTGTAGCCACCCTCGTCAATGACCTTGACGGCTTTGATGAATGTCTCCTGGAAGATATCATCGGCGATGTCGTCATCCTTGACCATCATGCCGATATAACGACGCACACGCTGACTGTGGCGGCCGATAAGTTCAGATATGGCACTCCTATCACCCGTAAGGTAGCGATTAAGCAATACACGGTCGCTTAACTCGTTGATTATCATACTCTCTAATTTAGTTGGTTCAAGAGCAGAGTTCTATCGATAGGCAGTTACTTTTTATCGGTTAATAAACTATTTCGATGCAAGGTACGTCATTTTTTGGAAATCTCCAAATTTTTCGTCACTTAAGACCCCTTATGACCACTCTTCGCTCACCTCTTACCGGCCCTCGCTGCGTCGCTCTACGAGCATCACCACCATGAAGGTGAGGGCCTCGGCCGTGGGCATAGCCAGCCATATACCCTTCACGCCCAACCACGCGGGCAGCAGCATGAAGCAGGGGATGATAAGCACCAAGCCGCGCAGCAGCACAAAGAGCGTGGCACGACCAACGCGCTCGATGCTCTGGTAGTAGCCTATGATGGCGACGTTGAGGATGAAGAAGACCACACCGAGGGCGTAGTAGGGGAAGCCCTCGATGGCTATCTGTGCGGCCACGGTGGTACTATCGACGAAGAGTGCCACGAGCAGCTCGGGCATGAAGACAAACATCGCAGCCACTATAAGGCCAAACAGGAGCGAGGTCATCATCAGCAGTCGTCGTGTTGTGGCCACCTCGGCAAGACGCTGACGGCCATAGTTGTAGCTTATGATGGGCTGTGCCGACTGCGCTATGGCGTTGCCCACCATAAAGAAGAAGGGGGTGTAGTAGCACGAGATGCCGAAGGCCCCCACGCCATCGTCACCGAGGTAGCGCATAAAGACTATGTTGCCGATGTATATGAGCACGGCCAGCGACAGCTCGCCCATCAGCGAGGAGGCACCCACACGGCACTGGTAGCCGACATTGCGCAGCGACAGCCGCAGACTCTTAAGGCTCATCTTCGGCAGCACGACATGCAGCCTGCTACTTGCTCTCAGCAGGTAGCCAAGGGCCATCACACCACCCAGCACCATGCAGATACCCGTGGCCACACCTGCGCCCTTGACGCCCATGTCCAACGGGAAGACGAACAACCAGTCGAGGATGGCATTGAGCACGGCAGGGATGATATTACACCACATGGCGTAGCGCGGAGCACCGTCCAGACGTATGATGAAGAGGCCTATGATGCCGAACATCTCGAAGATAAAGCCCGGCAGGAGCCACTCGGTGTACTCCACGACATGGTTCAGCAGCGTGGGCGAGGCACCCAGCAGCAGGGCCACCTCCTCGAGATTGGCGAAGATAAGCGCAGCGATGAGCGTGGCCACCGCAGCAGCAGCCACCAACGCCTGCGTGATGTTGAGGCGCGCCACACGCAGCTTGCCCTGCGACAGGTGTATCGAGGCCACCACCGAGCAGCCGGCACCCACCATCAATGCCAGACCCGACATCAGCTGATAGATGGGCACGACGATATTTACCGCAGCCACACCTATGGGGCCTACGCCATGACCCACGATCATGCCGTCGATGGCCGTCATTGCCGACATAGACAGCGTACCCAACAGAGTAGGTATCAACAGCTTACGAAACAGCACCGAGATCTGGCCACTCTCAAAATCTATAGCATCACGCTTCATACTTTCCCTTCAATCAATTCGTTTGGCTCATCAAAATAACCGCTCCTTGCAACAAAGGTAGCAACAATTTGCGATATTATGTTTTAGATTATGCGAAAAATAGCTATCTTTGTCTATGTTTTAACCAATGTGCCAACAATGCTGCTACACGACAAACTCACGAGCATCGACATTATCCTCGCCTCGGCCTCACCACGCCGCCGCGAGCTGCTTAAGGCTACGGGCATAGGCTACCGCCTCGCACAGCGTTTCGAGTGCGACGAGCACTACCCCGCCACACTCCCTGCCGAGGAGGTTGCCGCGTGGCTCTCGGCACTTAAGAGCCATGCCTACCCCGAGGCTCTGGCCATCAACGAGCTGCTCATCACGGCCGACACCACCGTCATCCTCGATGGCGAGGTGCTGGGCAAGCCCCACGACAAGGCGGAGGCCTGCCGTATGCTTGCACGCCTCGCAGGTCGCCAGCATAGCGTCATAACGGGTGTCACGCTGCGCATGCGTGGGCGTGAGCACACCTTCTCCTCGAAGAGCACGGTGCGCTTTGCACCCCTCACCGACGAGCAGATAGAGTACTACGTCACCCACTTCAACCCCATGGACAAGGCCGGAGCATACGGCATTCAGGAGTGGATAGGCTATGTGGGTATCGAGCGTATCGAGGGCTCGTTCTACAACGTCATGGGACTGCCCGTGCAGAGGCTCTGCCGCGAGCTGGAGTGCTTCGTCGAGGCACTGCCCTCGTGCTACATGTAGGGAACAACAGACGAAACAATAACTAAAACCATAACTCAATGAAACGAACCTTACTCATTGTCGCTCTGATGCTTGCGACAACATTCTCGGCCGTGGCCGACAAGGGTATGTGGCTACCCTCACTCATCTCATCGCGCGTGAAGGATATGAAGTCCAAGGGCTTCAAGCTCTCGGCCGAGGATATCTACTCGATCAACAAGGCCTCGCTCAAGGATGCCGTAGTGCTCTTCGACGGTGGCTGCACCGGCGAGATAGTATCCGAGAAGGGTCTTCTGCTGACCAACCACCACTGTGGCTACGACGCTATCCAGGCACTCTCGACCGTCGAGCACGACTACCTCACCGACGGCTTCTGGGCCATGTCGCACGCCGAGGAGCTCCACTGCCCCGGCCTCAAGGTGCACATCCTGGTACGCATGGAGGAGGTGACCGACCGTCTGGCCAAGGGCGAGAGCAAGGAGCAGATCATCCAGAAGGCCGAGCAGGAGGGCGTGGGCTTCCGCGCCTCGGTGGAGTCGATGTACTACGGCAACATCGCCTACCTGTTCATCTACCGCGAGTTCTCGGATGTACGCCTTGTGGGTGCTCCCCCCTCGTCTATCGGTAAGTTCGGCTCGGACAACGACAACTGGATCTGGCCCCGCCACACGGGTGACTTCTCGGTATTCCGCATCTACGCCAATGCCGACAATGAGCCGGCAGCCTACAGCGCAGAGAACCGCCCCTACAAGCCGGCACGCCACTTCGAGATCTCGACCAAGGGTGTCAAGGAGGGCGACTTCACGATGATCTATGGCTTCCCGGGCAACACCCAGGAGTATATCACCTCGGAGGCTGTGGAGTACATAGCCCAGAAGTCGGACCCCACGAAGATAGCACTGCGCACACAGCGTCTTAATATCATCGGCGCAGCACAGGCCACCTCACCCAAGATACGTCTTCAGTATGCCGCCAAGCATGCCAGCATCGCCAACGCATGGAAGAAGTGGCAGGGCGAGGTGCTGGGCATCAACCGCCTGGGCACCTACGACAAGAAGGTAGCCTACGAGGAGCGTTTCCTGAAGGATAACCCCGACAAGGCCTATATCCTCGACTCGCTCTCGAAGGCCTACGAGCGTAACATCGAGGGCTACTTCAACTACGAGCTCTTCAACGAGACCCTGCGCGGCATCGAGCTGCAGCAGGTGGTGGCCATAGCACGCAGCAATAGACTCAGCGACGACGAGAAGCGCGCTGCTGCCGAGCTCTTCTACAAGGACTTCGTGGTGGAGGTAGACCGCGCCCTGGCCGTGGCCATGCTCACCGAGTATGAGGCGCAGGCCACCTATATCTCGGAGGAGCTTAAGGCCCTGCTGGCCAAGCATGGCGGTGCCGAGGCCTATGCCAACTACCTCTACGACAACACCCGTCTGGGTAGCGTCGAGGGCTTCTCGGTTGAGGCTGTCGCCGAAGACCCCATCGCCGAGTTTGTCGATGCTCTGGCACCCATCAAGAGCCGCATAGCACCCTACACCTACCGCAACTTGAGCAACATACCCGACATCGAGCGTTGGTACCGTCCCTATGTCAAGGCACTCATGGAGTGGGACAAGAGTCGCGCCTTCTTCCCCGATGCCAACCTCACGCTGCGCGTGGCCTACGGTAAGGTTGCGGGCTATGACTACGCCGATGGCGAGTACCACCTGCCGCAGACCACCATCGAGGGTATCATGCAGAAGGACAACCCCGATATCTACGACTACAACATCCCGCAGCGTCTGCGCGACGTCTACGCCCGGAAGGATTATGGTCGCTGGGGCATCGAGCTCAACGGCAAGTACACCGTTCCCGTATGCTTCATCGCCACGAACCACACCACGGGCGGTAACTCGGGCTCACCCGTGCTCAACGGCCGTGGCGAGCTTATAGGCATCAACTTCGACCGCACATGGCTCTCGACGATGAGCGATATCGAGTTCGACGAGACACTCTGCCGCAACATCATCTGCGACATACGCTACGTCCTCTTCGTCATCGACAAGGTGGGCGGTGCCTCATGGCTCTTCGAGGAGATGGGCCTCTAATGCCTCACCTAAAAACATATATGGACCCCGAGCGGAGCACCACAACTGCCGCCCGGGGTCTTATATTAGCACAAACCGTACATACGAACAACACTGCCTATATGAGATACCTGCTTACCGCACTTGCCACATGCATGCTGCTTACATCATGCGACAAGAGCCTCTCGCCACGACTGCTCGACGAGGGCGTAAGCCACGAGCTTGCCACATGGCGTAAGGCTACGATAAAGAACTTAAGCTACGACCTGCGCTTCGACATCCCCGACCAGCGCGACGAGGCCATACACGGACAGATAGAGATATGCTTCGCTGTGGATTACAGCCAGAGCATCATCATCGACTTCCGCCAGCAGGCGGAGCACATCCTGCAACTCACCGCCAACGGCCACCCCGTCGACTACCGCTTCGAGGCGGAGCACATCATCCTGCCCAAGGAGGCTATCGTGGCGGGCGAGAACACCATCCGCATAGCCTTTATCGCAGGCGATCAGTCGGTTAACCGCAACGACGAGTTCCTCTACACGCTGCTTGTGCCCGACCGTGCCCGCACGCTCTTTCCCTGCTTCGAGCAGCCCGACCTCAAGGCCACCTTCACGCTGACACTCTGCCTGCCGAGCGAGTGGACGGCGGTGTCGAACACCTCTGTGCGCCACCAGAGCCTCGACCATGGGCGCAAGGTGGTCTGCTTCGAGCGCACCGAGCCGTTGAGCACCTACCTCTTCTCGTTTGTCGCAGGTAGGCTTCAGGAGCGCACCTACGACGATGGCCACCACCGCTTTACGGCCTACTACCGCGAGAGTGACCCACGGCGCGTGGCACAGCTCGACACCATATTTAGTCAGGTAGCCTCGTCGATAGAGTGGCTGGAGGAGTACACCGGCGTGGAGTACCCCTTCATGAAGTACGACTTTGTCATCCTGCCCGGCTTCCAGTATGGCGGCATGGAGCACACGGGAGCTACGCTCTACAACGATAAGCAGATGTTCCTCTCGGAGCACCCCACACCCGACGAGGAGCTGCGCCGCATACAACTCATAGCCCACGAGACGGCTCACATGTGGTTTGGCGACTATGTCACCATGGCCTGGTTCGACGATGTGTGGACCAAGGAGGTCTTTGCCAACTACTTCGCCGCACGCATCACCGAGCCCCTCTTCCCCACAATCAACCACGACCTCAACTGGCTTAAGACCACCGTTGCCTCTTCCCTCGCAGAGGATCGCACCAAGGGCTCGACGGCCATCAAACAGCCCCTCGACAACCTGCGCAATGCCGGCCTTGTCTATGGCAACATCATATACAACAAGGCCCCTGTGGTCATGCGCAACATCGTCGACATCATGGGTGAGGAGCCCTTCCGTGTCGCCATTGGCGAGTATCTGCGGAGCTACGCCTACGGCAACGCCACCTGGGAGGAGCTCATCGCCATCCTCGACCGACATACCGATGCCGACCTCGAGGCCTTCAGCCGTGTGTGGGTTGAGCAGCGTGGCATGCCCCATATCGAGCTGTGGGCCGAGCAGGGCATGCTGCACATACGCCAGAGTGACCCCCTGGGGCGCGACCTTGTATGGCCACAGCGTTTCGAGGTTACGCTCCTCGGAGAGCGCACCACGAAGCTCGATGTGCGCCTCACTCAGCGAGAGTACGCCATGGTCATCGACCACGACATCACAGCCATCATACCCAATAGCGATGGCCGCGGCTACGGACACTTCATCACCGATAGCGCGAGCCGAGAGTGGCTCCTCGAGCACTGGGCCGAGTTGGAGGATGACACCATGCGCCAGAGCGCGGTCATGACCCTCAACGAGAACTACCACAACGCCCTTATCGACTGCCGCGAGTGGGTCGAGAGCCTCCGGCACGGCATCGAGCAGGAGCACAACGCCCTCATAGCCTCGAGCCTGTGCAGCTACATCGCCGAGCCTCTGCTGCTGCTTGGCGACTGGGAGATCGAGGCGGAGCTCTACGCCCTCGCCGAGAGCCACCCCATCACCTCGTGCCGCATGCAGCTCCTGCGCATGCTGATGTGCATCACCACCAACCCCGACACGGTAAACCGACTCTACGCGACGTGGCAGGAGGGCAACCACCCGCTACTCTCCGAGAGCGACTACATGACCCTCGCCTATGAGCTTGCGCTGCGCCTGCCCCAGAGCTACGACACGATCATCGACACCACGCGCAAGAGGCTCACCAGCGACGACCGACGCCGCGAGTTCGACTATATCTCGCGCGCGGTGAACCCCGATAGCGAGGCACAGCAGCGACTCTTCGAGGAGCTGCTCATCCCCGACAAGCGACGCACCGAGCCGTGGGCCGCCACCACGCTCACCTACCTGAACCACCACCTGCGACAGAGCGAGGCCATAGGCTACATACGCCCTGCGCTGGAGGAGCTGCAGGAGGTGCAACGCACGGGCGACATCTTCTTCCCGAGCAACTGGGTGGGTGCACTGCTGAAGTACCACCACTCGGAGGCCGCCAGCGCAGAGCTACAGGCCTTCCTCGAGGCACACCCCGACTACCCGCAGCTGCTCAAGAACAAGATCCTGCAGGCGGCAAAGTAGCCTCCATCAAGGGGTAAAATGAGAGGGCTGCTGCAACACGTTAGTTTGTTGCAACAGCCCTTTAGAGTTGAAGGCGTATGGTAGGCGTGGCACTACTTGCCCTCTACCATCTCATACTCCACGCCAAACCACTCGTCCAGCGTGCGATCCACGCGGGCATCTATCGTGGGGGTGATATAGCTCTTGATCTTCTTGTAGACATACATCACCGCAGCACCCTCATCGAGCACGCCGAGGAACTTGTAAACGGCACTTGGCAGGATGCTCGCCGGCGAGACGGTGTATATTATCGCAGCGTAGATCAACACCTTGTCCAGCGTGTCGGTCTTGCCGTCGGCCATGACGTAGTAGAACTGCAACATGGGGCGCGCAGCCTTACGTCCCGCCTTCAGGGCGTAGGGGCGTATCTTATCAATGAGCGTCGCGGTCTTCTGACGCCAGTCAACATCCTTGATCGTGTCGAGCAGCTCCTCGACATCCTTGCCCAGGATGAGGTAGGCAAGAATGGTGATACATACGATAGTCAGCATAGTCACTACTTCTCTATTGCCTCGACAAACTCGCGGGGCAGGATTATATTACTACAATTGAGGGCCTCACTAAAGAGCGGTGCTATCTGCTTGTCGCGAAAGCCCGCGATGCCGCACCCGATGCGCGTCACCAAAAAGCGCAGGTGCGCGTTTGCGCGTGCATACTCCACAAACTCATCGACATAGGGCCTTATCTGCTCCACGCCGCCATGCATCGTGGGTATGGCGTAGCTCTGGCCATGGTGTCCCACGCCCTCGCCCCACACGGCACCAAAACGCTGGTAGGCAGTGCGTGCAGCACCGCCACCATGCATGCCTTCGAGGTTGCTGCCAAAGACAAAGACCTCATCCTCGCCCAGCTCTGCGATACGCTCGGGGGTGTACTCTCTACTCATCGTCCTTCGAGATTTTAAAGCCCAGATGGGTGATTAGCTTAAGTGTGCCGAGGGCCGTGTTACGGTCGTAGACGCGCTCCTCCTCGGGCAGCTCGTCGTAGCCCACCAGACAGGGGTGCTGCTTCAGCTCGTCACTACGCACGGGGCCATAGGTCCAACCCTGGCTGATGCGTGTTTGGGCCCACACCTCATGTACGTTGCGTGCCATAGCCTCCACCAGTCCATCCAGCTCGCGGGGCAGCTTCACGTCGGATGTGTCTATGGGCTTTGGTTGATAGTTCTGTTTCATACCTTTTCTTTAGTTGATACACCCATATAGAGTGCCTCGCTCGACGCAATCTATCACCGATGTATCACTTTTACAACGCTTTTTTTGCAAAAATAGTATGTTTCAGGGGCGACAGCTCTGGTCTAAATCTCCTCGGTGAGCTCCAGGAAGCCCACGATGTCGCTCTGCTCGAGCCTACCCGACATGGCCTTAAGGCGGCCATCCTCAAGGCGCAGGAACTCAACCTCACCATCGCGGCACTCCTGATATGCCGCACGGAAGCTGCTGTAGTCCGTGATATGTCGGCCGTTATACTCCGTGACGATATCGCCTACGCGGAAGAGCGGGTGGGTAGCATCGTCCTTAAAGGCGAAGATCAGCACTCCTCCATAGCGCAGGTCGCCCCTGGAGAGCTCGCGGAAGAACTCCCGCGCCGCAGCCACATAGGCCGAGCTCTCGGGGTGGTAGGCCTCGTAGGTGCGCAGCAGAGCACTCATATCGGCGTAGGCCGCATCGGGCGTGATGCTCGACGAGGGGCGTATATCCTGGGCAAGAAGCTCACGACGGCTCTCCACCATCATATTAATAAAGGCACCCCAGCGGCACACCTTGCCCCACTTATACCACTGGTCATCCTCGTCGTTGAGCCTGCACTTCGCCTTAAGGTCGTCGTAGGTCGCACGGTACTGCTTGTCGAGCTCCTCGAGCTCCGCCTCCATGGACCTGACCTCCATGCGCTTGGCCTCAACCTTCTCCCTGCGCAGTGCTATCTCGGCATCGTTGGCTCGACGTATGGAGTCTATCTGGTTCTCGGCCGCCAGCCACGCCTCGGCCTCCTCGGGGCTCATGCCCGTGAGCTGCTCGATGGCTTGGTCGGTCTGCTCGACAAAGGCGTTGAACTCGCGCTCCATATCGTCAATCTCGGCCGAAGCCTGTGTCTGTCGCTGCTCAAATGTGCTCATAAGCTCCTCGGCAAGGCTATTCTCCTTGGCCATGACCTCCTCGTAGTAGGCCCGATCGCGATCAATCTCATAGGTCGGATAGTGTATCCACTCGCCCTTAAGATCCTCGTAGAGCCCGCGGCTACTCTTCGGGAATTGCGACAACTCGGAGAGTATGGCGGCGTAATAGCTATTTAGCGAGTGCGACGTAACCTTCAGATACATAGCCACAAACTCCAGATTGAGGCTATCGCCCTGGGTGGCAGCGGCGCGGGCACTATCCAGCAGATCGACATAGTCGTTGAAGTATATCGTGGCAAAGAGCGGCGACGAGGCTACATCCTTGGCCTCGATGCCGTTTAGCGAGAGCAGGAAGCTGTGGTAGGCACCTATCTGAAGCTCGTCGGGCTGCACATACCACGTCTTGGTCAGACCCTCCTCGGCGTAGTCTATGCAGAGCATTATATCCTCCTTCAACGCCTCGACCTGCTCCGCACGGGTGGCATTGTGCAGATGCACGACAAACTCATCCCACTGCTGCTGGAATTTGTAGTGTTGCTCGGCAATGAGGTGCACGGCCGCAGCATCGCGCGTGATGCTCGAGGCGTAGTTATCGCATACATCCCTCGAAAGGAGAAAGAATACACCCCACAGGATGGCCACCAGCGCAGCCAATGCCGTGAGCCATATAGTGAGGCGACGCGCCAGCTTGCGCACCTGCACATGGGGCTTGCTCAACAGATAACGCTCCTGCAGACGCTGCATGGCCAGGTCGAAGTACTCTACCGAGCTGGCGGTGAGGGCCTGCATATCTTGCAGCGGCTCCAGACCCGGGGGCATAGGCTCGGGCCAGACAAAGCCGTTGAGCATCACGGGCACGATATTCTTGCTATGCTTCAGGGCGTGAAGCACCTCGAGGCGCACCCAGTCATCCTCGTTGAAGCACCTATCCAGAGCGTCGGGAGGCAGCACGACGATAAAGTCGCGGCACTGCTCAATGGCGGTGTAGAGCTGTTCGTTGAAGGCACCCGAGCGCAGCGTCTCCATATCGAAAAATACGGAGTAGCCCTCGGCCTTAAGGCGCGTAGCTATAAGGTTTGCGGTATCGTATGAGCTGCGACGGTAGCTGATAAATATATCGTATTGTTGGGCTTTCATAGCTGTATAACAGGCGTTTATCTCTCCTTATCACGCTCGATATGCTCGGCAATGCTGTGCGAGGCGCGCTTCCAGAGCTTATGGCAGAACCAGATAAAGAGTATTACAAATAGGAGGCCTCCGACATCGGAGATAGAGGCGGTAAAGAGTATAGCATCGTAGGCGGCATGCACCAGCACGGGAACAAGCAGCGCGAGGCAGAGGTTGCGACGACGATTGTGGCCATAGAAGCGTGCCAGCGAGTAGTAGTAGCCCATCAGCACACCGAAGCAGAAGTGGCCCGGCACGGAGAAGATACCTCGCATGACACCTACGCTGACATAGTCGTGGACGTTGGAGGCCAGATACATAATATTCTCCAGACCTGCGAAGCCCAACGAGATAAAGACGGCATAGACGATGCCGTCGAGTGTCTGGTCGAAGTGGCGGCTACGGCGCAGCATAAGCCACAGCATAGCCAACTTGGCAAGCTCCTCGGGCAGGGCAGCACCAAAGAGCGAGAGGCGCACGGCATCGAGGGCCGTGTAGATCTCGTCGCTGTAAAAACCCAGTGCACCCAAGGGGCGCGAGATGAGCAACGAGGCGAAGCACGACACAACACCCAGCAACAACGCCTTTGCAAGCTCCTTCAGGGGCTCGGGGCAGTAGCGATCCTTATGGTAGATGTAGTAGCCGAGGATGGCCACAGGCAGTAGAGCCATGAATACGAGTTTGAGATGTAGCATAGTATACCGGGTGTTGGTTAGTCGTTTGAGGGGTCTACCCCACTAAAGTTTTGTGCCGCACGACGAGCAGAACTTGGCTCCCACGTCGTACCTCGCACCACACTGCGTGCAGAACCTCTTGGGCTCCTCGGTCATAACGGGCTTCACGGCAGGGGCATACTCCTCGGCCACCTTCTCGGCAACGGCCAGAGCACGGTCATCGAGCTTCGACTGGCGCACAAGGCCCCATATCTGGGTGATGAGCAGTGGCCAGCCCACGAAATACATCACAATGACGGGCACCACCTGACGGCCAAAGATGCCCACCGAGGCGTTGAACATAATCTTGTCGCCCAGGGGTGTAAGCGTGATCTTCAGTGCACTCTTAAGGCCCAGCACAGCCTTAAACATACCACCCTTCGTAATCGAGATATCGTGGTTACCCGAGCTCAAGGCCTCAACCTCGACCTCGTAGCCCTCGCACCTCAAATCGTCGCTGATGCGCTCTGCAATGGTAGGTATAACTTCGGGTGAAACGTAGAGTATCTTCTTGGTATTGAAAGTTCCCATGGCTTTATAGTTTTAAGGTTTGCAGTGAGTGAATATTGTATATGGCATAGAGCACGTTGGTCTCCACGAGCAGATGCTTGATCTCCTCGACCTGCTCCGCAGTATAACGCTGCTCCATATCGTGCATCATCTGAAGCACCCTATCCGACTGCTCCTTCACCTCGGCCTCGCTGACAAGCTCATCGGCCATAATCTTCTTAAAAGAGTCGTTCTGCGCTATCATCTCATCGAGATTTAGCACACCATTTTCGTCAAAAAACATATCTTCGCGGGTTATTTGTTAGTTATAGTTTCATACCACAGTTCTGGCAGAAGAGCCACTCATCCTGCACGCTTGCGCCACACTCCGGGCAGCGCGTCGACGAGGTCTCGGCATTGAGCGATGCCATGATATTCTTATACTGGTCGCTCTGGCCCCACTTCAGGATCTCCCTCACGCGCACCGAGCCCATGGGGTGTGTCATGGTGAGCAGCTTCTGCAAGAACACCAACTTATTCCACATGTTGGCATCTATCTTATCGAAGTCGTCGGCCTGCGATATCCACTCGTCGAGGTTTATCTTGCTCTGCAACTTTGTCGAGGCACCTGCCAGACGCGCCTGTGTCGAGGCCACCATCTCGGGGCTGGTGACAATGGCGGCACAACGGTCACACGACAGCTCGCTCTTACGCATCCAGTAGTAGAGGGCGTAAACGATAGGCTTCGAGAGCTGGCCGAGAAGTTGAGAGAGATTACCACGGTTGAATATCTCGAGGGCGATATTGTGATAGAGCGTATGACGGCAGATGATATGTCCACATTCGTGGGCAATCACCGAGTCAACCTCCTCCATGGTCAACTCCTCCAGAAGGCCCGTGTTGATGGCGATAAACTTGTGCGTATCACCAAACGTACATGCATTGGGGTAGGGGTTCATCACCAGGTAGAAGTCCGGCTGCTCGATACCCAGCTTCTGGCAGATGGGTGGCAGACGGTTGTACAGCTCGGGGTACTGTGTAGGCGAGAGGCGTATGGCCGTCGACATATAGAGCGAACGGTAGATAACCTCATAGCCTATCTCCATATACTTCTTCATCAGGTACGAAAGACCCGGAACACTCTCCAGCTGCGCAATAGCGGCAGCATCTTCGGGATGGATAAAATCTGCAGCTTTAATCATAATGCAAATATTTGGGTTTTAGTCGGTTACTGTCGTTTTACGAGGTCATACCCCAGCTTCTTCAAAAGTTTGATTGTGTCCATGGCCATCTGGCGGTCATACTCCTTCTCCTTCTCGGGTAGCTTGGCATAGGGCACCATGTCGGGTGTCTGTTTCAACTTATCATCACGCAGAGGGCCATAGGTCCAGCCCTCGGCACGACGCTTGGCAGCCCACACCTCATGGGCATTCTCGGCTATGGCCTCGCGCAGCTCTATAAGGTCGTCGCCAAGCTCCACATCCGAGAGATCGGCAGGGTGTGGCACATACTCCTCATCGCGGTCGGTCACAACGACCATATATCGCTTCGAGTCATCCCACGCATCGAGGAACATCTCCAAGGGCAGCTCATCCTCCGAGCTGTCGTTATTGGGGTCGTAGAGCCTAACGCGGCACTGCTCCACGTCGCAACCCGTGACTACGACCGTGTGGTCGGGACGCTCACCCTCGACAATATCCTCCAGCAGCTCGGCAGCCACCCTCTCGTGGCAGAGCTCACCGCCATCCAGCGCGACGATAACATCGTCACCACGTTGCAGGGCACTCACCAGCTCCTCCAACGAGCTCTTGAAGCGTCGTGTGACGTTGAGGCCGAAGTACTCGGCATGGCGGCCAATGTTGTGCAGGGCCGTGCCCTTATCCTTGAGCCACCCCTGCTCCACGGCGCGCCGCAGAAGCTCCTCATCCGAGAACTCCACACCGCGACGTCGTAGGATATACCTCTCGCACTCCATACCGCAGATGTTTCTATTACCCACCGTGGCAGCCATAGCGGCCAGGGGCAGAGTCTCGAGCGTCACGGGCATCTGACCCAGTTCGATGTCTACATCGTGCGATATGCGCAGCAACTCTCTCAGTTCGGCATCCTCGGCCAGAGCACCGAGTATAAGCTGTGTCTCCTGTGCTGTTGCATTGCCGTCGAGGTAGGCGGCAATTAGCTCATCGCTGATGATGCTATCTGCTACGACCTTTTTCATATATGCGTTTGTCGTTAAGGGCTATCGCCGTCAGGGCGTCGATAGCGCGTTTTTTAATGTTGTACAAGTTATCCACGCTCACCCGCAACTCCTCGGCCACGCTCTTTGGCTCGGCATCCTGAAAGACAAGGCGGCGTATGACGTAGGCATAGCGGCGGTTGGGCAGCTTGGCCAGCAGTCGCTCCATGTCGGCCTGCGAGGCGGGTGTGACGTTGCTGCACTCGCCCTCGTGTGCACGCTGCTCATCGTAGGTGCTCTGCGCCTCGGTGTTGACCAAATTGTTGCGCTTGGCTATGAAGAAGCGCGTGGCCACAACCTTCAGCCACATATATATCGAGCTACGACCCTCGTAGAGTCGCAGTCGATGGGCATCGTTCTCCATAAGATAGAGGTAGAGCTCGTTGACAAACTCGTCGTAGTCCACCTCGTAGTCAAATACAAAACGGATGATAGAGATAAACAGAGGTCGGCACTTCTTGAAAAAGAAGTGCTTGGTGACCTCGTCATCGCGAGCTATCAATCCATCTATTATCTCCTGGTTTGTCATCTACTCTTTAGTTTTTAAAGTGCCATATAGCCCTCGGTAGGCTTCCGGCAACACATTTACAAGTGCCCTATCCATCTGCGATATACCCACATCGATCCTATCAAGCATGCTGTTAGAGCATATATCGAGGTGAGCACCCTGGCTCTTAAGTCTGTTCTTCTCGGCATCGTCAGCCTCGGCCGACTCCATCTTGGCACCATCCTGCTCCTCCTTTGTCAGGGGTCGGTAACGCATCAGCAGCTGCTCCACGTTCCAGCGGTTATGCTCCATTCGGCCCAACATCATCTCAAAATGGTCTTTAAACTCATAATCCGAGGCAAGGCCGTGCGAGATCACTATGCCGGGTGTGCAGGCTCTAAACTTACTACGCGCCGAGTATATGTTGTAGTAGTTACTCCACAGATTTGCAGCATTGCTCTTCGCCTTATTCGCCACTGCCTGGGGCTTACTTTGACGGTACTCGTTCTTCGCTGTTTTATACTCGCTGTCTATCCTATTATTTACGGCCGTGATCTCGTCGATACGCTCGAGGTTATAGCAGCTATCATCCATACCGAAGGGGCGTAGTTTACCATGATAGTGGTAGTTCGAGGCCGATATCTGATCTATGATCTCGCCACCCTTGCGCTGGTAGACCAGCACCTGCTGTGTACTTTTACTGCTGAATACCTCGTCGGGCATGTATATTGCCGAGGCCACAGCGCGGTTGCTCTCGGGCAGGCAGATGGCTATGGTGAGCTTCGCACGCTCGTTTCGGGCCACATCAACAAGGTATCGGCGTACACCCTCCGAGTCGATGGCACCGCCTACAAACTCCCACTCCACATCTATGAAATCCTCGCCCAGATGCTTCTCGGGGTAGTGCTTCGCCATGTCGCACTGCCACGGCTTGCTCGCAGCAGCATTGTCGGGGTCGTAGAAGCGGTAGCGTGCCAACTTGAAGAGCTCCTCGAAGCGGCCCATGTAGTACTGTGCCTCCTGCTCGACGTTGATGTCGACAAACGATATGCGCGTGCGTATCTTCTCGTCGCTACCCTCGCGCTCGAAGTTGGGGTAGTGAGCCAGGTGTGCCGCGATGTTTGCCATGGCTATGCCCATGCGCGACATGCCCACAACAACCAGATGCACGAAGTGTGTATCCTGCTCCGTGATACCCTCACCATCTAAAGGCATGTACTTTGCCGGGTGCTCCTTCGTAGGACAGTCACCGCTAAAGACGTTGAGGGCACATGACTCGTAGTAGTTGAAGGGTCGGAAGGCTATCTTGGCCTCGTCGATATCGACAATCTGCAGTGCCGCGAAGGTTGTCTGGTACTCGAACATGACGTGGCAGGTGAGCTCGCCGCGTTTGGCCGGACGATGCTCTGCAGCCTTGCCCAGAAGGTGCAAGCACCTCATATTGAGCGTGTCGTGGTACGACTCGTCGTCATTCTGCTGGTTGACCTCCTCGCCGATAACAAAGACCTCGTCGGCAAGGTGAGGATGTACCGACCTGATATCATCCTGCGAGGTGCGGTCGCCATAGCAGAGCACCACGTTGCCTCGGTCGCCCACGGCCGAGAGTATTCTACGGCGCAGATCCTCGATGTCGCACTTCGCCAGAACGACAATAGGGCCACGGTGACGTCGCTTTTCGATAATGCTGCGTATGATGCCCACCGAGATGTCGCTACCGCCGATAACTATCGTATGGTGGTTGATATGGCATGAGCTATAACGTATCTCACCCTTGAGCCAACGCTCCTTGCGCCTATCGACAATGTTTATCAACGACGACACGAGCAGACCGTTGAGTATTATGGTGCCCAATATGGCGAGTGTTGTTGTCCACGCCACATAGTTGCTGGCGGCCATCTGCTGGTTGCCCGGGTCGACAAACTGGTAGTAGACACTCCATGCCAGCGAGGGCTGATAACCATCCTCGCTACCCTCCTCCACCCACAACGACCCATTGCCGGCACCTATATAGACCAGGATGCCGTAGACCATCATGGGCATCAGCACGGCAGCCAGGATGACCGTCGGGAAGAAATAGTTGCGTATCAGAAGCCTATCACGCAGGATAGGGCGAAAGACAAGCACGACGAGTAGTACAATCAGGAAGAGTGCACCGGGCAGAATATGCAGCATGGCACATGTAGTAGAAGGCATAGCTTTGTTGGGTTAGAGTGTGTATCCGACTATGGGCTTAAGGCCCATATCAACACAAAGATACAATTTTTTCTCTAAACACAGCATATTCTTCGCCCATTTTGTCGCTATTCCCGACAAAAGAGTGTATCTTTGCTCAAAGTCCTGTGCTATGCGACGTATAATGCTTGCCTTCGATAAGTTCAAAGGGTCACTCACCTCCCTCGAAGTTGCCACCGCCTTTGGCGAGGGCATCCTCGAGCTACACCCCCACTGCGAGGTGCTACGCTGCGCCATTGCCGATGGTGGCGGTGGCATGGCCGAGGCCCTAAGCGATGCTATGCAGGGCCATTGGCGCAGTGTGGTGGTGCACGACCCGCTTATGCGCCCGATAGAGTGCCGCTATCTGATCACCTCGGATGGCACGACAGCCGTTGTGGATATGGCCTCGGCAAGTGGACTCACACTACTATCCGCCGATGAGCGCAACCCGCTATATACCACCACTTACGGCACCGGCGAGATGGTTGCCGATGCGCTACGGCAGGGCTGCCGGCGCATAATCCTCGGCATCGGTGGCAGTGCTACGAACGACGGTGGCATAGGCATGCTTGCTGCGCTGGGCTACCGCCTGCTGAACAGCGAGGGCCGAGCCCTTGAGTTGTTCCGTGGCAAGGAGCTGCACGATGTCGCCTCGATAGACGATACGCAACGCCTTGAGGGGCTCGACCGTGTGGAGATACTCGTCGCCTCGGATGTCGACAACACCCTCTATGGGGAGCGTGGTGCCGCCATGGTCTACGCCCCGCAGAAGGGTGCCGATGCCGCCACCGTGGAGCTCCTCGACAGGGCTCTGCGCCACTACGCCACGGTGGTCGATGGCTATGCCACAAGGGACATATCATCGCTTGCGGGAAGTGGTGCTGCCGGAGGTCTTGGCGCAGCACTCATGGGCATCCTCCGTGCGAAGCTCATGCCGGGTATCGAGCTGCTGCTCAATGCTATAGACTTCGACAGTCGCATCCGTGGCTGCGACTATATCTTCACCGGCGAGGGGCGCATCGACCACCAGACGCTTATGGGCAAGGCTCCGGCAGGGGTGCTGGCCCACGGTCGTCGGGAGGGCATCCCCGTCATCGCCATTGGTGGCAGCGTGATGTGGTGCGACGCCCTGCGCCATAGCGACTTTCACTCCATCCATGCCGCCACACCCGAGGGCATGGCAATAGAAGAGGCGATGCGCCACGATGTTGCTTTAGACAACATACGACACATCGCCCGTGAGATTGCTGCGGAGCTATAAGCCGTTCTACGGCTCTATCTTCGCTCCGTGCAGATATCCTCTACCGCCTCACGACTATTAGAGAGTAGCACACCGAGATCTATGTGCAGCGTGGCCTCCTCCTTGAGCAGGCGCGACACGGCACTCTGTGACGAGAGCTCGCCCGTGAGCAGTATCACATTGCTCTTCAGGGCCTTGAGCTTGCGGATAAGCATCTCATGGTCGGCATCGCCCGTGATGAGCACCACCACGTCGAAGTGGCGCACCGTGGCCAGCTCATAGGCCTCCAACGCATACCATACGTCGATACCCTTCTCGATGATCACACCATCAATCTCTCTCAAGTGCTTGTAGTGGAATATCACATCGTTCTCGATGAGTGCATCCTCGAACCTGCGCTCGGGGAAGAGTATGCGCTTCTGCTCGGCCACGGCAGCACGGTAGCGACCACGGAAGTAGTGGCTCTCGACAATCTGGCACTCGTCGATAGTTGTATCGTAGTGCTCGGCAACGGTGGTGCGTATGAAGTGCATCAGCTTCTTAAGGTCGAGGCCAAGGCCCGAGTTATGGCGCAGGGCCTCATCAATCTTTGCATAGTAGCCTCCGTCGATAAAGAGGCCTATGGATAGTGGCTGTATCATCGTTTCACAATATTTATTAGACAAAGGTAGTAAAAAAGTTTCGTTTTCGCCACCTCTGAAGGCTCTTTATTGGTGTAAAATCACCTACGGCCACCCCCGCTATATCGTCTTCGGCGGGTTGTTCTTCAGCCAGAAGTTCTTATCGGCGATGTATATCTCCTCGCCACCATACCTCCTTAACGTGTCGTAGAAGTCGCTGTTGTGGCCAGAGACCAACGAGTGACACAACTCATGGTATATCAGCGAGTCGATGTATATGTGCGGAAACTTCATGACATGCCACGACAGGTACATCAGCTTAAATGCACGGATAAAATAGCCGACTGTGTGCATACCACTACCTATTTTCAACGACTTATAGCTAAGCCCCGAGCTCTTTGATATCTCCGCACTGCGCCTGGTGAGGTAGCTCTCTGCCGCCTTGCGCATCAGGCTCATGGCATGTCTTATTATCGCCTCGCGCGTAAGTTGCTCACGGCAGTTTGCCCTCGCGGGCAGCAGCAGCGTGTAGCTATCACCCTCACAGCGATGGCCGTAGGCCGACGTTGTGCCACGCGCTATGCGCAGGTGGAAGTGGTCGTAGTCACGCCTGAAGCTCTCGTCAATGACCTCGGGCAGCCCATCGGCCCGCCTCTCTTCAGCCCTCTTCAGCACTACCTGCCATGCGAGTACCACCGAGAAGTCATAGGGCCGACTATCGTAATATTTAACCCTCACCTCGCTATCCGTGAAGCGCACCTCATCACGCTCTCTTCGCGGTACCCGCGTAAGTTTAATAAGACCTATATAGCTGTCATACAACTCTATAGGTTCAAGCCGTGGTGCGAGGTTTTGCGCCTTAAGTGCTCGGTAACGCTCTCCTACCCAGCCCTCCTCGACACGCCTACCACCACGCTGTATCGCAATCTCGAACCACTGCATGGCGGTGTAGGGGTCGCGGCGCACGCCATAGCCTTGCTCATGGTAGTGCCCCAGCCATGCAGCACAGGAGGTGTACCTTGGGCTGTACCACATCACTGCACCGCGACGTAGCAGTGCTATGGCCTTGTCATACTCCTGACGTTTGTGTGCCGCATGCGCCAGCTCGAAGAAGTCTACATCTCGATCAAAGATCATAACCTATCGCTTTAGTTGTTGGCATCCAGCGATATGGCTCCACATCGCATCTTCTTACCCGATGTTGTCGACGTCGCGGCTTCGGGCTCTTCGAGCGCGAGGTGCGACTCTCGCGCAGCACCACCTGCTCGAATATCGTTCGCGACAGCAGCTTTATGGTGCGGGCATTGGCCACCCGGGGGTTGCGCGTAGCCCATAGCGATGCTATGTAGTGGCGCATCACCGCCTCGGCCTCGGCATCCATGATGGCATTGTACCTTTGCAGACGACCCTTGAGTATCTCCATAAGCTCCTCGGCATTGAGATCCTCGAAGAGCAGCGTGTGGTCGTAGTCGTAGATACCCTGACGTGCGAGGTTGTCGGCCATGGCATGGTGCGTGGCGCGGCACTCGGCGATGATGATCGCCCCGGGTGAGCCACTCTCCGTCGAGATATCGTTAAGATGCATCTGCAGAGGGTCTACACCACTGTCGCCCAAGACGTTACGGAAGTTCATGGCATCGTTGTCTATGAGCAGCACGCCATGGCGTGCACGCTCCACGGCACTGCGCAGCACCTGGTCGGCGAGGTGGTCCGAGCTGGCATATAGGTGCGAGGTGCGCACCTCGGTGATGTCGCTGCGGTGTATAAGCCCCATGGCACGCAGGATGTCGGCGAGGATGGCCGCCACGGTGCTCTTGCCCATGCCCGAGTTACCGGCGAAGTTCCAGCGCAGGACACCCTCGCCCACAAACCTTTCGCCACGCGCCCGCAGGTGACGGGCAAAGGTTACAAAGTTGTGTATCGCACGCTTGACGTTGTGCTGCCCCGTGAGGCTATCCAGACGTTGCAGGGCGCGCTCTATGGCCTCGTTGTCAAACTCGCCACGTCGATGCTGCTCGACCTCCTTCGCGGTGATGGGTATATCTTCGGGGAGGATGAGCTGCAGGGCCTCGGCCGTAGGTCGCTTAAGACGTCCCACGCGCTGGGCAAGTGAGGGCAGTATGCTCTGCTCCAGCAGGTTGATAACATATCGGCCATTGCCGAAGTTCTCCTCGCGCTTCGCATAGTCACGCTCGATAAGTGTCCTAAGACGCTCGCGCGCCTCCGCCGAGAGCCTATAACTCTGCTCCCGACAGAAGATATCGGCAATGCCCATCAGCTCCTCGACGTTGTAGTCCTCGAAGTGGAAGTGGTTGCTTATGCGTGACTTCAGACCGGGGTTCGAGTTCATCAGCTCCTCCATCTCCTTGGGATAGCCCGCAAGGATAAGCATCCAGTCGCGGTTGGAGCTATCGGCAAGTGCCGTGAGCAGGTGCTCCAGCACCTTATGTCCGGGGTCGCGAGGGTCATCCTTGACGTTGAGCATGTAGGCCTCGTCGATGAAGAGTATGCCACCGCGTGCCGAGGCTATGGCCTGCTCCACGGCACGCGCCTCGCTGTCGTAGTAGCGGCCCGTGAGGGTACGTCGCTCGGCCACGACGACATGTCCCGACGAGAGCAGACCCATATCGCGGTAGATGCGACCCATGAGCTTCGCCACCGTGGTCTTGCCCGTGCCCGCATTACCCGTGAAGAGGGCATGTAGCGCAAGGTCGGGCGTAGGCAGACCCTGCTTTCGGCGCATCTCGGCCAGACGAGCCATGCCTCCGAGGTGCTTCACACGCGCCTTGATATCCTTCAATCCCGCCATGGCGTTGAGCTGCTTAAGGGCAGAGCCCTTGCGCTCGCCCTCCTGACGGTGGATGCTCTGCGAGGTGCGCAATGACGAGAGCATATTGTTGACATCCACCTCACCCTCGATGTTGTTATCACCGATGGTCATCGGGGCACGGGCCACGACCTCGTCGTCGAGGAGCAGCTCCACAAGATAGGTACCTCGCTGCCAGCTACCACCCACATCAACGGCCGTGAAGGAGTTATACAGGCCGATGAGCTCATCCTCGTAGCTGTGCACCAAGGCCAGCAGCGATACTCGCTCACCACTCGGGGTGATAAGCCTCAAACGGGGGTTCAGCTCCTCGCACGAGAAGTCGGTGCGGCGGTTGACGGTCATTATCACGGCCAGCTCCTCCATGCCGCGCTCGGCAAACTGAACATAGGGCGTTGTAACATCCATCGACAGGGGGTTACTACCCTTGGAGACGTTACCCATTATGATGCGGTTGATGCGCAGCAGCTCCATGGCCGAGCCGACATAGGCAATCTTGGCAAGGCTATAGGCTATGCTCTGGTGTTGTTTATCAAAGAGCTCTACACGCAGTGTGGTGTTCAGTTGCGTGTTGCGGTTGGTCAGCAGATCCTTCACATCAACCTCGAAGTGTATATCTCCGCGGTCATCCTGCTGGAAGGCACTCTGCTCGAAGTGGTAGACCAGCGCGAGGTTGGGGTTGCTCTTGCTCGAGATGCGCAGCTCGACAGGGCCATGGTTGCCAAACGAGATGTAGTCGATGTCGATATGCAACACACTACGCCCATCACCCATATATATAATCGAGGGTCGCGGCTTGCCTCCACCATCCTTGCGCCCTGAGCCGCTAACAAAGATATCCGACACTATCAGCATATCCTCCAATTCCTCATCGTCATCCTCCTCATCCTCATCATCGTCATCCTCACAGATGTCATCCTCACAGATGTCATCCTCACAGATGTCATCCTCATCGTAGTCGTAGTCCTCCGTCTTTTCATCTGCCTTGTCGTCATTACAGCTCTCCGCACTGGGATTGTCCCCCTCCAGACTACTCATCTGGTCGGCCAAAAACTCATCGAGGAGCTTATCAAAGGCATCATCCATCAATTCCGGTTCTCTCTTCTCGTTTTGCATAAATTCAGGGATTTTGTTTGTGATGTAAGAGAGGTGCCGACGTTTTGATTTCTATCACTCACCACGCAAAAAAATATATCCCGACCGCAAAAAAAAGATGTCCGCCCAAAATCTTGGTCGGACATCTTCGAGCAACGCTTAACCGTTGCGTGTACTATGTTTTATATCGTCTTATTGCGATATAACTATCTGTTAGATAGAACCCTCTGCACGGAAATCCTCAATCTCGGTCTTCATCGAGAGGATGCCCGATGCGCTCTGCATAGTGGCATTCTCGCGCTGGGTGATAAGGGGTGTGCGCTCCTCCTCGAGAGTCGTAGCATCAACCTCGCCATTGATCTTGTCAACAACAAAGATGTAGGCGGCGGTGGTACCCTTAACCTTGGTCTCAACGCCCTCGTCAGATGATGCGATAGCGGCTACGAGCGTAGCATCGCCCTTGCCCTCGTTGAGGCTGCGGTCAGCATACTTAACACCTGCGAAGGTACCGCTCTCTGCGCCCTCGATGGTGGCATCCATAGCCAGCTTCTCGGTGAGCATCTCATACTTCTTATCGCGGAGCAGTGCCTGACGGATCTGCACGTCGTTGCGGGGTGCGAACTTCTCGTTATCTACCGAAGCTACCATAACAACGTAGATCGAGCCATCGATACTGAAACGCTTGATATCACCTACCTCGGCACCATAAGCCCATACGGCCATGTGGCGCGAGTTGGGGATGTTGCCGGCCAGACGACCACGGCCATACATGGGGTTGTAGTCGTTGCGGTTTACGTTAACCATGGCGATGGTGCGACCTGCGGCGTCGGCAGCAGCCTGGAAGCTCTCTACATCCTGACCTGCAGCACCCTCGAAGCTATCAGCCTCACGGGTGATTGAGCGGATGGTCTTCTCGCTGGGGGTGATGGCCTTCTCAACATCGGCGGTGAGCACGAAACGCTCCTTCTGGCCGAGCTTCACGATCTTTGCCACGGCGGGAACACCGTTGTTGCTGAATGCGAAGATGTCACCCTCCTTGCATGCGATGAAGTTCTTGGCCTGCGACTCGGTCATGTTGATAAGCTCGCGGCTGTCGGCAACGGCCTCAACAGCTGTTGAGAGCTTGGTGAAGTCACCACCGTTAGCCTTAAGCTCCTCGGCGATCTTCTCGGCCTCGGCCATATTTGCGAACTGTGCTACCTCGAACTCGTAGGTTGCAGGGGCGTTAACATCGGCCAAGAGGTAGTATGCCTTCCAAGTCTCGGCGTCGAGCTCGGGGCCATAGCTCTTCGATGCGTTCAGAGCCTCGGCCACTGCGCTGTCGAGCGAAGCGAAGCTCTTGTAGGTACCAACCTTACCACCTGCGGTGCGCACTACGCTCTTCTGTGCCTCAACGTCGGCAGCAGCCTTCACATTCTCGTCCAGAGCCTTGATCTCCTCCTCGATGGCGGCCTTATCCTCGTCCGTTGCGTCGATGTCGAAACGAACGTAGCGGAGCATGCGTGAGCCGTAGTTTCTGTTCTCGGTGCGGTGTGCCTCGTAGTATGCAGCGATCTCGTCGTCGGTGATCTCTACGGCATCGTTGGCGATGGTGGCGTAGGGAAGAGCCACATAGCGACCGTCGAAGGTGAGGTTCTCGCCACGGAGCTGATCCTCAACCTCGAGACGGTTGACATAGGCACCTGCGGTGAGCAGCTTCGAGAAGCTCTCCATAGCGATGGTCTGCTCGGCCGAGAGCGACTCCATAGCCCACTGGTTCTGCACGATGGGCACGATCTGCTCATCGGGCCAACCATACTGGCGGAGCTGCATAGCGGTCATCTCACCAAAGGTCTTGGCATAAGCATCAACCTCGGCAGCCGACACCATAACGCCGATCTGGCGCAGGGCGGGTGCGAAGTAGTTGTTGTAAACGATGGTGCTGGCGGTGCGGTCAGCCACAGCATCCTCGTCGAGCTGCTGGAACTGGCTGTACATCTCACGGATGGGATAGTACTCCGACTGCTTCACCTCCTTACCGTCGACAGTCATCACAACCTCGTCGACAATCTCCTGGTCAGTAGCACGATAGTTGAGCTGGTCACCAAGAATAAAGGCCAAAAGTACGATAGCGATAAGCACTGAAAGCACGATACCGTATTTGGTTCTGAGTGTGTTTAGTGTTGCCATATAAAAACTTTTTGTATTATTTTGTTTTTTAATTTTCAATTAAGCGTCCAAAGGTAGCAATTTTTTATTAATTCACACCACGTTAGGACTCTTTTTTTACTTCACCAACGAAATACGCACCAAATCGAGGCGCGATTGTTGACGTCGAAGTATCTCTATGCTGTAGCCGTCGACCTCGATCTTCTCGCCCTCATGGGGTATGCTGCCATAGCGCGCGATGATATATCCGGCCAGGGTGTCGTACTCGTCGCTCTCCTCGATGTTGAGGTTGTACTTCTCGTTGAGGTACTCCACCTCCAGACGGCACGAGAGCTCCCAGACACTCTCGGAGATAACCCTCTCGACCATCTCCTGCACGTCGTGCTCATCCTCGATCTCACCAAATATCTGCTCCAGGACATCCTCCAGCGAGATGATGCCCGCCGTACCGCCAAACTCGTCGATGACAACGGCTATGGATGCACGGCGTTTGGTGAAGGTCTCCAACATAGCCTGCAGGGGCATGGTCTCGGCGACATATATCGTGCGTATGAGCACTTCGGAGATCGACTTGGGACGGTCGAAGAGGCTCTTCGAGTTGACGTAGCCGATGATGTTATCTATGGAGTCGTGCCATACGAATATGCGCGAGAACTTGGTCTCCACGAAACGCTCCGTAAGCTCCTCGATAGAGGTAGCATCGAGCTCCACAGCCTCGACATCGACACGCTGCACCATGCAGTCTCTTACACGCATATCGGCAAAGTCCAAGGCGTTCTGGAAGAGGCGTATATCCTCCTGCTCCTCGCCCTGCATCTCGACATTGTCGGCCTCGACCAACGAGGCCAGATCGTCGCGGTTGAACTCCGTCTGCTCCTCGCGCGGTGCCACAGGGCTACCCGTCAGGCGCAGCAGCGCATAGGATATGAGCGTCGTAAGGCGCGACAGCGGGTAGAGGATGATATATATGACGTATATTATAGGCGCGAAGGTGGCGTAGTAGAAGTTGGGGTTGTGCTTGAATATCGACTTGGGGATGTACTCGCCCACAAAGATGATGACGATGGTCGAGATGATGGTCTCCACGAGGACATTGCCCCAACCGAAGATCATCTGAAGAAGCTGCGACATAAACATAGAGTAGATAACAAGCGCGATGTTGTTACCTACAAGTATCGTCGTTATATAGTTACCCGAATTTCGTGAGAACACCTCCGCAACGTGGTCAAAGAGGGGGTTCTGCTTGCGGTCGATCTCCTCACGCAGACGGTTGCGGCTCAAAAAGGCCATCTCCATGCCGGAGAAGAATGCCGAGAAGAGCAGCATCACTGCTATTATGGCTATGGTGGTTCCTACTGTCATATATCATCTGTTTGTGGTGTCGCGCACTACTTCGCCCTCTGTGCCTGCTGTGCTGTCTGTGCCTGCTGCTCGGCCGTGCGTTTGACTACCGCATCGTTGTTGGGTTGTGCCATTATGGACATCTGCTGTTTGGAGGCTGTCGCCGGCTGCTTTGCGGCACGTTGCGCCCCCTTGGTCTGGGGCTCTGCCTGCCCGGGGCGTGTCGCGGTGCGCATGCCTACGTTGGGGTTCAGCTCATTGTTGCGCGGTGCGCGGCCATCGGCCGAGGGTCGCTGCATCTGTGTCTTGCTCTTGGGGTTGCCATCCATGCGGTCGGCAGGTCGCTGCGGCGCACTGCCCCTCTTGGCCGAAGAGCTCGCCACGGCCCTCTGCTTGTCGCTCTGGCCTCGCTGGTCGCCCTTGCCTCCCTTGTCGTCCTTGCCTCCCTTGTCGCCCTTGTCGCCCTTGGCACTCTGCTCGTCACCCTCGTCGGTAGGCTCCTTGCGTGGTGCCGGCTGGCTCATGTCGAACTCCATCTCGCTGCTATACTTGCGGAAGTGGATATTCTTCAGATCCTCGTCGGCATCAAAGCCCACGCCGAAGTGCCAACCATCGGGTTGCAACACCTTGGTGTCGACGTTGGAGTAGACCTTCTTGGTCTTGGCGTTCCAGAAGAGCTGCTGTGTGTACACCTCCGTGAGGCCCGTCACGGTTGTGTCACCCTCCTTGCGGTTGCGCTTGTGGATTACCACGTTACCCTTGGCCTCCCAGAGTTTCTGGTTCTCGTAGTAGATGGCATAGTTTGCCGTAAGTGTCACATCTACAAGCTGCAACGAGTCGTTTGTAAATGTTGTCATCTTGACTCCTCGACGGAACTCCTGGTATGGGTTTGTCGCCATACTGTAGCCCTCGACGAGAGGTGCCTCGAAGATGTAGGAGCGCATGCCGTTCTCCATCATCGTTATGGTGCGGTTCTCGCTCGACTCGGTCATAAGTGTCTCATAATCATGGACCGTCGTCGTTGCCCTCTTCTCGCACGAAAATAGCAATGTAGCACTCCCCACTATGAGGAGTGCTACGCTTGCGTATCTGATGATGGTATGGCGCATGGTGCCCTACTATCGGTTGTTTAGCGGTAACGTACCGTTGTTGACTGACCCGATGCGAAGCCACACTTCACGGTGTAGCGGTCGCCGGCCTGGAGCTCTGCGAAGAAGCAGGTCTCCTGCTGGGGGAATGCAGCGCGGTAAGCACCCATGAGCTGCTGTGCTGCCTTCTGTACCTCGGGTACATCCTTCAGCAGGTTAACAGCCTGTGCCATAGCGTCGTATGCTGCCCAGTATACCGAAGCACCACCGATCTTGTCATCGGCGCAGGGCGATGCGGCATAGCACTGGCCGAGGATGAAGTATGAGTAGCCGTTCTCGGGGTTGATGCCACGCAGCTCGCGTGCAGCCTCGGCTGCCGAGGCGTAGTTGCGGCCGGTGATCTCGATAAGACCGATCTGAACATAGAGGGGCTCCTTCTTTGCGGGGTCGGTCTCAACGGCGAGAGCCTCACGCAGGTACTTCAACGCCTTGTCGTTCTGGCCACGGCCCTGGAAGCCCTGTGCTAAGAAGAGAGCGGTCTCCGATGAGGGCTTGATGGCGTAGTAACGCTCGGTGGTGTCGAAGAAGAAGTTGCTGGTGCACTGTGCGCGCGACATCAGAGCCACAGCCTGTGAGAGCAGAGCCTCATCATCGGGGTTAGCCTCGAGCTTCTGTGCGAAGAGTGTCTCGAGGTTCTCGCAGCTTGCAGCACCGCTGGTACCGAAGCTTGTCTCGAACAGGTCGCGATACTGCTCATCCTCGGCCGACACATCGGCAAAGAGGGGTGAGAGACGCTCATACTCGGTCAGAACCATCTCGCTGGTCACCTCGTCGTCATACTCGAAGTCCTCGCAGAGGTTCTTGAAGTACGATGCTACGATGTCGAGGTTGATGCGGCCGGTCTCCATGGCTGCATCCACAGCATCCTTCAGGCCTGCGCGGAGCAGAGGACGGTTGGTGGTGCAGTAGCGGAGCATATCGCGGGCCTTCATATCGAGGATATAGTCCTTACCATTCTTGGGGTGGTCACCGAAGTACTCGATACGCTTGTCGTAGATGAGCAGGATCGAGTCGATGTACATCTTCTTCTCGGTTATGCTGCGTGCGCGTGCAGCCTTGTTCTTGTAGAGTGATACGCCACGCGCGAAGGTGTTCTGCGAAGCACCGGGGCAGTTGTTGAGCAGCTGCTGGAAGTGCTCCGTAGCAGCCTTGTAGTCCTTGGCGTCGAGAGCCTCCTTGAGGAAGTTCGAAGCACCGATGTTTGATGCACGCTCCTCGGCAGTAGCACCCCACTTACCGTACAATGCATCGTCACTGAAGTCCTGCGCCGATGCCGACATACCGACCAGCATCGCTGCCGCAGCCAAAATAAGTTTTACGCTTTTCATTGTTTTTTGGTGTTATTGTTTTGTTTCGTTAGTAGCACTCTTATCGCCTCGCCCACCCCTGTGTGGCCAGCTTAACTTTTTATTCACAGCGACACCTATTCGTCGCACCCTCCATTCACAGCACGGCACCTATTCACAGCACCCTCCATTCTTCGCACCTCATTCGTCGCACCATCATTCACTGCACCCCCTCATTCACTGCACCGGCACCCTTATGTGGCCCACTTTAATATCTAACGTGGTGCACGGCCCTTTTATTATCTCGGGGCTGCCGAGGGCGGATTAATCGTACTTCTGGCGTACAAACCAGTAGTCTGACGTATCTGCCGAGAAGAGGCTGAAGCCCACCGACAGCTTGTAGTAGTTCTGGGTCACCATGCCCACCTTCACGCCCGACATATCTACCGAGCGGGGTCCCGCCATGCGGCCATACTCGAAGGCTATGTTCACCGACGAGGCACCCCACACCTTCACGGGGAGGCCGAGACCTGCGGTTATGGCCATGGTATTTATGCGCTCTCCGGCAAAGGTCTGGTAGTAGTTACCCACGCGGGCACCTATGCGGTACGATATGCGGTTGAGGTAGTTGCGCACATCGTTGCGGCGCGGTGTCAGCTCGAAGCCCACCTTGATGGTGTGCGTATCGTTGTAGGCCACCACCGACTCGCCGAGGCCGATGCCCTCGTTGTAGTCATCGTTGCCGGAGCCCCAGCGTGCATAGTTGTAGTCCACGCCCCAGGCTATGGTACGATCCTGATAGTAGAGACCTGCACCCACCTGATGAGGCACACGCAGCTCCAACTCCTGAAGGCGGTTCTTCACCGGTACCGAGGTGATGTCGTTGACGATGTTGTCGGTGTAGACGTAGCTCTGCTTCTTGGGGTTCAGACGACCACCGAGGTCGTATGTAGCACCAAAGGTGAAGATGCGCGTCTCGTTGAGTATTATGTTCCACTGCAGACCCGCCTGAAACTTGAAGTTCGAGACGGTATAGCTGTCGGTACCCTTCGTGGCGGCATACGTTCCCGAGCCGGTGATGACGTTGGTTACGGCTGCCGTATAGTTACGCTCGATGTTACCCCAGTAGTACTTTGCTGCGACACCTATCGAGAGGTTGCGCCAGGGTGCCCATCCCAGCGAGAGCTTCACCTCGGTGATGTCGCCCTCACCATCGTGGCCATATACCACGCGGCCTATGTCTGCCCAGTTGTCGTCATTCTGGTCTGTGCGACGCATCTTGTAGCCCACGCTGCTGTAGGGTGCCACGCTGAAGATACCGCCGAAGTTGCGCGCCAGCGGGAAGGCCAGGGCAAAGTTGTGGATGTTAACGGTGTTGAACGCGGTCTTGGCCTTCGAGCTCTCCACGCCCTCGGCATTGTACTTGGGCTGGTTGTTGCGGAAGTGTGTGCCGTCGAAGCTCATGTCGAAGAGGAAGCTCTTCGAGGGTGCTATGCTCGCCGCAGCAGGGTTCAACATATTCAGCACGCCGGTGCTGCGCTGGGCGATACCCACGCCACCCATCGAGCGCATCGACACCACGCCGGGTGTGAGCAGCTCGCCCGGGCCGTACATCGAGTATGGCGAGTAGGCATTGATGCTGCTGGTCTGCGCCACCGCACCAAAGGGCAGCAACACGACAAGTGCCAGCACCACCATTATGACTCTATCTAATCTCTGCATTGTATTCCAAAATTGTGTTGAGACCGTATATTACGGGCTCACAGTCTGCAAATATCGCATTTTTAATTCTCTTTGCAAAATATTTTGCATCTCCACCCGTAAAAATTATGATTTTTTTTGCGTATTTATGCATAAATGCAGCTATGTAGCCCTCAATCTCGTGGGTTATGCCTTGCATAACACCCTGCTCGATGGCCTCCGTCGTGGTGCGTCCATAGCGCAGCGTCTGCTCCGTGACACCACACAACGGCAGCTTGGCCGTGAAGTGGTTCAGGGCCTTAAAGCGCATGCTCATGCCGGGGGCTATGTTGCCACCGCGGAAGCTGCCCTCCTCGACATAGTCGATGGTGATGGCCGTGCCGAAGTCCACGATCATAATATCACAGCCCGGGTACATGGCCTCCGCACCTACGGCAGCAGCCAGACGGTCGGCACCCAGCGTCTGTGGCGTAAGGTAGTCATTACCAAGGGGTACAGGCGTTGTGGCGGGGTCGAAGAGGAGCACCATGGCGATCCACTCGCGCAGCAGCCTACACACCTCCTCTGCATCACCTCGCGTGGTGCTTACAATAGCACGCTCGGCCGACGGATAGTGGGCCACAACCTCGCGTAGCCACTCCCGTGTGGGCTCATCGGCGACATGCTCACCTACCGGACAACCACCCTCAAAGGCGACCACCTTGACACGGCTGTTGCCTATATCGACGATAATATTCATAGCTTATGACTGCTTTTTCTCTGCACTGGTGGCCAGCGTGCGCAGCATAGCCACACCCTCGGCCACAGATGATATCCTTCTAACGGTCATCGACAGACGATTATTGTACTGCTTGACAACAAAACGATCGGGGTCGGCCACCACCTTGCGTAACATGTCGAGGAAGGTATCCGTCTTGAAGAATGGCGAGTTGTTGTCGCCCACAAAGCGGACAATCATCAAACCGTTCTTCACCTTGACATGCTCCATGCCGAGTGCCACGGCCTCACGACGCAGGCGCACCACGTCGATAAGCTCCCGCACGGGCTGTGGCAGCTCGCCAAAGCGGTCTACAAGACGTGCTGCGAAGCCCTCCAGCTGCTCGTCCGTGCGCATGGCATCTATCTCGCGGTAGAGGCGCAGCTTCTCGGCCTGCGAGCGAACATAACTGTCGGGTATCGAGGCATCTACGTCGATGTCGATGGTAGCATCGTCGACAAACGACACCTCCGCCATAGCATCGTTCTCGGCCTGCGTGAGTCCCGACACGTCGAGACCCTCGGCCCTCAACTCCGAGATGGCCTGATTGAGAATCTTCTGGTATGTCTCGATGCCCACATCGGCAATGAAGCCACTCTGCTCGGCACCCAGCAGGTTACCCGCACCGCGTATGTCGAGATCCTGCATGGCTATGTTGAAGCCCGAGCCCAGATCCGAAAACTCCTCGATGGCTCGCAGTCGGCGGCGCGCATCGCCTCCGATAAGCTCGTCGGGGGGCGAGAGCAGGTAGCAGAAGCCCTTGCGGTCGGAGCGGCCCACACGACCACGCAGCTGGTGCAGGTCGCTCAGACCGAAGTTCTGGGCATTGTTGATGATGATGGTATTGGCATTGGCGATGTCGATGCCGTTCTCGACAATGGTGGTCGAGAGCAGCACATCGAACTCGCCGTAGATAAAGTCCATGATGAGCTTTTCGAGCTTCTCGGCCGGCATCTTGCCATGGCCAACCCCCACACGCGCCTTCGGGCAGAGACGTGTAATCATCCCCTGCATGGTCAGAAGGTCCTCCACGCGGTTGTGGACAATATCACCGAGTGAGGTCTGACCCTCGGCGTATGTCTTATATGTCCAACTGCCATCGGCTTGTTGTTGGTAGACGATAGGATAGATATACCATCCTGACCAGTCGACTATCTGACCTAGTATTGTTTTACCATCGTCACTGATGCATACAGCCGAAATGGATTGGGGTACGCGACCGCAAAAGTCGGGAGCAGGATAAGGCAATTCTTTATACATATCATAGCTGCCATCGGGTAGTCTGTCCCAATATACAGGCTTAATCATTTGTTCGCTATAAATACTGATTGAAGAGATACCGACACTACCCACAATGCGGCTACCATCGGGAGTAATGCCATTAGCCATATTCAGCCCTAAATTTTCTTCGCGATTGATGGGCAATTCGTTCCACTCCTCATCCATCCAGTAGGCACAATCGACATCGTTTACACTGCCTACCAAGATACCATCATCGCTCCAGCAGTTACCAATACCGGTTGCATAATATTCCGACACAGCGTCCTCCGATGCAATAAATTCGTAGTATGTGTCTTTGTCGCGGTCGTAGATGTATACCGTCCCCATTGTTTGGGTGGCAAGCCACTTGCCGTTTGATGACATTTTGTCAAAATAGAAGTCCGGATGGTAATAGATGCCATCTGCTATTGCCATACACGCCATAAAAGAGGCGACCAATGAAAGTAATGATTTCTTCATAAACGTAATATTAGTATAATTGATTGATGTTTCAAAAGTAGTAAATATAGTTGAATATGACAATTAATAATTCAATAAAATCTAAAATCTTATCGTGACACAAAGTTAAATAACTACCTTTGCAGATTATAGATATTATGTAATAAGAAGTATTTCCCTCCATAATGCCGGTAGCCGTAAATAATACATATCGCCGATTGTGCAGCCTTATATTGTTGTTGATGACAGCAACTGTATTATGGGCTCAGAATACTACTATCGTGCGAGGAGAAGTAGTAGACTCGCTGACTAATCTTCCATTGGAGAATGTATCGGTTGTGATGGTGGGTACTGATCGTGGAGCAAATACCGATGCTCAAGGCAACTATTATATTTCGTCGCAGAGTAGGTTTACGCACGTGCGTTTCTCGCATTTGGGATATAAAACAGTAGAGATACCTATCAGAAGTGGGCGTAATAACAAGTTGGATGTGCTGATGATGCCCTTTAAGATCAATGATATTGTG
>CALGRZ010000053.1 GCA_937880705.1 uncultured Alistipes sp.
TCGCGTATCTCCTTGATAATATCGCGGGCAATAAGTTGCTCCTTCGAATTGAGGTGCTCCTCAATGGTTGCCATCCACTCCTTAAACTCGGCAATAGACATAGCCGACACATCGGCAATGCTCTTACCTCCGATACGGAATTGCAGTGCCTCGGCCTTCAGGCGCGAGCCACCACACGAAGGGCAGGTCTGCATAACAAGGAACTGATCTCGCCACTTCTGACCTCGCTTCGACTCCTCGTCAACATCGCGCATGATCCACTCCGATAGACCCATCCACTGCGAAAGCTGGTTACCACCCAACGACGAGAACTCGGCGAGGTTAAGCATCAGCGGCTCGGAGTCACCATAGAGGATAGCATTGAGGCCACTCTGCGAGATGGTGTCGATAGGGTCATCGAGCGTGAAATCGTAACGACGACCGAGCATCTCCAACATGGCGAAGAGCATATTATTGTGGTACTTACCAAAGGGCTCGATACCTCCCTCTCGCAGCGACAGACTACCGTCAGGTGCAATCTTCTTAAGGTCAAACACAGCCCTCTCGCCCAGTCCGTTACACTCCGGGCAGGCACCCTTGGGAGAGTTGAACGAGAAGGTGTGTGGTGCCGGCTCCTCGAAGGCCTGACCCGTAGTTGGGCACATCAGATGGCGCGAGTAGTAGCGCAAGCCCTCGGTGCCGTAGTCATAGAGCATCATAGTACCCTTGCCCTGACGCATACTCTCGGCCAGCGAGGTCATCATACGCTCGCGGTAGGCCTCACCAACGACAAGTCGGTCGATGACCATGTCGATGGTATGTACCTTATATCTATCGAGCTTCATGCCGGGCGAGAACTCGCGTATCTGGCCATCTATGCGCGCATAGATATAGCCCTTGCGCGACATGGTCTCGAACAGCTCTCGATAGTGACCCTTACGTCCCTTTACCACAGGGGCAAGGAAGGCCACACGGCGGCCATCAAAGCCCTTGATGATAAGATCGACAATCTGCTCGTCGCTATACTTCACCATAGGCTCACCCGTCGCGGGCGAGTAGGCACGCGAAGCTCGGGCATAGAGCAGTCGCAGAAAGTCGTTGATCTCGGTGACGGTACCTACCGTCGAGCGGGGATTCTTGTTTGTCGTCTTCTGCTCGATGGCTACCACAGGGCTCAAACCCGTGATGTGATCGACATCGGGACGCTCCATCGACCCCACAAACTGACGCGCATAGGCCGACAGGGTCTCCATATAGCGACGTTGACCCTCGGCATAGATGGTATCAAAGGCCAGCGACGACTTGCCCGATCCCGACATACCGGTGATAACTACCAACTTATCACGCGGAATTGTCACATCGACATTCTTAAGGTTGTGCACCCTGGCACCTATGACATTTATCTCATTCTTTGCCATACGTCAACACTACAACATAGTAGCCAGCATACTCTGCAACGATATCCAACCCATAAGGTCGACAAAGAAGACGACGATGATGAAGAGCGTAAACCATCTCACAAACTTGACACCCCAGCTCACTGCCCAGTGTGATGCCAGCACAGCACCAAGGATATTGCCAACACCGTGCAACAAGCCCACCATATAGTCCACCTGACCATTATACATAAATACTGCCAGCGCGAAGGGGGTCGAGAGGAAGATCACAAAGCCTTTGATGACATTGGCCGTGATGATATCGAGGTTCATGGTCCACACCGTGATGGCGATAATCAGAAAGCCAAGACCGATGTAGATATAGCCGCCGTAGAAGCCTATGATGAAGAACCAGATATAGTGCCACCACTTAATGGCAAGGCCATGGCCACCACTTATCTCCTGCTTATCCTTACCCAGTATGAGATATACCAGGATGATGAGCAGCACAGCACTTAAACATATCTTGAAGATGGTTTCGCTAACCTGCATCGCCACCATCGCACCGATGACATTACCCACAATGGCCGGTATTGACAGCAGTAACCCGCTGCGGATGTGTAACATACCCTTACGCAGGAACGACACCGTAGCCGAGAGGTTTTGCAACAGCACAGCGATACGGTTTGTGCCATTGGCAATGCCGATAGGCAGTCCCATAGCCATGAACAGCGACATGGTAATCACCGAGCCGCCACCACCAAGCGTATTGATAATTCCGACGATAACGCCCGAAGCTATAAGCAGTATAATCTCATTAATGGTCATAGTATCTATCACTCTTCTATTATCTGAAACATATCGGCCTCACGACCCACATTGAACTTCTCTCTAAAACGCGCCAGAGCATCCATATTCAGCTCCGCGACACCCACTCCGGGCTTATCATCCAGCTTCACCTGCTCGCCGCCATAGGGGTCAACCACGGCCGAGTCACCCGAGTAGTTGAGCGTGGGCTCGTTACCCGTGCGGTTGACACCGATGACATAGGCCTGATTCTCCACGGCGCGTGCGCGCAGCAGCAGCTGCCACACATCACGGCGCGGCGTGGGCCACAATGCCGAGTAGATGATGGCGTCGTAGTCACCACGCTGACGACTCCACACCGGAAATCGCAGGTCGAAGCATACCTGAAGCAGGAAACGCACTCCGCGCCACTGCACCACACATCGGCTCTGCCCCGCGGTGAAGAACCTACCCTCCTCACCGATAGTGAAGAGGTGGTGCTTGTCGTAGTACTCCACCTCATCAGAAGGCTTCACAAAGTACATCCTGTTGCGATACTCATCCCCAACACAGACTGCCACAGAGCCTACCACGGCTGCATCGAGTCGGTGAGCAAGCGACTTCATCCACTCCAGCGTCGCGCCACCCTCCTGCTCGGCAACATCGCGGGGGTCGGTTGCAAAGCCCGTAGTGAACATCTCCGACAGCACAACGGTATCTACATCCAAGCCCTCGACCTCATGCTCAATAGCCTTGAGGTTGGCCTCGATATCCTGCCAGACAATATCGCGCTGAAGTATCGCTATACGATGTCCCATAACCTATTTTGTTGCTACATAGAAGAGGTCAAAACAGCGGTCGTTGACCTCCACTATCTTATAGTCGTTAATATCAATTGCCTCGGTAAGCTCGCGGTTTTGGCTATGGAGCTTACGACGATTGAGGCGGTTCATAATGTCGTATGGCAGCCTGAGCAACCATCCGGGCAGCCACCACTGCATGCGAAGCACATCAAAGCGCATGATGCGATGCACCGACTCACGATTCTTCTCGTAGTAGTGCCACACACGCTCGTTACCCTCGACACCCATAGACTCGACCTCGGAGAACTCCGCGAAGAGGCTCTTGAAGGCCTCGGGGGTGTACTCCCTCACATGCCATGGGTTGCGCGTGAGCGACATACTCTTATTGGGTGTGCTCACTATGAACTTTCCGCCCTTTTTAAGCACACGGCGCACCTCCTTGACAAGCTCCCTATCCCTTCGCACATGCTCGATAACCTGAAACGACACCACAGCATCGAACGACTCATCCTCGAATGGTAGAGGGGGAACCTTGGCCTCACAAAACTGCACATTGGCAGGGAACGGAGGCAGCTCCTCGCTACGGCACTTGTCGAGTGTTACGAACTCCTCGGCAGCATCGGCCAACAGCTCTGCGCCGTAGCCCGTGCCCGTGCCTATCTCCAGCACGCGACCATGGATATACTCTCGGGCAGCAACATAGGCCAGACGTGAACGCTGGAAGACGTAGTTGTCGCTGATGTCGCGCGATACTCGTTCTGCCGTCTTAAGTGCCATATCTCGCTATTTTACAACACGAATACCCGTCTCGGTCTGCTCGACCTTACCCTGCTTGAGCAACATACCCAAAGCACGCTTAAAGACCTTCTTGCTCATACCCGTGAGGCGTGCCACCTCTTTGGGATCGCTATGGTCATTTACACCAAGCACACCGCCATGCTCCTTAAGCATAGCCTCGAGCTTGACTACCGAGGTCTCGACCTCGGCAAGACCGGTCTGCTGCAGGCTCACATCAATACGCATGTCGTCGGTGAGCTTACGCACCCAGCCGCGACAACGATCACCAACGTGTATCGGACGGAAGAGCTGATTTTTGTAGATCATACCCCAGTGGCGATTGTTCACCACAACACGATAACCGATAGGGGTCTCAAAGGCGACTAAAACATCGACCTCGTCACCAAGATGTACCGTGAGAGGCTCCTCGTTATAGATGAATGGCTTAAGCTTATTGGTAGCCACGCAACGGCCTGTGCGCTCGTCGATATACATGTAGACCACCGTCTTCTGCCCCGCTACGACACCGCCCTGCTGGTTACGATTGGGCAAAAAGAGGTGCTTACCCGAAAGACCCCAATCCAGAAAGGCTCCATGAATACTCTTATCTACGACCTTCAGCGCAGCGACCTTTCCGGCGACAATATAGGGTTGCTCGGTAGAGGCCACAAGGCGATCCTCCGAGTCATGGTAAACAAAGACCTCCACTTGGTCACCCTCCTTCATGTCGAGGCGTGTGAAACGGTTGGGCAGCAAGACCTCGCCACCCTCGCCATCGGTGAGGTATAGTCCGTAGTCCGAGACTCGTGCTACGGTGAGTGTTTGTATCTCTCCTGTTCTCATAATCTTTACGCTATATAATCGCGTAAAGATACAAAAAAAGTATGAAGAAAAAAAGCGTTGTAGACAAAAAGACTAAAACGGAGCTACATCAAGCCCTATTAGCACAATAGCATGTAGATCGCATAGCCGAGGTAATTACCTATGGCATAGCCCGCAAGGCCGTTGGTGATACCCGTCACGACCACATCACGATTCTTCATCGTAGCTGCAATCATAGGCACACACACGGGCGAGTTGACAAGCGTATTAGAGGTGATAACAGCCGTATCGGCATATACCCTGCAGGGACGGGCAAGGAGCACCGTCATGGCGAGTGATCCAAAGACGATAACGGTCTGCAACATAAGCACAAAGAGACTCTGCTCCCAGTTTATCGACGAGAGGTCGGCCATGGTAGCCATAACCAGACAGAAGATGTAGATAAGGTACATGCCTGCATCGTAGCTCTTATCCCAGCTACGCACACGGGGCGAGAGTGTAAACAACAACGAGAGTGTGGTGATGGTAAGGATAAGGGCGACCATCGAGATACCGCTATCGCCACCCACAATGGTACCCACAGCAACCGAGAGGCCCATAATCACGACCGAGGCTATGAACACCTTAAGCAGCTGAACAACACTGCTTCGCTTGGCAAAGTCCCGATAGGGGTTATCCTCCTCAATGGCGAGGCTCGACACATCCTGGTCAACATGCTTACCACCGACAATACGGCGAGCCATGCCTACGCCACCACCCATGAGGAACATGAGGTAGAAGAACGACACTATCAGGTTGCAGGTCGAGAGCATAACGAAGTTCTCGGTGCTCAAGTCCACCATCTGCTTCACCGAGGCGAGGTTACCCGCACCACCCGTATATTGACCTGCAAGGCTAGCACACATCTTCGCGGACTCATCACCCAGTTCGTCACCCAGCATCGTATAGCCCAAGGCGACAAAGAGTGCCACCGAGGCCACACCGATGATAAGGGCAACAAGACTTTGACCGAGTTTAAAACGCTTGAAATCGCAACCAAAGAGCATCATGGGCAGTGCCAAAGGGACAAGCACCTCCGACACACTCTCCTGAAATGAGAGCATCTGGGCACGCGCCACACTCTCCGATGGGAGGAGGCCTACGTTGGCAACCACAACACCGAGGATATAGAGCGACAGAACGGGGCCTAAACGACGAAGGGTCTGATACTTGCGTGTACCCCACAACACTGCGGCAGGGGCGAGCAGATAGAATACGACAAGAAGCAGTTTAGCAATCATAGAATACTCTATTTGGGTCAATATTGACCACAAAGGTAGTCTAAAAAGGCCAAACTGCCAAATATATACTCGCTCGACGGCTACTCTTTTGCCCTCACCTCAATATCGAGGCCGAGCAGAAGGAGGCGTTCGCGCAACTTGGGAAGCTCCTCGTCGATGAACTTCTGTCGCTCCAGATCGCAGATATGGCCACGCGCACCCTCGGCCACGAAGAAGCCGATACCGCGACGATTGAAGATGATGCCGTCACGCTCCAAATTCTCGTAGCTGCGCATGACCGTATTGGGGTTTACGCCCACATCCTGCGCAAGCTCTCTAACCGACACGATGCGCTCCGTCTCGGGCCATTCACCCGAGAGGATACGCATAGCGATAAGTTCGTATATCTGACGCCATATAGGCTTGTCATCAGTAAATTGCATCATAACCTACATCTTTATTTCACGGTAACGAAGCAGGGGGTAACCGACTCCCCATCCGCCTATTATCAACAATATATTACCCCACATTCTGGCATCCTCGCGCATCTCATACGGCACATAGCGCGACATGACGAGCTGAATGACGAAGATTGCTACCGCCGCAACGACATAGCCCAAATAGGCTCTCTGACGTGCCGTTAAGTTGATCACAAGCAGTACCGCATGTGTTGAAAACATGGCCGTATAGTACATCTTGCTGCTAAACAGCTCCTCGAACACGAAGTCAAATATCGGCTCGGGTGGGAACATCCACTTTGCGATAGCCACAGCCGGCAGATAAGCAACCATAAAGAGAGCCATGGCTACAACCGTGCTGTTGATCATAATAAAGGCATAACGCTCCAAGTTGGTCAGCGGCATGGTATTATCAATCTGCATGGTGCGCTTGCTACGCATACCGACAGTCGAGAGGTAGAGTACAAAGGCCAAGACAAAGAGCTCCACGGCACCTGCCATTGAGGCAGCCGTAACGCTACTGCGCGACACAAAGGCCAGCAGCAGAGGCAGTCCGGCCGAGCCAAGCATAAGGGCATAATAGCTCCTCATGCGCTCCGCATAGTGCTTGCGGAAGTAGCTCAACAATCGCTTAATATCGAAACACATATCTACCACTTGATTTGACGTTTACGAAGAGCCCAATAAGCCAGTGCATAGAATACAACGGGGAGAAGTACGAAGCACACTATCGCAATCTCATCCGCCAATCCCCACATCTCGATATGCTCAACGTCACTGTTGATGGCGATCTCAATGCCCACTCTTCCGGTAATACCCAGAGAGGCTATTGCACCAATAAAGGCCGCCACATAGGTGAGCAACAGGTTGCGTCGTGCTACAATATTCAACAGCAACGAAGCCGAGCAGATAATCTGCACAAGCACATAGAAGGGCCACTCCAGCAGACAATCACTCATAACGCGATCGATGGCCATCATGATATCGGGGTTCCACGCAAAGGGGTAGACAATCAACAATGACAGCAACACACACACCACAAGCGACAACGGGTAGGCCACCATCAGGTTAAAGAGCATAAAGGTCATGCGCTCCTCGTTGGAGATTGGCAGCGTACACTCCCTAACCTTATACTCGCGTCCACGCATCATAGATGTGGTACGCAGCGCAAAGGCTATTCCGCCAAAGAGATAGATAGTCATACATATCTCTACCGATGTCATAAGGTCGCGCGAAAGAATACCGAATATAGACATAAAGCCTACAATCACAAGCATGAGCGACAGGTAGTTACGGCTCAACGATGTGTAGTGGTAGCGAGCATACTGCGCTACCCTACCAAGTGAATAGCTCTTCATGGTTACTGCTTATTAAAGATTGCGGCAATAGCGTGGCGGTTGGCCGTTGTGGCATTGAACAACAGCTCGATGCCGAGCGATGTATCCTCCTCGTCGGGGTTAAGCATCACAGCCATATCGCCCTGCAACGTGCGCTCCGAGTAGAGCACCTTATCCTCGTCGGTAGCCTTGCCAAACTTCAAGTGACGGCATATCTCGGCTGTGGTGGCGTTAAGTGCCACGCCCTGCTCATCGAGAATTACTATGCTGTCGAGCAGCTGCTCTACGTCGGCCACCTGGTGTGTAGATATCACCACCATGCGCTCCTCGTTGACATATCCGGCCAGCACACGGCGAAAGACACTCTTCGAGGGGATATCGAGGCCGTTGGTAGGCTCATCGAGCAGCAATATCTCCACGTTGCAGGCCAAGGCAAAGGCGATGTAGGCCTTCTTACGCTGACCCATAGACATAGAGTGCAGTCGCTCCTCGGGCTTCACCTGGAACTCGGCACAGTAACCACGCATCTGCCCCATATCAAATCGGGGATAGAAGGGCGAGGTGATACGGGCAAACTTCTCGAGCGAAAGGTTGGGCAGATCGAACTCCTCGGGGATGATGATCATCTGCTGAAACATCTCGGCCCTACGCTTTGCAGGATCACAACCATTGATGGCAACACTGCCGCTTGTGGGTCGCATAATACCCGTGAAGAGCTTAAGTAGCGTGGTCTTACCGATACCGTTACAACCGAGCAGTCCGTGAATATGTCCACGCTCGAGCTTTAACGATATATTGGTCAACACCTGACGACGCGAGGTATAGCCAAAAGAGAGGGAGTTTGTTGTAATCATAATGCTGTTATGTTAGGTTTATTAGTTACCATCACGGTGTATTACATCATTAATACACTGCAAAGGTAGTAATAATTTTTATAGTTGCAAATTTTTTGGAAAAAATTTTGAGCTATCCTGCTCTAACATATTTTTCTTATCTTTGCACTATGAAGCGCGTAATTAGCGAACACATACGCCAGCAGGTGGCGGCACTACCCCACAGCCCGGGTGTCTATCAATTTGTAGACAGCCAGGGCAAGATTATATATGTAGGTAAGGCCAAGTCGCTGAAACGTCGCGTATCGTCATACTTTGTCGACCGAGAGGACCACACGGCCAAGGTGCTTGTGATGACACGTCAGGTGGTCGACATTCGCCACATCGTGGTTGACAGCGAACAGGATGCACTTCTGCTGGAGAACTCGCTAATCAAGACACTCCAACCTCGATACAACATCCTGCTCAAGGACGACAAGAGCTACCCTTGGATAGTTATCCGACGCGAGCCCTTCCCGCGCGTACAATCTACACGCGAACTCATACGCGACGGCTCGAAGTACTATGGCCCCTACGGAACTATATCGACACAACGCGCCATACTGGAGTTTATACGCGAGGTGATACCTCTGAGAACATGCAACCACGACCTCTCGCCACGCGCCATAGCCTCCGGCCGCCACACGGTATGTCTGCAATACCACCTTGGCAACTGCAAAGGCCCCTGCGTAGGAGCCCAGGACGAGGCATCATACGCCGAGAGTATCGCCCTGGTACAATCTATCCTCAAAGGTGATCTGCGCCCCGTGAGGGAGTGGCTCACAAAGGAGATGTGGAGGGCTGCCGAGGAGCTACGCTTCGAACAGGCCGAACAGTATAAACAACGTCTCGCAGCACTGGACAAGTACCAGGCACGATCAGTGATCGTAAGCTCGCATATTGTTGATTGCGATGTATTTACGCTGCTTGCCGACGAGGATGACGATGTGGCCTACTGCAACTACCTACGCATCAGCCACGGCTCTATCACAGCCGTGCAGACGCTGCGCATAAGTCGAGGCATAGAGACCTCGCCAGAGGCTCTGCTCACGGCCGCCATACAGCACCTTGTCGAGAGCCTCGACCTGAAGCTTTCGCGCGAGGTGATAGTACCATACCTGCCATCATCGGCACTACTCTTCGATGGCGTGACATTCACCGTGCCGAAGCGTGGCGAAAAGGCCAAACTTGTGGAGTTCTCCGAGCGATGCGCACGCCTATACCGCGCAGAGCTGATGCGCAACATGGAGATAAAGAACCCCGAGCGACATACCGACCGTCTGATGTCGGCCATGCAACGCGAGCTGCGCCTCGACCGCGAGCCACGACATATCGAGTGCTTCGACAACTCCAACCTACAAGGCACCAACGCCGTATCGGCGTGCGTAGTATTCCGCAACGGCAAGCCGTCGCGCCGTGACTATCGCCACTACAACGTGCAGAGTGTCGAGGGCCCCAACGACTACGCCACCATGCAGGAGGTGATACGTCGCCGCTACACACGTCTGCTGAACGAAGAGCTACCACTGCCCGACCTGATCATTGTCGATGGTGGCAAGGGACAGCTATCGAGTGCCGTAGAGGTGCTACGCGAGCTGGGACTCTATGGTCGCATACCCATCATAGGACTTGCCGAGCGTTACGAGGAGGTCTACTACCCCAACGACCCTATGCCCTACTACCTGTCGCGCACGGGTGAGCCTCTGAAGGTGATATGTCACATCCGCGATGAGGCACACCGCTTCGGCATCACACACCACCGCAACAAGCGCAGCAAGGCCCTTACAACAAGCGAATTAGACAATATAAAGGGCATAGGCGAGAAGAGCCGCACTGCCCTGCTGCGCCATTTCCGATCTACCAAGGCGATACGCACGGCCACCGAAGCGATGTTAAGCGATGCAATAGGCCCGGCCAAGGCCAAGTTGGTATACGACTACTTCAATAGAGAGAAGGATAGTTAGACACTCTCAAGATGCCTCAAGAAGCATCGCTCGGGTGGTATATAAAGTAAGTGCCTCGGGATAACCCCGAGGCACTTCTCATTCATAAGAGGCTTACCACAACCTCCTATGCGGTTAAACTACTCCTCGAAAGAGTGGATAACAACACCCGAACGCAGCTTGGGCTCAAACCAAGTAGTCTTGGGAGGCATGATATTGCCGGTGTCGGCAATGTCAATCAGCTGCTGCATAGATACGGGATAGAGAGCGAAGGCAACCTTCATCTCACCGCTGTCAACACGCTTCTGCAACTCACCCAGACCACGAATACCGCCTACGAAGTCGATACGCTTCGAGGTACGCAGGTCGGCGATGCCGAGTACGCGGTCGAGAACGAGGTTAGAGAGCACTGTTACATCCAGCACACCGATAGGATCGTTATCATCATAAGTACCCTCCTTGGCAGTCATCGAGTACCACTCACCGTCGATGTACATAGCGAAGTTGTGCAGAGCGTTGGGAGTGTAGATCTCCTTGCCCTTCTTCTCAACAACGAAGTTCTCCTCGATAGCCTTGAAGAAATCCTCCTTCGAGAGGCCGTTGAGATCCTTAACTACGCGGTTGTAGTCGATGATGCGCAGGTGCGATGCGGGGAAGGTAACAGCCAGGAAGAAGCAGTACTCCTCGTCACCAGTGTGGTTGGGGTTCTTCGAAGCGCACTCCTGACCTACGCGGGCAGCAGCAGCGGTACGGTGGTGACCATCAGCAACATACAAAGCGGGGATACCCTTGAAGAGCTCGGTGATGCGGTCGTTGGTCTCCTTGCAACGGATAACCCACATGTGGTGGCCAAAGCCATCCTCGGCAACGAAGTCATAGTCAGCCTCATGCTCCTTAACCCACTTCTCAACGATAGCGTCGATCTCGGCGTTGTCGGGATAGGTGAAGAATACGGGCTCGATGTTAGCCTTCTGGTTGCGAACGTGAATCATACGATCCTCCTCCTTATCGGGACGAGTAAGCTCATGCTTCTTGATAGCACCCGAGAGATAGTCATCGTAGTGGCAGCACATAGCGATACCGTACTGGGTACGGCCGTTCATGGTCTGGGCGTAGATGTAGTAGTACTCCTCGCCATCCTGTGCCAACCAGCCCTTCTCCTTCCACAGACGGAAGTTCTCCATAGCCTTCTCGTAAGCCTCCTGTGAGTGCTCATCGGCGATGGGGTCGAAATCGATCTCGGGCTTGATGATGTGGAGCAGTGAACGCTCCGAAGCCTCGGCCTTTGCCTCAACAGAGTTGAGAACGTCGTAGGGACGTGATGCTACCTCCGATGCATACTCCTTCGGAGGACGAATACCCTTAAAAGGTTTAATTCTTACCATATTTGATAATTTAATTTTCTACATTAAACAAATAGAGGCTGCCCCACTACCGCAGAGCAGCCACTACGTTATCTACTACTTGTTAACCTGGAAACGTACGTTGCCGTTAACGAAGAAGTCAACGATCTGACGTGCAGCAGCCAAACCAGCGTTTACGTTAGCCTCGGCAGTCTCGGCACCCTGCTTCTTGGGGGTACCAAAGTAACGCTTGCCAAACTTCTCTGCGTATACCTCCTTTGCATCGGGAGCGATGTCGGTGATATACTTCAGATCCTCGCGCTCCTCCATAGCCTTCATCAGGCCCTCCTCGTTGATAACCTCCTTACGGGCGGTGTTAACGATGGTAGCACCCTTGGGCATAGACATAGCCAGGTCGTAACCGATAGAGCCCTTGGTCTCGGCAGTTGCGGGGATGTGCAGTGACAGGTAGTCAGCAGCAGCATAGAGCTCGGCGATAGAGTTCATCTTCTTAACGCCGTCACGCTCGAAGACAGCCTCATCGGTGATGAAGGGATCGTAAGCTACCACGTTCATGCCCAGAGCCTTACCCTTAAGACCTACCAGACGACCTACGTTACCGTAAGCGTGGATAGCGAGGGTCTTGCCCTGAAGCTCCGAACCGGTACCGGGGTTGAACTGGTTACGAGCCATGTAAACCATCATACCGAGAGCCAACTCGGCAACAGCGTTAGAGTTCTGACCGGGAGTATTCATAACAACTACCTTGTGAGCAGTTGCAGCAGCGAGGTCTACGTTGTCGAAACCTGCACCTGCACGAACCACGATCTTAAGCTGCTTGGCAGCCTCGATAACCTCGGCAGTAACCTTGTCGCTACGGATGATCAGCGCGTCTACATCGGCAACAGCGGCCAGAAGCTCCGACTTGTCGGCATACTTCTCCAGGCGTACTACCTCGTAGCCTGCCTCCTTCAAGATTGACTCAATACCCTCGACTGCAGTCTTTGCAAAGGGCTTCTCGGTTGCAATAAGTACCTTCATAATTAGGTTAAATTTGCTTTTTAGGTTTTTGTATTAAGGGCTGCCCGCACCCAAGGGAGGGGCAGCCACTCGATTAGTTTGTTAATGTCTGCGGATTACTTGTGAAGCTCCTCAAACTCCTTCATGCAAGCTACCAGAGCCTCAACTGAGGCCTTGGGGCAAGCGTTGTAGATAGAGGCACGGAAACCACCTACTGAACGGTGACCCTTGATACCTACCATGCCACGCTCCTTAGCAAACTCCATGAACTCCTTCTCGAACTCCTCCTTACCTGGAGCCATTACGAAGCAAACATTCATCAATGAACGGTCCTCCTTAGCAGCTGTACCTACGAACATAGAGTTGCGGTCGATCTCGTTGTAAAGCAACTCAGCCTTCTCCTTGTTCATCTTGTACATAACCTCAACGCCACCAAGCTCCTTAACCCACTTCAAAGTCTGGTACATAACGAAGATAGGGAATACTGGAGGTGTGTTGAACATAGAGTGGTTGCGTGCCTCCTCTGGATAGTGAGTAGCGTAGTCAACCATAGTCTGAAGCTTGCGACCTGACTGGCCAAGAAGATCCTTGCGAATGATTACGAAAGTAACACCTGCAGGGCCTACATTCTTCTGAGCGCCACCATAGATCATACCATACTTCTTGATATCAATAGGACGAGACATGATATCTGATGACATATCAGCAACCAAAGTTACAGGTGAGTCGATATCCTCATGAATCTCAGTACCGTAGATAGTGTTGTTGGTAGTGATGTGGAAGTAGTCAGCATCAG
>CALGRZ010000054.1 GCA_937880705.1 uncultured Alistipes sp.
CGCCAAAACGCTTACACATATATCGGAACGAAGGGTCGGTAACATCCTCCATCGGTGCTAAAAAGAGTGGCTGAGAGCCTAAATCTATATCTCCAATTTTCATCGTTCAAAGTCTTTGTGCAAAGATACGATAAAAAAATCTTATAACCATAGAGAAATATTTTATAGATTCAGCTTGCAATTCGGTACAAGGTTATATATCTTTGCAAAAAGATAAAATTATTATGTGTAATCGGCACGAAGATTGAAATATCGGAAGTGTCAAAAATATTGAAAGCTTATGAAATATCGTTGTACAGTATGTGATTGGGTATATGACCCAGAGGTTGGTGATCCCGATTCAGGCATTGCTCCAGGTACCGCATTTGAGGATATCCCAGAAGATTGGTCTTGTCCACTCTGCGGAGTAAGCAAAGAGGATTTTGAGCCTGTAGAGTAGTGTAGAAGAAGAGGTTGTCCAAAAAGACAATCTCTTTTTTTACCACTTGGGTGTAATGCCTATAAATATCTCAAAGTTGATACCCGGCATTGGGCGTGAGAGGACCGAAAGATACTCCTCGTCGAAGAGATTATTGACTGAGCCCTTAACGGAGATATCTGCCCAGCTGAGCGAAAAACCCTTCTCGAGCGAGAGGTTATTCATATAGTATTTGGGAAGCTCGCCCGTGAGCGTTATGTCGTTGCTCGACATAGTATATCGCTCGCTGTAATAGCACCACTTATAGAGTAACGACCAGCTACGCCACCTGAGTTCACCCGTAAGCGAAGAGGACCACTCGGGGGTATAGGGGAGCTGCCGTCCCACAGACTTATCGGCAGGGGTCAGAGGCTCGCCCTCGTTGATGGATGGCGTCCACGAGAGTGTAGCATTGAGTCTGAGGAGCCACTCCTTCGTAAGAGCGACATCAGCCTTCGACTGCAACTCCACACCATAGGCGTGCACATCCTTCACATTGCGTGGCGAGAGGAAGCCTTTGGGTGTTGCGAGCCATAGTATCCAGTCTTTCACATAGGAGTCAAACCACGAGGCCGAGCCCGAGAGCATAAAACTATTCTCCTTGCCAACGGCAAACGACACCCCTGCATCATAGGTCCAGCCCCTCTCTTTTTTTAGGTCGGGGTTGCCTCCCGGCAGGAAGTAGAGGTCGTTGAGTGTCGGGAAGCGGAAGTTGCGCGATGCGGAGGCCTTGGCCACGACGTTGCCGCGCTTCGATACTACGCCGTCGATGAAGAGTGCCGGGATGAGGGGTGTGAACTCCTTGCCGAAGAGCTCCTCGCGCAGCACCACCGAGAGGCCGAAACGCTCCACGGGTCGCCACCTCGCCGAGAGTGTTCCCGAGAGCTCGACACGCGCCTGCTTGTAGCCCACAATGCCGTTGTTGCCATCCTGAAGGATGATATTCTTGTCGCGGCTCTCGACGAAGTGCTGGTGGGCGGCCAGCGATGCGGTGAAGAGCCATCGCTGGTCGATGTAGTACTCCGCATCGGCCGCAGCGTAGAGGGTGTTTATCTTGCTGCGCGAGCGGGTCATCGTGGTGAGGATGCCGTTGCCCGGGTCACGCTTGTAGTCGTAGGCCATCGACGTGTGTATATATCCTGCGCGTGCTGCGAGCTTGTAGCTGCTGCGCAGATGGTCCCACGAGAGCACCGTGCGCAGGGTCTGCTCCCTCTGGCGGTTCTCGAAGTCGCGCTCGTCGGCATAGTCCGTGGTCAGCAGTGCCAGCTCGCGGTTGGAGTTGACATACCAGGCGTTCACACCGAGGCGGTCACCACCCTTGAGGGTGTGGTATATCTCCTGCAGCAGGTGGAAGTCGCGGTAGGCACCACTGCGGTTACGCTCCATGGGGTAGTACTGCCCCGTGATGTTGTGCTCCTCGTCGTAGATGTTGAGCTTCTTGTCGTAGTTGCGGTAGCGGTAGTCGTTGGGCGAGGTGGCCAGCGATGCTCGTGTGGCTATCTGCCAGCGGTCGTTGCCCCAGCCGAGGCGCAGAAACTCGTCAAAGGTCTTGAACGAACCTACGCCCTGGATGTATTGCAGCTCGAAGCCTCGGTGTGCCGCCTGCCTCGACTCGAGCTTTACGGCACCACCCAGACCACCACCCACCTCGCCTACCGACGAGGTGCCGTGCAGCAGCGAGGCCTTGTCGATGAAGTAGGAGGGTATGAGCGAGAAGTCGGTCATGCCCAGCATAGGGCTGTTTATGCGCATGCCGTTCCATGTCACCTGCGTATGTGAGGGCGAGGTGCCTCGGAAGGCGACGGTGGAGAGCGTAGCACGGCCATAGCTCTTGACAAATATCGAGGAGTTGAAGGTGAGTACGTCGGCCATCGACAGGGCTATATTCTCCTTCAGTGCCAACGAGTCGAAGCGCGTCTGCTGCACGCCAATCTCCTTGATGGGGCGTTGTCCTACAACCGACACACCCTCGATATCCACGAAGTGTTCGCCATCGCGGTAGGCATACGCACGCTGGCCCTCCTGCGCGAAGAGCAACGAGCCGTAGAGTAGGCCTGTGATGAGTATGGCTAACGTGCGTAACATGCTATTTCCAACAGAAGGCACCGGGTATGATGCCCACATAAAATTCGTCGAGTAGCTCACCACGCGGTGAGTAGCGGTATATCTTGCCCTGTTGCTGGTAGTCTATGGCATCGGCAACGTATATGTCGCCGCGCGTGGGGTCTACCGTGAGACCGTAGTATATGGTGCCACGGCTTGCTATGATGGGCTTCGTGGGCACCTCCTCGGCCGTCACGCTCATCTGCCAGATGTCGTCGTTTATCCAGTAGAGCATGTCGCGTGTGCCGTTGAGCTGTATCTCCGAGGGGGCGTCACCCAGCTCGAAGCGAAAACGCTGCTCTATCTGGAGGCTCTCCGGGTCGATGCGGTAGAGCGACGGAGCCTCGTAGCCGTATGGCGAGTCGAGGTATCCGCCATCGGTCACGCACCACAGCTTGTTGTAGCGATCCAGCACCAGCGATGTGGGCTGTATGCCGACGGTAAGTTCGCCGACCACCTCGTCGCTCAGCGTGTCGATCTTCAGTATGCGGTTTTGGTACGACCAGCAGTTGACATATACATAGTCGCCCAGCTGCACCATCTGCTCCGTGGAGCCCTGCTCCATGCTCATCCTCGGGCACTCGATATAGCCCGTGATCTCGTAGAGCCGTGGGTTGACAACGTATATGCGGTTGTCCCATATCTGCGTGACGTAGGCCTTCTCGTCGGAGACGAAGTGCATGTATCGCGGTGAGGTGAAGCCCGTTATGCGTCCCACCTCCTTGAAGGTGTCGGGGTCGATGGCGAAGATGACGTGCGAGTTGTTGACCACCACCCAGCCGAGGTCGTTGTGTAGGGTCATCGACTGCGCCACATCGCCCAGCTTCATGGCGTTGGCACGGTAGAAGACCTCGTTCTCGACGCTCTTGGTCGCGGGGTTGTAGTACGATAGCGAGGCGTTGCCATACTGGAAGTTACCCTCGTTGCAGATAAACAGACCCTCGCCCGAGGCGGAGAACTCCTCCACGGTGCCATACTCCCACTTCATGCAGCTGCCCAGGAGCAGCAGGATGATTGTTGTTATGTGTCGTAACCCTCTGTACATGCCTCGTTTAGTTGTTCATAAGGTCGTAGATGCCCAGCACCTCGGTTGAGAGCTCGCCCACCCAGCCGCTCTTGCTCTGCACGGCGCACTGCACCTTGACAAAGTCGATGTGGCTCAACTTTACGGCCTCGCCCGTGAAGTCTATGGCATTGTCGATGTCGAAGCCGTTGGCTCGCGCCTCGCCCTCGTCGGTTATGATGTCCACCTCCGAGTAGTTGTCGGCATAGCCCCAGTCGTAGGGTGGCTGTATCCACAGCGAGCCGTTGCCCGAGGCGTCGTAGTTGCGCGCCTCGAGGCGTGTGCCGCGCAGCGTGTAGCTCTCCGAGGTTATCCACGCGGGGTAGTAGCTCGGCTGGTCGTGGAACGCCTTGAGGTAGTCCACCTCGCCACTGCCGCCACGGTTGTCTATCCAGAGCACCGCGCTCTGATCTGTCGTGGGGCGGAAGTAGGTCACCTCATACTCCTCGAGGGTGCCGTTCGCACCCGTCTCCGAGCCCGCGAGCTCGTACCATGTGTCGTCGGCCTCGCCGTTACCATTCTCATCCTGCATCACCCAGACGATGCCCGGCTCGCAGGATGTGTCGAATGAGTTGCCCGTGATGGCAAGGTCGTAGCCCTCGCCATTGGTGATGCTGTGGTCGAAGCCCACGACGATGTATCCGCCAAAGGCACCCAGCGAGAGGTACTTACCCTCGCGCAGACGTCTCTGGGCATAGGCCGTGGCGGCCTCGGCGGTAAGCTCCGAGCCATCGAAGCCCGCGGTCTTCATATCGCCGATAAACTGCCCGGGCGCGGGGATGTACTCCATAACCCGCTCAAAGTCGGCCGACGATGTGCCCACCACGGGTCGGCGGTGCGCCTGCTCCTCGTGGGCGTAGATCGTAAACTCGCGGGCTATGCTCACGCTCTTGCCCTCGCGTATGGTCGATATGGTGCCTCGCACGATATGGCCACCCTCGTAGGTCGGGGTGTAGCAAAACTCGGCCTCGCTGCCCGTGCCGTTATCCGATGTCCAGCAGTAGGATACACCCTCCATGGTGCTATATGCCGTGGGGCGTATGCGCAGTCGGCGACCAACGACGGTGTGCAGCTCCAGACTCTCGAACTCCCACTCGAGGGGCATCTCCTCGGGGCTTATGACCTCGATCTGTGTGCTGTGCTCCGCGGCACCATCCTCGTTTGTGGCGCGCGCCGTGAGGGTGACGACACCGAGGCTCTCGGCCTCGAATGTGTAGTATTGGCCCTCGGCCACTGTCGCCCCATCAACCATCCACTCCACGGTGGTGGGCAGCGAGCTGTGGCCCACCACGGCGTTGAGCTTGAGGCTCGAGCCGAGTGGCAGCACCGCGTCGCAGTCGAGAATCTTGATTGTGGGTATCTCCAGCTCTACGACATCCACGCGCAGCTCCTCGCTGTCGCTGCCGTAGGGTGTCTTTGCTGTGAAGGTGATGTATGTGGTGCCGATGTGCTCGGCCGTAAATTCAAAGTCGGGGGTGGCGGTGACTACGCGCTGAAGGCCATCCACCTGCCATATATACTCTGCCTCGGTGTTGTTCTCCACCTCGAGGCTTATCTCTATGGTGCGGCCGATCTTCACGACATAGCAGCCGTCGTTGTGGCCCAGGATGATATTGGGGGGCAGTGGGGTGGTAATCACCTCGTCGCGATTGCACGACGAGGCGATTAGAACCACGCTTAAAACAAAAAACTCTAAAACTCTTCTCATTATCAATTACTTAAACACTTGTTCGGTAAATTGTACTGCCACGTCATCGTAGGCGAAGTAGGCGGGGCAGTTAAGGCCATACGGACCCTTGAGGTCGTCGCTGGCCTCGAAGTTGAAGCTGATGCTTGCCACCTTGCCCAGCGCGGTGAGGTCAAACTTCTGCCACTGGGTGACCATCACACCCCCTTCGCAGAGCATGTGGGTGACGCTGCCCGTGGCGTTGCCCTCGGTGTCGTAGCCCGTGGCCACGATGTAGAACTCGGTCTCTTCGGTGGCGGGCGACGAGAAGCCATCGCCAAACGACAGCGAGTTGAGCACATAGCAGGTGTTGGTGACCCACATGTGGTCAACCACGCGCGCCTGACCATCCATAAAGGCTATAGTTGCCAGCGTGGGGTCGTATATCGAGGTGTTGAAGCTATCCTTGTAGCCGTTGTGGATGCAGAAGTTCGACGAGTTGTTGTGGCCATGAATGGGTATCGAGAACTGAAGCTCGTACCAACCGTAGTGGCCCTCGGGCAGGGTGGTGTAATCCTCGATGATGTAGTTCGAGATGGCGTGGCCACCGCCCCAGTAGGGCGTGAGGAACGAGTGGCAGAGCTCGGTGTTAGCCTCATCTTGCCAGAAGTAGATCTCCTCGGCATAGTTGGCATAGGTCAGGAGGCCGCCATACTGCACATCGTCGATAAGGTCGCTCCAGGTATTGATCTCGGCTGAGGCATAGTCCAGTGTGTAGGGGCTAAAGCGTGCATCGCTATCCTCGAAGGTGAGGGTGCGCAGCGTCACCTCCTCGACCCACTCGCCAACCATAACATCGAGTGTGGCTATAACGCTCTTGCCCGCCTCTGATACAGCAGTTACGGCTACGGTGCCCTCCTTCTCGAAGCAGCAGGCCTCCTTTGAAGGTGAGCATATCGTGAGCAGGTTCTCTTGGTAGGCAACACGCCAGCCCTCGGGCTTCGATATTGTGTAGTTCAGAATGTTGTCGGCCTCGACAGCGAACTCTTGTGAGCTGCCGAACTCGAATATGGCCGTAGCCTCCTCGTAGAGTATATTAAATATAGGTGCCTCGCTGTCGTAGCGCGCCAAGCTAATTGTTGTGCCATCGGTGAGGGTGATAACAACATAGTCCGGGTCGCTTAAGTCGATATCCGAGATCATCGACTCACCATCCTTGCCATCCTTGCCGTTGGTGCCATCCTTGCCATCCTCACCATCCGTGCCATCCGTGCCATCCGTGCCGTGGTAGAGCGTGATTGTCGAGCCATCGGAGAGGGTTAGTATGTAGCCCTCGTCGGTTTGTGTTACATCGACCACCGAGAGGTTGTTGGCCACAGCATCTTTGAGGCTCTCAATAGCCTGGCTGTTCTGTTCGATGCGCTTGTCCACCTCATCGAACTTCTCCCAAATCGAGCTGTCGTCATACGAGCAGCCCACCGTGGTGACGGCGATGGCTGCCACCACAAAAAGCATAATCTTCTTCATAGCGTTGTAAATTAAAGGTTTGTTTAAGGTCATTCTCCGTAACTTTAACACAACGTGATTATGCCCCATGAAGCCACCATCGGCACAAGGACTATACGCCCCATGCCGACCTCGGCATATACAACATGCCCCTATGGTCGCTCCAAATCTCATACTATGAACCCGATTAAAAATCAAGTCGCAGACTGCCCATTCGCCGCAGGCATAATCTCGTTATAAACGCTTGGCAGGTCTTCTGACTTATTCCGCTCTGCGATGCCTTCCCAGCCCGAGGGCCAGTGACATATAGATGTCGCAGATCTCTTTGAGAAACCGATAAGATGGTCGGCCTCTGGAACTTACAGCAGCGGGAACTGTTCAGGATTTTCACCCGATTCCCTTTTAATCTCAACGAAGGACTCCCTTCCGAGAACCAATGCTTGGACAAAGGTATAAAAAAATATGCGACCTGCAAGTGCAAATCGCATATTTTTTTTATCGACCCTCTCGGCCTACTTCTTGTCGTCGTTCTGCTCCGAGGGCTTGCTGCGGTCGTAGATAAAGCGGCGGATCTTCTTCGTGGGGTATATTATTTTGTCTGTTCCCAATCATCAATAATTCGCTCAACCCACATATTCTGCTCCTCTTCGCTAAATGATCCGACATATATGTAGTTGCGCTCGGCAAAATCATCATTCATATAGTCGTCAAAGCATAAAACGCCCTCAAAAATAACCATCTCATCATCAAAATATATTACGCGAGCCTCATATTCATAGTCATGGGATATGCTGCTCGTATATAGTGTTTTTGTTGAGTTGTCATAGCGACCATGGTATGATTGACTAATGATCTCATTCGAGTAATCATCCTGACCATAGTATACCGGTATATAATATGCCTTTATTGTAGCACCATCGAATGTAAAGCCCAAATAACCAGGTCCACCCATAGTGATATAATTTATCCATTCGTTGTTATAGTACTCGAAACAACGCCCATAAACATATGCTTTTGTGGTTAATTTTGTGAAAAGAAGTTCATCGTCAAATCTTCCTTGTTGCGACTCCACCAAGTTCATGATATCTGTCATGTCGATATTTTGAATCGTTATATCTTTGGGAGGGTCAATAGGCGTAGATTGAGTGCAGTTATTTTTATCACATCCAACAAACATAAATAGTGCGAGAAATAGATATAAGGCTCTCATAATAATCAATTTTTAATGGTTTGAAGACTTTATGTGTAACTCTTACAAAGGTAGGAATAATGTTTTATATAAGCAAACGATGTAGACTTTATAATTTATGTATTGACTTACACCAATCTTGTATATGTACGACAAGTGAGGCTAAGCATTCACCTAATTCGGTTAAAATTAGCCTCACTTACGAAAGTCTTATTATTCGTCGTTGTTAAGATTTGTCCTCGCCGTTCTGCTCCGAGGGCTTGCTGCGGTCGTAGATAAAGCGGCGGATCTTCTTCGTGGGGGTCTTCTCAAACTCACCCTCGTTGTCCACCACCTTCGATATCTTCGAGAAGCGGTTGACCTTCGAGTTGACATACTCCATCAACTCGCGCTTCACCTCCTCCATCTTCTGGCTGAGCTGCTCGGCATTGACGGCCATCTTGTGGCGGAACTCGTCGTATGCCTCCTCCAGAGCCGTGGTGTCGAAGTGTACCAGGGCGATGAGCTTGCCATCCTCCTCGGTCACGACCGACTCGGCAACAAAGCGGTTGCTGTTGAGCACCTCCTCGATATCCTCGGGGTAGATATTCTCACCGCTGGGGCCTACGATCATATTCTTCAGACGGCCCTTGATATATATCCAGCCATCCTTGTCCATTGCGCCGAGATCGCCCGTGCGGAACCAGCCGTCGTCGGTAAATACCGACTTTGTAGCCTCCTCGTTCTTGAAGTAGCCCTGCATGCAGCAGGGGGTCTTTACCACAATCTCGCCCTGCTTGGTGTCGGGGTTGATATTCTCCAGACGCATCTCCACGGCGGGCAGCGCAGGGCCCGTAGAGCCTATGCGCACCATCTTACCCACAGCACCTGCAACCAGCGGAGCGGTCTCCGTGAGGCCGTAGCCGATGCCATAGGGGAAGCCTGCCTCGTAGAGGAAACGCTCGGTCTCGCTGTCGAGCTTCGCACCGCCGATAGCAAACAGACGCATGCGGCCACCAAAGAGCCTCTTAAGCTGCTTGCCGGCAACCTTATGCAGCAGTTTGCGCGACCATCCCCAGCCGTAGAGCTTGCTTAAGAGGGCACTCTTCTCGAAGGTGGGGCGCACCTTGCCGCGGTAGACCTTCTCCATGATCAGGGGCACCGAGGCGATCACCGTGGGTCGCACCTCCAGCAGTGCGGGCATGAGTGCCGAGGCGGTAGGTGGACGATCCAGGTAGTGAACGTGTGCACCGCGCGAGAAGGGGTAGATCATACCCAGCGTACACTCGTAGGTGTGCGACAGGGGCAGTATCGAGAGCAGTACATCCTCCTCGTTGTAGTCAAACAGCGGGGGTATGATGGATGTCTGTGCTGCGATGTTGTAGTGCGAGAGCATAACGCCCTTGGGCTTCGAGGTGGTTCCCGACGTGTAGATGATGGCTGCGAGGTCATCGGGTTCGGGGATGCGCTTCGAGCCTTCGGCCTCGACACGCTGCGAGATTACGTTGAGACCCTTGGTACGGATGATGATGTTCATGCGCTCCACGGTAGCCTTCGAGAGCTTGGTGTAGAGCTTATCCGATACCATAATTGCCTTTGCCTCGGAGTGTTCGATAATCAGGTCGAGCTCGTCGCTTGTGAAGTCGGGGAGGATGGGCACGGCAACCATACCTGCCGTAGTTATGGCGAAGTACGACACGCTCCAGTTGGGCATGCTGCTACTCAAGATTGCCACCTTGTCACCGGCATTGATGCCTGCGCCGAGCAACAGCTCCTGCACCCTCTCAATGCGGCTGCCTACCTCCTTGTACGACACGTCCTCGCCTCCGATCATCGAGAAAGCTATGCGTGACGAGAACTTCTCCACGCTATGCTTAACTATCTCATATAGAGTATTAAACGTCATATTTAAGAGTTTGAGGTTAATACGAAGGTTAATAAAAGTGTTACAAATCGTGTGCAAGATACTAATTATTTATTAAAATTTGTTAATTTTGGCACAAAATAAATTTCAGTGATTGCTCGAAAAGTTATAATAAACGCTGCTCGCGAGGTTGGTTTCGACCTTGTGGGGGTGGTGCGTGCCGAGCCTATGGCTGCGGAGCGTAAACGCTTTGAGGAGTGGTTGTTAGCGGGCCATAACTCCACGTTGGAGTACCTCGAGCGCAACGTCGAAAAACGCTTCGATGCGGCCCTTCTTCAGGAGGGTACGCTTAGCATTGTGGTTTGTGCTGTTTCGTACCTCTCGGCGTGGAGCCGCGGCTACGATGCGGCATGCGACCGCAAGATAGCATCCTACGCCCTGGCAAAAGATTACCACAAGACAATTAAGCGGATGCTCGCCGACCTTGCCGAGAGGCTGCGGAGCGTGGAGCCCGACATCGCCTTTCGAGCCTTCACCGACTCGGCACCACTCGCCGAGAAGAGCCTCGCTGTGAGGGCGGGTCTTGGATGGATAGGGCGTAATAGTCTGCTTGTTACGCCAACGCACGGCTCGATGTTGTTGCTCGGCGAGCTGCTCATCAACGCCGAGGTGGATGAGTATGACCAACCGCTCGAAGGGGTGGGTTGTGGCAGTTGCAGAGCCTGTGTGGAGAGGTGTCCTAATAGTGCAATTTTGGACTCTCGCGCCATAGATACGCACCGCTGTATTTCGTGTCGCACCATCGAGCGCGAGGGACAGGGCGAGAAGCTGCCGTTGCATGGCTGGATATTCGGTTGCGATGAGTGCCAGACGGTGTGCCCCTTCAACGCCCATGCACCGCTGCATACCAACCCCCGCTTCGATGCGCTCTTCGACCCCACGGCAGTTGACTGGGAGGCTATGACCGAGGCGGAGTTCTCCGCGACTATGGGCGATACTGTGCTGACACGCAGTGGGTTGGAGCGCATCAAGCGTAATATCGGTCGATAGTGACCGAGCCGCCTCGTAAAACAAAATCGACGATCACATACAAAAAGTGTCGATAAGTTGCGTTATTATCAAGCAAATATTGTATATTTGCAGGATAATTTTTTGAGCGTAATGGTAAATCGATTCAAACTTTGGAACAATATCTTGGGTTGGGCCGTCTTTGCGGTGGCCACAATCTCATATCTGCTCACCATGGAGCCCACGACAAGTTTGTGGGATTGTAGTGAGTTTATAGCCACGTCGTATAAGTTGGAGGTGGGTCACCCTCCCGGAGCACCGCTCTTCATGATGCTTGCCCGTCTGGCCTCACTCGCGGCACCTACGCCCGAGGCCGTGCCGGTGATGATCAACGCCATGAACTGCATCGCTGCGGGCTTCACCATCCTCTTCCTCTTCTGGACCATCACCTACCTCGGTCGCCGCATAGTGTCGCGCGAGGGTCGTGAGCTCGGCCTCGAGCAGTCGATACTTGTGCTTGGTGCCGGCGTTGTGGGTGCGCTGTCGTATGCCTACACCGACACCTTCTGGTTCTCGGCTGTTGAGGCGGAGGTCTACTCCCTCTCGTCGATGTTTACGGCTCTGGTGGTCTGGCTTATGCTCAAGTGGGACGAGGAGGCCGACAGCCCCACGTCGCTGCGCTGGATAATCCTCATCGCCTACCTTATGGGCCTCTCGATAGGTGTCCACCTGCTCAACCTGCTGGCCATACCTACGTTGGTGATGATCTACTTCTTCCGCTGCTACAAGTTACGCACGGTGAAGGACTACCTGCTTAAGATGGCACTCGCGCTGTTGGTGTCGCTCGTCATCCTGGGTGCTATCAACGGCGTTATCATACCCTACACGGTGGCTCTGGGTGCCAAGTTCGACACCTTTGCCGTGAACAGCCTCGGCATGCCCGTCAACAGCGGTATAGTCATCTTCCTTGTACTGCTCTTTACGGCTCTGGGCTGGCTGATACTCTACTCGCATAAGCGTGGCAAGCGCGTGCTGAACACCATTGCCCTCTGCGTGACGGTCATCCTTATCGGCTTCTCGTCATACGCCTCGGTGACTATCCGTGCTGTGGCCAACCCGCCGATGAATAGCAATAACCCCTCGACACCGCACACGCTGTTGAGCCTGCTGAACCGCGATCAGTATGGTCAGCGACCCCTGCTTGTCGGCCCCTACTACTCGGCGATGCCTATGGCTACCGTGGAGTCGGCCTACAACTTCGACGATCCGGACTACTACCGTCCTACGGGCGACATCCTAACCAAGCAGGCCATGTGGCTCAACCCCGAGACGGGCAAGTATGAGGCCCGCGAGATGTTCGTGGACTACAAATACCCCTCGGAGGCCAACCGCCTCTTCCCTCGTATGTGGTCGCACTCGCGCCGCGAGGGCTACGAGCTGGGCTGGGTAGAGACCGTTGACGGCCACCCCACCAAGGAGCGTATTGCCGAGGGCGTGGGTCGTTGGTACGAGCCTACGGCGTGGGAGGACATACGCTACTTCCTGGGCTACCAGATGGGCGATATGTTCTGGCGATACTTCATGTGGAACTTCGTGGGTCGTCAGGATGACGAGCAGCTCACCAAGGATGAGCTGGGTCGCTATCTGCATGGTGGCTGGCTCTCGGGCATAGACTTCATCGATTCGATATTCTGTGGCCCGCAGGATAACCTGCCGAGCGATATGGCCGACAACCGCGCCCACAACAGATACCTCTTCCTGCCCCTGCTGCTGGGACTTATGGGCCTTGTCTACCAGCTCAACCGCGACTGGCGCAACTTCTTTGTGGTGTTGCTGCTCTTCGTGATGACGGGTATAGCCCTTGTTGTCTACTTCAACACCGCCCCCGATGAGCCGCGTGAGCGCGACTACGTCTATGCGGGAGCCTTCTACGCCTTCAGCATCTGGTTGGGTCTGGGCGTTATGGCCGTTGGCGACGTGCTCCTCTCGCTGGCACAGCGATTTAAGCTATCGGGACGTCGCACGCAGGTCGCTGTGGCCTCGCTGGCACTGCTCTTCACGCTCGGCGTGCCCACGGTGCTGGCCACGGAGAACTGGGATGACCACGACCGCTCGGGTCGCTACATGGCGCGCGACATCGGCTGGAACTACCTCAATACCGTGCCCCGCAACGCCATAATCATCAACTTTGGCGACAACGACACCTTCCCCTTGTGGTACTGCCAGGAGGTTGAGGGTGTGCGCCCCGATGTGCGTATTATGAACTCGTCGTATCTGGGTGGCGAGTGGTATATCGACGAGATGAAGCTCGCGGCCAACGATGCCGACGGTGTACCCTTCTCGATACCCTCGACACAGTATAGCTTCAGGAATGAGTGGACGCTGGTGGTAGAGCCCGTTGAGGTGCTCGACACGAAGCGTGCGAGGGATCTGCGTGCCGAGAAGCGACGTATCGAGGAGGCCGAGCTCTACGACATCACCTACCGCGATGGCAACGACAAGGCGCAGCGACTTACGGCCACCTACTATGAGCTGAACCGCACGCTGCAGGAGTGTACCACGACCATCGAGCAGATAGACCCCATCATGCAGGAGTTTATGGCCTCGGGCAAGGAGCCCAACCGCCAGATTATGGCACTCTACAACGAGTACACAACGGCCTACAACCTCTACGATGCGATACTTGCCAACAGCCGCTTTATGGAGGACTATGCCATCATCGGCGACTACTTCGACTATAACGACAGCATCGCCAATGCCTCGCTCAACCTTAAGGATGCCATCCGCCTCTTCCGCTCCGAGGAGCCTATGGTGCTGGCTATCAACAATGGCCGTATGTGCATCTTGGCCGAGGGCGAGATCATCCCCGACGAGGAGCGTGGCGAGGACTACCTCATGGTGGGTCGCCTGATGCCTACGGTGGATAGCTATCTGGACGGCATGGAGTCGGACTACATACTCAAGGCCCGCGAGCTCTACATAGATGTGGATAAGGATGCCGCCATCGCCGCAGGCATCGTTGCCGAGGAGGATAGGGAGCTTATGGTGGAGCGCGTGCCCATCAAACTCGATAAGAGCATCATCACCAAGGACTACCTTATGATGCTCGACCTCTTTGCCTCGTTCGATTGGCAGCGACCCCTCTGCTTCACGCAGGCACACCTGATGAAGGACTACGGCATCGTGGACTATGCCCGCTTTGACGGCTACAGCTATACGTTTGTGCCCATCAAGACCCCGTATAGCGTGGGTACCGAGGTGGGAAGCCTCGACATCGACAAGCTCTATCCGCTCTTCATGGGTGAGGTAGACGACGAGGCCCTGAACCAGCCGCTGCGCTATGGTAATCTGGCCGACAGGCGTGTCAACGTGGACTACTTCTACCGCTACAACCTCTCGGCATCGCGCCTGAGAGAGAACTTCGCGCGTGTGGCCTCGGGCTTCATACGTCGTAATGGCGAGGGCGATCTGCTCAAGGCCGAGGCACTGCTCGACCGTGGCTTGGAGGTGTTGCCACCCTCGAACGTGGGCTATGTCCATACGGCCATGCTCTCGTACCTGCGTGGCTACTACTACATTGGTCAGAAGCAGCTCGATGTGGCTACTACCTACCTCGTCGAGGCGGTGGACAAGCTCAACGCCCTTGCGGGCCTCGACGAGAAGGTCGCCAACGAGGGTGACGGCTTCAGCTACTTCTACGCACTCTCGGACAAGGCTGCCGAGTTGCAGTCTACGGCCCGCCATGAGGGTCACACGACCACCGAGGCCGACCGTCTGCTGGCCTTGAGTGATGAGCACTTTGCCGAGGCCGAGAAGAGCTTCAGAAAGGGTGATGTGCTGGCTGCGAACTATGTGGCCAACCGTGCGGAGTGGATCGACTACTATCTGCAGTATGCCACCACGGCGAGCTTCACGCCCACCATCAGCGATGAGCTCTACAACGTAGCCCTCGACCTTATCGAGGTGCTGCGTACCAGCCACGAGGTTGCCGGCAGCTTCGACTGGGTTGCCAACCCCGACCCCAATCCCGAGTACCGCCTCATCGAGGATCAGGCCTCGTTCGACGACATTATGGTGCGCTATGTCGAGGCTATGAACCGCCTCACGCCCGGCGACAAGGAGGATGTGCGCATGGTGGTCATGCAGCGACACATCGCCAACCTGTTCGATGTCTACAGCTATATCCCCTCGGTGCGCTATGGTGGTGGCTACGAGGCCGATGCGCAGTATGTCGAGGCTCTGGATAACTACCTTAACCGCTCGGAGGTCTACGACGTCATCGCCGAGATGTACCAATAGATTGTGTTTTGAGAATAAGCAAATAAAACCGAAATAAAAATGGAGAAGATTACACTGTACAATACGCTCTCGCGTCGCAAGGAGACGTTCGAGCCTATCAACAAGGAGCATGTTGGTATGTATGTTTGCGGACCCACCGTATATGGCGATCCGCATCTGGGTCATGCGCGCCCTGCCGTGACGTTTGACCTTCTGTTCCGCTACCTGCAGTCGCTGGGCTACAAGGTGCGCTATGTGCGCAACATCACAGATGTGGGCCACCTGGAGCACGATGCCGACGAGGGCGAGGATAAGATCGCCAAGAAGGCGCGCCTCGAGCAGCTGGAGCCTATGGAGATTGCCCACTACTACACGGAGCGTTACCACTCGGCCATGCGCGAGCTGAATGTCCTCTCACCCTCTATCGAGCCCCACGCCTCGGGACATATCATCGAGCAGATCGAGATGGTCAAGAAGATACTGGAGGCGGGCTACGCCTACGAGTCTAACGGCTCTATCTACTTCGACGTGGAGAAGTACAACCGTGACTACCACTACGGCCGTCTGTCGGGTCGTAACCTCGACGATATAGTGACCAACACCCGCGAGCTGGATGGCCAGAGCGACAAGCGTCACTCCTACGACTTCGCGCTGTGGAAGAGGGCCTCGGCAGAGCATATCATGCGTTGGCCCTCGCCCTGGAGCGACGGCTTCCCCGGCTGGCACATGGAGTGCTCGGCCATGAGCACGAAGTACCTCGGTGAGCAGTTCGACATCCACGGTGGCGGCATGGATCTTATGTTCCCCCACCACGAGTGCGAGATTGCGCAGTCTACCGCAGCGCAGGGCAAGGACTCGGCACGCTACTGGGTGCACAACAACATGATTACGATCAACGGCCAGAAGATGGGTAAGTCGCTGGGTAACTTCATCACCCTCGAGCAGCTCTTCACCGGTAAGCACGATATCTTGGCACAGGCCTATACGCCTATGACCATCCGCTTCTTCGTGCTTCAGGCCCACTACCGCTCTACGCTCGACTTCTCGAACGAGGCGTTGCAGGCTGCCGAGAAGGGCCTCGACCGCCTTATGAAGGCTGTCGAGACGCTCTCGAAGCTCAAGGCTGCGGATAGCTCTACGGCCGATGTTGCCGATCTGGAGCGTCGTTGCCGCGAGGCTATGGCCGACGACCTTAACTCGCCGATGGTTATCTCGGCACTCTTCGACTGGGTGCGCATCATCAACCAGGCTGCCGAGGGTCAGCAGTCGTTCACCGAGGCAGACCTGTCGCAGCTCAAGGCTACGGTCAACCGCTACGTCTTTGACATCCTCGGCCTGAAGAACGAGAAGGCTGCCGAGGCGGGTGGCAGGGATATGGTCTCTCCGCTTGTCGAGATGCTGCTTACGATGCGCCTCACGGCCAAGGCCAACAAGGATTGGGCTACGTCGGATAAGATTCGTGACGGCCTCACGGCTATCGGTATCCGCGTGAAGGATAAGAAGGATGGCTTTGACTGGGAGATAGAATAGAGTAGATGGTTCTGCTGGATCAAATAGAGGCTCTCAAGGCTCGTGTTGCGAAGCTCTCGACGTCGATAGATGTCGAGCAGCGACGCATAGACCTCCAAAATGAGCAGGAGCGCACCGAGGAGCCAACCTTCTGGGATGACCCCGAGCGGGCACGTCAGCAGCTTAAGCGCGTGGCCGAGATCAAGGCTGTCATAGATGACTTCGAGGCCGCGCGACGTGCCACGGAGGATCTTATGCTCATTCCCGACTTCGTGGAGGAGGGTGTGCTCACCGAGGCCGAGGCCGAGGCGCAGTACAGCGAGGCGGTGTCGCAGGTCGAGGCTCTGGAGCTGAAGCAGATGCTCTCGGGCAAGGAGGATAGGCTGGGTGCCATCATGGATATCAACGCCGGTGCCGGAGGTACCGAGGCGTTGGACTGGGCACAGATGCTCCTGCGTATGTACACGCGCTGGGGCGAGCGTCACGGCTTCACGGTCAAGACGGTAAGCTATCAGGCCGGTGAGGAGGTGGGCGTTAAGTCCTGCACGCTGGAGTTCGAGGGCGAGTACGCCTATGGCTACCTGCGTAGCGAGAGCGGTGTGCACCGCATGGTGCGCCTCTCGCCCTTCAACGCCAACAATAAGCGTCAGACCACCTTCGCCTCGGTCTTTATCTCGCCTGCGGTCGACGACAGCATCGAGATCAACATCTCGCCTGCCGACATCGAGTGGGATACCTTCCGCTCGAGTGGTGCCGGAGGTCAGAACGTCAATAAGGTGGAGACGGCCGTGCGTCTGCGCTACCATGGCAAGGATGCCGACACGGGAGAGCCCGTGGAGTTCCTCATCGAGAATATGGAGACCCGCTCGCAGCTCAACAACCGCGAGAATGCCATGCGCATCCTGCGCTCGAAGCTCTACCAGCGCGAGCTGGATAAGCGTATGGCCACGCAGCAGGCTCTGGAGGCCACCAAGAAGCGTATCGAGTGGGGCTCGCAGATACGAAGCTATGTCTTTGATGATAGGCGTGTTAAGGATCACCGCACGGGCTACCAGACGTCGAACGTCGATGGCGTGATGGATGGCGACCTGGATGCCTTCATCAAGGAGTACCTGTTGCAATACTAACTTTTTCGGGGTATGGTACGTCGACTCGCTATATTGATGCTGCTGCTTGTGGCTCCGTTGTGCCTCATGGCGCAGGAGGTGTTGGTGGGTGCCACCGACACGTTGAGCTATATGTCCGAGCTGCGAGGTCGGCGTGTGGCCCTGCTGGCCAACCATACGGCGATGTACAGCCCCGAGGAGCATGTGGTGGATATGCTCCACCGTGAGGGTGTCAACATCGTGGGTATCTTCTCGCCCGAGCACGGCTTTCGTGGCAGTGCCGAGGCGGGTGCTGCGGTGCAGAACTCGGTCGATGAGCGCACCCAAATACCCATCCTCTCGCTCTACAACGGCAATACGAAGCGACCCTCGGACGAGGTGATGCGCTCCACGGATGTTATCGTTGTAGATATGCAGGATGTGGGCTTAAGGTTCTACACCTACTACATCTCGATGCTGCGCCTGATGGATGCTGCTGCCGACTTCGGCTGTCGGGTCATCATCCTCGATAGGCCCAACCCCAACGGCTGCTATGTCGACGGCCCGACGCTGGATATGCGCTATAAGTCGGGAGTGGGGTGGTTGCCCATACCCGTTGTCCACGGCTTGACCATGGGCGAGATAGCACTGATGGCCGTCGGTGAGGGGTGGTGCAACGCGGTAGATGTGAAGGTGGTCAGGTGTCGCAACTACACCCACCAGACGCGCTACGAGCTGCCCATAGCACCCTCGCCCAACCTGCCTACGCAGCATGCCATATACCTCTACGCCTCGACCTGCCTGTTTGAGGGCACGGTGATGAGCCTTGGTCGTGGCACGGAGTACCCCTTCGAGGTCTATGGGCATCCGGCGATGCGGGGCTATGAGTTCAGCTTTACGCCGCAGCCCAATGCCGGGGCAAACAGACCGCCTCACATGGGTAGGCAGTGCTACGGTGTCGACCTGCGCGGTGTTGACGATGAGCAGATACTCTCGGAGGGTATCAACCTGCGTTATGTCGTTGAGGCTTACCACAATCTGGGCATGGGCGAGAGCTTCTTTACGCCTATGTTCGAGAAGCTCATCGGTGTGGAGTGGGTGCGTCGTATGATCATCGATGGTCACTCGGCCGACGAGATCGAGGCCCGCTGGGTGGATGATGTCGAGGCTTTTAAGGTGTTGCGTAGGCAATACCTCTTGTATGAAGAGTAATTAAAACAGATAAGATATGGGATTTTTTGACTTGTTTAAGAAGAAGAGGGAGGATGTTTCGGAGGAGGCTGCTACCATCGTTGAGCAGACTCCGGAGGCAGCTGCTGCCGAGCAGCAACGTATCGAGGCCGAGGTGGCCGAGCAGCGCAAAGAGCTCGAGGCCGGCCTGGAGCGCACCAAGGAGGGCTTCTTTGGTAAGCTTAAGCGCGCCATTGCGGGTCGCACGACGGTAGATGCCGACGTTCTCGACGACTTGGAGGAGGTGCTCATCACCTCGGACGTGGGCGTGGATACCACCGTGAAGATTATCGAGCGTATCGAGGCCCGTGTAGCGCGCGATAAGTATATGAACACCTCGGAGTTGCACGACATCCTGCGCGACGAGATAGCCTCGCTTATGGAGGAGTCGCACCGCTCGACACGCGACTTCGGCATCGAGGTTAAGGAGGGCATGCCCTATGTGCTGATGGTCGTGGGTGTCAACGGCGCGGGTAAGACCACCACCATCGGTAAGCTCGCAGCACAGCTCACCAAGGCGGGCCGTAAAGTATATATAGGTGCTGCCGACACGTTCCGTGCTGCGGCCATCGACCAGCTGGCCGTGTGGGCCGAGCGTGCCGGTGCTACGATGATACGCCAGGATATGGGCTCGGACCCCGCCTCGGTGGCATACGACACGCTGCGTTCGGCCGTGGCCAATGGTGCCGATGTGGTGCTTATCGACACGGCGGGACGTCTGCACAACAAGGTGGGACTGATGAAGGAGCTGACCAAGATACGCAACGTAATGTCGAAGGTCATCCCCGACGCTCCGCACGAGGTTATGTTGGTGCTGGATGGCTCTACGGGCCAGAATGCCTTTGAGCAGGCCAAGCAGTTCACCGAGGCCACGCAGGTGACCTCGTTGACCATCACCAAGCTCGACGGCACGGCCAAGGGTGGTGTGGTCATAGGCATCAGCGACAAGTTTAATATTCCGGTGCGCTACATCGGTATTGGCGAGGGCATCGACCAGCTCAAGATGTTCGACCGCCACGAGTTTGTGCGCGCACTCTTTGGTGAGGCTAACCGATAAAACCTACGAACGTGAAGAGGATAAACATTATAACGCTCGGCTGCTCGAAGAATACCGTCGACTCGGAGCACCTTGCAGCACAGCTTGCAGCAATGGACTATAAGGTGGTCTTCGATAGCGACCGCACCGATGCCGAGGTGGTTGTTATCAACACCTGTGGCTTTATCGGCGATGCCAAGCAGGAGTCGGTGGATACCATCCTGCGTGCCGCGCAACTGAAAACCGAGGGACGCATCGAAGAGCTCTTCGTCATAGGCTGTCTGTCACAGCGTTATGCCGACGAGCTGCGCCCCGAGCTCCCGGAGGTAGACGACTTCTTCGGTGTCAACGACTGGGCCGATATCGTCGAGCGTCTGGGTGCGAAGTATCGCAAGGAGTGTGAGGTGCAGCGCGAGCTGTCGACACCCTCGCACTACGCCTATCTCAAGATCTCGGAGGGTTGCAACTGGATGTGTGGCTACTGCGCCATTCCGCTTATTCGTGGTC
>CALGRZ010000055.1 GCA_937880705.1 uncultured Alistipes sp.
AGTCGTTATCGTTCTGGTAGTTCTTTGCAGCGTTGATACCACCCTGTGCAGCGATAGAGTGTGCACGACGGGGCGAGTCCTGGATGCAGAATATCTTGACATTGTAGCCCAGCTCACCGAGTGAAGCAGCTGCAGATGCGCCACCAAGACCGGTGCCGACTACGATGATATCCAACTTACGCTTGTTTGCCGGGCTGACAACCTTGATGGCCGCCTTATGGTTGCTCCACTTCTGTGATAGCTCACCTGCCGGTATCTTTGCATCTAATTTATAAGCCATAGTATCTTTTGTTTTTATTGTTTTGCTACTAAATTATAAGCCGGGGGTCCAGTGAGCCATCTCGGCGATATACTCGGCACTGTTGAGGTAGCACATAACCGCAACAACAGCAAAGCCGAGGAAGATGAGCGTTGCAACGATGTTTGCGAGGCACTTCAGACGAGGATACCATACATCGTTGGCGAAACCTGCGGTCTGGAACATAGACCATACACCGTGAGTGAGGTGGAACCACAGAGCAGCAAACCATACGAGGTAGAGCACCACGTTGTACCACTTCGAGAAGGTGAAGGCCATCAGAAGAGCACCATTGGCGGGGTGGATAACCATATCACCCTCCACAGCAAACTGCGAGTGGAGAACCTCTACGAGCTGCATCTTTGACCAGAAGTGTACCAGGTGCAGACCAAGGCCGAGGATGACGATGATACCGAGCACGAGCATATTCTTCGATGCCCAGCTTACGCCCTTCTCCTTAACGGTAACAGCGTAACGCTGCTTACCACGAGCACGGTAGTTGTCGATGGTGAGGATGAAGGCATAGACGAAGTGTACCAAGACGCCAAATGCCAGAATTGCTGTTCCTACAAGGGCGTACCAGTTGGCACCGAGGAACTCGCAAATCATGTTGTAAGCCTCACGGCTGAAGAGCATGGTGAGGTTCATTGACATGTGGAAAAGGATGAAGAGTACGAGGAAGCATCCCGAGATACTCATCACGAGTTTCTTTCCCACTGATGAATTAGTTAAAAAACAGCTCATAGTGTAAAAATTTTAGTTATATTTGTAAATAGTTTTGGCCTCTTTGTGTTTTGCGGTTGTGCACAGTGGCGACCAAACGCGACATTTGCTACTGCAAAGATAAGAATTGTTTGAATAATAACAATACCAAATGGCACTTTTTACAGGACAAAACAGACCAAAAATACAATAATTAGGCACAATACCCAAGATTTAATGAGCGATATGGTAGACAAACAGGAGATACGCCGCGAGGTGCGTCGACGCATCAAAGAGCTTGACCCCGCAACAAAGCTACGGGCAGCACACCGAATATTCGACCGTGCAGAGGCCACCAAGGCCTTCGGCTCGGCAGCGTGCATAGCACTATTTGCCGCCATGGGCGACGAGGTGCCGACATCCGAAGCACTGTTGCGTTGGACAAAGTTAGGGAAACGTGTAGTGGTACCCCGTGTCGAGGGTGACATCATGCGCTACTACGACTACGACCCCGCAGCGATGCAGAGCGGAGCCTACGGCATCGAGGAGCCCACGGGGGATGTGGAGTGTACGCCCGAGGCCATCGACCTGATGATTGTGCCGGCACGCGCCTTCACACGCGAGGGTGCACGTCTCGGGCGCGGAGGAGGCTTCTACGACAAGTACATGTCACTCCCCACGTTCAGGGCCTATAAGTTGGGCATAGCCTTTGAGTGTCAGATATTTGAGTCGCTGCCCTGCGACCCGCACGACATCCTCGTCGACGAGGTGATAACCGAGCGGTAGCGCGGAGCACAGCAGAGAGTAGCCCTAACCGATCTAAAGATAGGTGAGGCGGTGCCACAGCTCCTCAAAGGGGCCTCGTCTATGTCGCTTAAGCCACCAACGGCAGAAGAGCCACTGCATAAAGACCACGGCCACGCCGATAAAGAGGCTCATCGTATGGCCCGACACCGAGTAGAGGCCGAAGCCCCAGCCGTAGAAGAGCATACCGCCGATGATCGACTGCCCGAGGTAGTTGGTCAGCGACATGCGGCCATACGGGGCAATTACCATCAGGCGACGACCCCAGCGTGTGCGGTAGAAGGCCAGCACCACAAGGGCTACATAGAGGGCCGTCATGGAGAGGTTACGCCACATGGTGGCAATAACGACAAGTGAATGGGCAATGGTCTGATTATCAATCGTATCTACAACATATTCCAACACGGGATCAAACACCAGAAAGGCCAGCACGGCACCCCACTTCGCCACGCTCTTCCAACGCTCGACACTCTTCCCCTCGTCATAGAACATACGCCAACGCCCGAGCAGCAGGCCCACAACGAAGAGCAGCAGTGTCTGTGTCATGCGGCCATGCTCCACAGCCCAGAGGAAGTTGCAGGGCAGGCCATGCACAATACCCACGCGGGCCACCTCCCACATCGAGCCGTCGACCTGTGCCGGCAGCATAGCGGCATAGTGCAGGCCGGAGCCCAAGTCCAGAGGCTTCAACTCGGGGTAGAGGAGGGCGAGGAGTAGATAGATCATCTCGATAGGCTGCAACGCAAGCAGTACGGCGATGGCCACAAGCCAGCGTGTCGATAGCCTCACAAGGGGCAGCACAAGCACACCACAGAGGGCATAGACCGTGAGTATATCGCCATTATAGAAGCAGAGGTCAAAGAGTCCCAGCAACATAAGCAGCGCCATACGCCACACGAAGCGCAGCCTGAAGTCCTCGCCACGCTGCGCATGGTTGTCGTGCTGGATGTAGAGGCTCAAGCCGAACAATAGCGCGAAGATGGCGTACATCTTACCCGCCAGCAGGAAGAACACCGTCTCCCACACCGCCCTATCCACGGCCGTAAGGTCGGGGAAGAGGTAGAAGTTCATGTGTTCGAGGAAGTGTATAAGCACGATACCTCCGATGGCAATACCTCGGAGGATATCGGCTACGTCGATGCGACTATTGGGCATCGTAGAGGGGGTATATGTCATGGCCACTACTCGCGCACGTTGTTCAGAATGATGAGTGCCGCGAGCACACCCGGTATCCAACCGCAGAGCGTGAGCAGGAAGGTGATCAGAAACGAGCCACAACCCTTATCTATCACAGCCAAAGGGGGAAACAGGATAGCCAGCAGAACACGAAAGAACGACATATAAATCTCAATTTTAGGTCTATTGTAAACTAAATCTCGGCAACCACGAAGTTGCTGCCACCGATGAAGATGGCATCCGCAGGGAGTGCCAACGCCTTGGCACGCTCCACAGCCTCCTTCACCGTGGGTGCTGTCTCGAAGTCGAGCTCAAGCCTATCGGCCATGGCCGCGATATCCTCCACGGCACGGGCACGGTCAATGGCGGCACGGGTGAAGATGTAGTGAGCACTCTTGGGCAGCATGGGCATGATCTTGTCGAGATCCTTCTCCTTCGAGAAGCCCATAACGCAGAACAGACGGTCACACTCCAACGCCGTCAGCTGCGATACAACGTAGCGCAGACCATCGGCATTGTGGCCCGTGTCACACACCGTATATGGCTCCTGCGCAAGCACCTGCCAGCGACCCATAAGGTTGGTATTCTGGGCAACGGTGGCCAGACCCTCACGGAAGGCACGGCGCGAGATTGTCAGCGGTGTCTGCTCGGCGAGGTAGTCGGCAGCAGCACACGCCGTAACCACGTTATGACGCTGGTAGTCGCCCAAGAGGTCGATGTCGAGCTCATAGTTGCGCTGGTCGCGGGCACGCTCCAGGCTGAAGTGCTGGTTGTGGTTGTCGAAGTGCTCAACGCCATGCAACACAAACTCCTTCTCGGCATAGATAACCCTCGAGTTGAGCTCCGCAGCACGCGCCTCAAAGATAGCATCGTAGGCCTCCGAGCTCTCGCCGATAACCACCGGAATGCTCTTCTTGATGATGCCGGCCTTCTCCGAGGCTATCTTCTCGATGGTGTCACCCAGGAACTCGGTATGCTCCATACCGATATTGGTAACAACACTCAAAATGGGGGTGATGATATTCGTGGCATCGAGTCTACCGCCGAGGCCCGTCTCGATGATGGCCACCTCGACATCGCTCTGGTCGAAGTAGTCGAAGGCCATGGCTGCCGTCATCTCGAAGAACGAGAGGTCGAGCTCCTGCATCTTCTGCTGGTGCTTATCCACGAAGTTTACCACCTTCTGCTTGGGGATCATCTCGCCATCGACACGGATGCGCTCGCGGAAGTCCACCAGGTGGGGCGACGTGAAGAGACCTGTGCGGTAGCCCGCCTGCTGGAGTATTGAGGCCAGCATGTGCGACACCGAGCCCTTGCCATTGGTGCCGGCAACATGCACGGTGTAGAAGTTACGCTGTGGGTTACCGAGGTGCTGACAGAAGGCTGCAATACGCTCCAATCCCGGCTTATAAGCGTCGCCACCAACACGCTGGAACGACGGCATAGAAGTGAATAGAAATTCGAGTGTCTGAGTGTAATTCATAGTATATGTTTTTGAGTATTAATCGACAAGATGATTCTTACGACGTGTGCGGTAGGCTACATAGTAGAGCAGGGCCAGCAGTGCCACGAAGCTGCCTATGCGCGCTATCCAGTCGCCATAGAGGGTATAGATGGTCTTATCCTCGCGCAGCTCCACATCGGCCGTCAACACGCCCTGCTCGTCCCACTCCAGACGCTCACCCACCACATCGCCACGCGGCGAGATAAAGCCCGAGATACCCGTATTTGCGCTACGCGCAATGCTGCGACGTGTCTCTATGGCACGCAGACGACAGAAGTCGAAGAGGCGTTTATGGCCCGGCGTATTGCCCCACCAGCCATCATTCGAGATCAGGGCCATGACCTGGGCACCCTCGCGGGCAAAGCCGGCGAAGTAGTCACCATAGAGGCCCTCATAGCATATCGAGGGACCTATCTTCACGCCACCATTCTCGAAGAGGGCATGCTCCGTGCCCCAGCCGAGCTGCCCCGAGATACCTCCCAAGTCAACCTCAAAGAGGTCAAAGAGGTTCTTCAGAGGCACGGCCTCAACACCGATAACCAGACGGCCCTTGTGGTAGATGCTCTCCACCTCGCCACGCACGTTGGTCAACAGTGCCGAGTTGTAGTGGTCATACCAGCCGTAGTAGTCCGAGTAGCGCGCCGTGGTGGTCTGTGGCTCATCGCCATAGTAGCGCACGGTCGAGGCACCCATGATGAGCTTCGAATCCAGAAGATGGCCTCCGTGCATAATCGAGAGCACCGGCATAAGATGTCGCAACTCCTGCTCATCGGCCGAGTAGACACCCGGGATATAGGCCAGCATAGACTCGGGCATAACCACAAACTGCGACTCGCGCGGTGCCGAGGCCACAAGACGGCATATATCCTCCAGCGGATCCATCTTGCCGGCGGCCAGACGCTCATCCTCGTAGCAGGGTATGTTGGGCTGCACGACACTTATCGTGGTGCTCTGCTCCGAGGGCTTATAACTGAAGTAGATGGCTATGGAGAGGAGCAAGGGCAGCAGGGTGATAAGCGCGGCACGCACCTTGGCGGCCTTCTCCTTGGTGCGCAACACCTCGAAGATGGCGACATTGCTACAAAGCACCCAGAGCGTACCTCCGAAGATGCCGGTGTACTCGTACCACTGCACAGCCCACACATCGCCCGAGAAGCCATGGCCCAGCAACAGCCACGGGAAGGTCATCACATCGGCCGAGGTGTAGGCCCACTCGGTGGCTATCCACAGCGTGACAAGCAGCGTGTAGGCCAAGGCACGCGGGGCGCGCTTGACGGTATAGTGGTAGGTCATGAAGGCCACAAGGTTATAGAAGCTGCCCACGATAGCCGCCGTGATGGGGCCTATGGGTGTTGCAATCCACACCCACCAGATGGTCACAGCGTTCCACAGCAGGAAACAGATAGCCGCAAGGCCACACATACGCCACCAGTCGCGACGCGACGGGCCGAGATTCTCGCTGATAATAAGCAGGGGGACAAGTGCCACAAGTGAGCTTAAGCCCGACAGGCCAAGCCATCCTGCCGAGAGCAGGAGGACACTGAGTAGGACAAGAAGTATATTACGCTTCATCGAAATATTCGTTTGTTTCGACTACAAAATTAACAAACATTCCTCAAAAAGCAAGGCTGCGCGACTCTTTTTTGCGGTAACGACACTACAGGAGATCGAACACCGACGACCGGGTGCATCCTCGCGCCACACGGCAGACATTGTTTTGGCCTAAAGGTCGCATCATTGCATCCGTAAGGGGTCAAACTGATGGCTCCACGCAATTTTTATCTCTCGGCCCACGTTATAATGGCACGAGTATTGTACATTACTCGGACAGCTACGTTGGCAACGAGACAACGTAGTTAGGTTTCTTCATTTATTTAAGTTT
>CALGRZ010000056.1 GCA_937880705.1 uncultured Alistipes sp.
GTTGCTTGAGCACGAATCGGTCGGGTTGCTGCGTTACTTTACGCAACAGCTCCATAAAGGTCTCGCTCTTGTAATAAGGCGAATTGCTCTCGCCCACGAAGTGCACTATCATCAGATTGTTCTTCACCTTCACACGCTCCATACCGAGCCTTATAGCCTCCCAACGCAGACGCACCACGTCGATGAGTGCCATAGCCTCCTCGGGCATAGCACCAAACCTGTCGACCAACCGCTCGCTGAAGGCTACGAGCTGCTGCTCCTGTCGTATAGAGTCCAACTCACGGTAGAGACGTATCTTCTCGGCAGGCTGACGCACATACGAGTCGGGCAGCTCCGCCAGCATATCTATCTCTATCACAGCATCGTCCACATACGTCTCGGGCTGTACCACCTCGCTCTCCTGCTCGGTGAGTCCCGAGACATCCAAGCCCTCGGCGTGCAACTCGGCTATCGCCTGACGCAGTATCTTCTGGTAGGTCTCGAAGCCCATATTCACTATGAAACCACTCTGCTCCGCTCCGAGCAGGTTACCAGCACCACGTATATCCAAATCCTGCATAGCTATGTTGAAGCCCGAGCCCAAGTCCGAGAACTCCTCGATGGCACGCAAGCGGCGTCGTGCATCACTCGAGAGCAACTCCTCGGGAGGTGTTATCAGGTAGCAGTAGCCCTTACGTGAGCTACGTCCCACACGTCCTCGCAGCTGATGCAAGTCGCTCAGACCATAGTTCTGGGCGTTGTTGATTATTATCGTGTTAGCGTTAGGTATATCTATTCCATTCTCCACGATTGTCGTTGCCACCAGCACATCGAACTCCCCATAGATGAAGTCCATAATGAGCTTCTCCAACTTCTCGGCTGGCATCTTACCGTGTCCCACAGCCACCCTCGCCTTGGGGCAGAGACGTGTTATCATACCCTGCAACGTGGGCAGATCCTCCACGCGGTTGTGCACAAAGTAGACCTGACCACCGCGCGACAGCTCCTCCTCGATGGCATCGCGGATGATATCTTCGGAGAAGAGGTGGCTCTCGGTGACTATCGGCTGGCGGTTGGGTGGTGGCGTGGAGATCACCGACAGGTCGCGCGAGCCCATCAACGAGAACTGCAAGGTTCGCGGGATGGGTGTCGCCGTGAGGGTCAGCGTATCGACCGACACGGCCATCTGCGTGAGCTTCTCCTTGGCCGCCACGCCAAACTTCTGCTCCTCGTCGATGACCAGCAGACCGAGGTCATGGAACTCCACCTGCTTCGAGAGTATCTTATGTGTGCCGATGAGTATATCTATCTTGCCCGCCTTGAGCTCCTCGCTTATGCGGCGGCTCTCCTTTGCCGACTTGGTGCGGTTGAGGTACTCCACCGTCACGGGCAGATCCCTCAAACGCTCCGAGAAGGAGCGGTAGTGTTGCAGGGCGAGGATCGTCGTGGGCACCAGCACGGCGGTCTGCTTGCCATCCACCGCCGCCTTGAAGGCTGCGCGTATGGCTACCTCGGTCTTGCCGAAGCCCACGTCGCCACATACCAGACGATCCATCGGCTGGTCGGACTCCATGTCGCGCTTCACGGCGGCTATGGCCGTCTGCTGGTCGGGCGTATCCTCCCACTTGAACGAGGCCTCCAGCTCCTGCTGCAGGTAGCCATCCTCGGAGAAGGCATAACCCTTCGAGGCCTTACGCTTGGCATAGAGGGCTATGAGCTCGCGCGAGATATCCTTCACGGCGCGCTTGGTCGTAGCCTTGAGCTTCTGCCATGCGCCATTGCCCAACTTGTAGATCTTCGGTGGCTCGGCATCACCGCTCTTGTAACGCGAGATGCGGTGCAGAGCGTGCACATTCACGAAGAGTATGTCGTTATCCTTGTATACCAGCTTGATAGCCTCCTTGATACGGCCATTGTCGTTGAGCTTGACCAGACCTCCGAAACGACCTACGCCATGGTCTATATGCACCACATAGTCACCCACCTTCAGGGCGTTGAGCTCGGCCACGGTCATCTGCTCATCGCGCTTGATCTCGCCACGGATGCGGTAGCGTTGATAGCGGTCAAATATCTGGTGGTCGGTATAGATGCAGAGCTTGAGGTCGTTATCCACAAAGCCCTCGTGCAGCAGCCGCTCCGCAGCCGTGAACTCCACATGACGACGACCCACCTGGTGGAAGATGTTGTCCAGACGCTCTATCTGCGCCTTGTTCTTCGAGAGTATTATGGTGCGGTAGCCGCGCTCGTTGTTCCAGCGTATGTCGTCGGCCAGCATCTCGAAGTTGCGGTTGAAGGCGGGCTGGGGCGTGGTGTTGAAGCCTATGGTGTGCGTGGCCTTGCGCTCCTTGAGGTTATCCTTGAGCGTTAAGATTGTCGACGAGGCCAGATCCTTAAGCAGCACCTGTCGCGAGGTCACCCTCTCGGCCAGCTGACGAGCCTCATCCTCGCTCTGGGCCTGCTCCAGGAGCTTGTGGCGCACATCCGCAACCTTACGCATCGCATAGTCGCCATCCTCGATCCACCATACAGCACCCTCGGCAAAGCGTGCCAACGAGACACGCGCCACGTCACCCTCGTCATGCAGCAGGTTGGGCACTATCTCAACCCTGTCGGGTCGCTCGGCAGAGAGCTGCGACGATATGTCGAAGCGGCGCAACGAGTCCACCTCGTCACCAAAGAAGTCGATGCGGTAGGGTCGTGACTCGACATAGGAGAAGACATCGACAATACCGCCACGCACCGAGTACTGGCCGGGCTCGTAGACAAAGTCTACGCGCTCGAAGCGCATGGTCTGCAGCCACTCCACCAACTCACTCTGCTTGAGGGTATCACCCACCGATATGCTACGCGACTGCTCCTCCATACGCCGACGCTCGGCCACAGCCTCGGCCACAGCCTCGGGGTAGGTGCATACCACCAGATAGCCACCCTTATATGTCGATATGGCGTTGAGTGCCCCCGTGCGACGTACTATGCCCTGGGCATCCTCCGTGCCATAGGCCGCCGAGCGTTTATAGCCCGACGAGAAGAATACCACACGCTCCTCGTCGAGCAGCTCGTAGAAGTCGTTGAGCAGGTAGGCCGCCGTATCGCGGTCGGCAGCCATGAAGATGTGTATGCCCCCTACGCGCTCTACCGTGGCGGCAGCATAAAGCGAATAGGCTCCGCCGACCATCTGCTGAAGATGGACGGTAGAGCCTGCATTTTCCAAACTTTTCTCTATCTCGGCCGCCCGTTTGGACTTGCGGACAAGATCAGTTAAAGGGTTCATATCGTTACTTTTGCGGCTTTTTATGCAGGCCTCACAGCGGCAAGACCTCACTTCAAAGTAGCGACCACTATTTCTCCAAAAGAAGCGATCGGCCTCTCTTGTCCAGATAGGCGACATCAATCATTCCGGCACTTCTGTCGGCCGTGAGCTTGATGCGCATCCTGTACTTAAACATCCAACGCATGCGGAGCGACCATAGACCATGGCGCAGATACGTTGCTACATAGGGCGAGAGCTTGAGGTTGACATATCGACAACCCTTCGAGGCGAGCAGCTGCACCTGATCCTCGATCTTCTTCTCGAAGAGGATGGTGGGCTCAACTTTACCCGTGCCGTGGCAGGTGGGACATACGTCGGATGTCTCCTCAACGGCGATGGGACGCACTCTCTGACGTGTTATCTGCATCAAACCGAACTTCGACAGAGGCAGTATCGTATGCTTGGCCTTGTCGGTGGCCATGAGCTTCTGCATCTCGGTATAGAGGGTCTGTCGGCTCTGCGCCTTGCGCATATCGATAAAGTCGACGATGACAATACCACCCATATCCCTCAAACGAAGTTGGCGTGCTATCTCGGCGGCGGCGGCGAGGTTCACCTCCAGGGCTGTCTGCTCCTGGTCGTCCTCGGCCTTGGTACGGTTGCCCGAGTTGACGTCGATAACGTGCATAGCCTCGGTATGCTCGATGATGAGGTATGCTCCACGGCGGAGCGATACATACTTTGCAAATAACGACTTAATCTGTTTCGCGACATCGAACTGCTCGAAGATAGGCACCTTGCCCTTGTACATCTTCACCAAACGCTCCATCTCGGGCTTGATGACACGCACATAGCTTCGAATCTCGTTGTACATAGCCTCGTTGTCGACCATAATCTGTGAGAAGGTGTCGTTCAACGAGTCGCGAATAATGGTGTTTACACGGCTCATCTCGCTCATCAATCGTGCGGGAGCCTCGCTGCGGGTGATAGCACCCAGAGCCTTATTCCATCTCTCGACAAGAGATAGTATGTCTTGCATGATATCGGCATCATCGGCCTCTGCTGCGGCCGTGCGTATGATGACACCGAAGTTCTGTGGCAGCACCTCCTGGGCCACCTTTCTCAGTCGTTTCTTTGCAGCGTTCGAGCGTATCTTGGTCGATACATAGACCTTATTCGAGAATGGTACCAGCACCACGTTGCGACCTGCCAACGATATGTCGGCCGTAAGACGCGGGCCCTTGGTCGATATAGCCTCCTTGGCTATCTGCACCATTATCATCTGACCCACCTGCAGGTGGTCACCTATGCGACCCTCCTTGGCCAGCTGTGCCTCGAGCTTCATGCTCTCGACGCGCACGGGGCGTTTGCCACCGACACGGCTGTCGACAACCCTCTTCAGCGAGTTATAGTTGGCACCAAGGTCGAGGTAGTGGATGAAGGCATCCTTCTCGTGTCCTATGTTTACGAATGCTGCGTTCAGACCGGGCATTATCTTGCGCACGCGACCCATGTAGATGTCGCCCACGGAGAAACCCGTCTGACACTGCTCCTTGTTTAGCTCGACAAGCACCTTATCCTCACAAAGTGCTATCGAGACCTCCGTTGGATTTACATTGATAATGAGTTCTCTGTTCATGGTTTGTTCAATGTAAATCGGTTACTATTCGTTCAAAACAAGTGAAGCTAGGCATCCCTAGCTCCACCTGTGTCCTATAAGAGAATTACTTCTTCTTATGACGATTCTTGCGAAGACGCTTCTTACGCTTGTGCGTCGCCATCTTATGACGCTTGTGCTTCTTTCCGTTTGGCATAGCTTAAATGTATTTATGGTTTAATATGCGCTTTGTTATTTTACCTCAACAGCAAAGCTCTTTGAGGGCTTGAAAGCGGGAATGTTGTGCTCGGGGATGGTGATAGTGGTGTTCTTCGAGATGTTACGAGCCACCTTGGTAGCACGCTTCTTGATGATGAAGCTGCCGAAACCGCGCAAGTAGACGTTCTCGCCCTTAATCATTGCACCCTTAACATTCTCCATGAATGCCTCAACAATCGCCTGAACCTGGATCTTCTCCACACCGGTCGACTTTGCAATCTCGTTTACGATATCTGCCTTTGTCATGACTTTTAGTTTTTATTTTTTTGGTTATATTACTTTTTCTCTGTACCGTGTTATGCTACTAACCGCTAAACAGCTTGCAAATATACGGCACTTTACGCTAATTTGCAACAAAAAACGCAAAAATAAAATCTATTTTTGTTTTCCAACACTCTGTAAAGCAAATTATAGGGCGTCGGCCGAGGCCTTAACGGAAGTTGTTAAGTGCCGTTGCCAGACCCTCGACAGCCTGATCCAAACCCTTCTGTATCTTACCGCCGATCATCATCTTCATCATCATGTTGAGCTCGGCATGCAGCACCATTCTTACGCGCGTATCGGTGGGCGCAACCTCGTGGAGCTGGATCCAGAAGGTGAAGTCGACGGGAACACCGCCCTCATCGGCAACCACCTTAACATGCTTATTCTCAACCTTGTCCACGATACGCAGTGCCACCTTAAAGCCCTTAACCTTGAACGAGCAGCTGTCGGGCGTAGCCTCCCACTCCTCGACCTTATCCTGCAGTGCAGGAGTGAGAAAGTCCATGCGTGATATCAGCGGGAATATCAGCGAGGCGGGGTGGTGTATCTGTTGTTGTTTCGATTCGTACTTCTCCATATTTTCAAATTTTAGGCTGCAAAGATACTAAAAAAATTGAGATACCATACTCTGGTGGGGTGTTTGTAGTGTGGGTTGACCACTAAAGGGGCATCACGACGATGTCTGAGAGGCCCACCGCTACCCTATCACAAAACGACGCTCACTCTCACCGAGAACGTCGATGCGCACCACCATAGTGTCGTCGGGCAGCAGCGGCTCGATCTTCTCGGGCCACTCCACCAGACACAGCTCGCCCGAGGAGAGGTACTCCTCGCAGCCGAAGTCGAGGGCCTCCTCGACGCGCTCGATGCGGTACATGTCGAAGTGGTAGATGGTGCGCGAGCTACCCTCATACTGGTTCACAATGGCAAACGTGGGGCTTGTCACATCATCCTCGGCACCGAGCAGTGCCGCGATGCGGCTTATCAGCGTGGTCTTGCCCGCACCCATAGGGGCATCGAAGGCGACCACCGTGCGACCATCGAGCGAGTCGATGACCGCCTGGGCTACCCTATCCAGCTCATCGAGTGAGCCTATCTCCAAAATCTTATCCATAGTCTTACTAATTACATAACTCTTTGTTACCCTCGCTTCGGCTTCAGCACCACATAGGGCACGATCATCTCCTCCATCGAGATACCTCCATGCTGGAAGGTATTCTTGTAGTAACGTATATACTTGTTGGCGTCGTTGTTATAGACCAAAAAATCTCGGTTGTAGGCGAAGATGTAGCTCGAGGTGAGGTTGCCCGAGGGGAGCTGCACATCCTCGGGGCGGGTTACCTCATATACATCGCGCGCGTTATACGCGAGGTTGCGACCCGTCTTGTAGCGCAGGTTGGGCGAGGTCTCCCTGTCGCCCGTGACACGCACGGGGTTATCCACGCGGATGGTGCCGTGGTCCGAGGTTACGATGACCGTATGTCCGCGCTCGGCCAAGAGCTTGAAGAGCGTGTAGAGCTCCGAGTGCTCGAACCATGAGCGTGTGAGCGAGCGGAAGGCCGCCTCGTCGTCGGTCAGCTCGCGGATGATATCCGTCTCGGTGCGGGCGTGCGAGAGGATATCCAGGAAGTTGTAGACGATGACCGAGAAGTCGGCCTCGTAGACACGGTGCATATTCTCCAGCAGCTTGCGACCCGCCTCGGGGCGCACCAGCTTATCGAAGCTCATCTTATATCGCTTGCCCGACTGCGCAATGAGTCGCTTGAGGAACTCCTCCTCGTACATATTCTTGCCCCCATCCTCATTGTCGTTGAGCCAGCGTCCGGGCATCAACTTATCTATGGCCAGAGGCATAAGACCCGCGAAGAGAGCGTTGCGGGCATACTGCGTCGCCGTGGGCAGTATGGCGCAGTAGAAGTCGTCGGTGGCCACGTTAAAGAGGTTGTTGAGCAGGGGCTGTATCACGCGCCACTGGTCGTAGCGCATATTGTCGATGAGCACCAGCGTGGTCTTTGCCGAGGCATCCACCTCGGGGAAGATGCGTCGGCGCATCAGCGTGTGCGACATTATGGGTATCTCCGCCTCGTCGACACGGCGGTTTATCCAGTCGTAGTAGTTGCGTCTTACAAACTTGCAGAACTCCTGGTTGGCCTCGCTCTTCTGGTATCCCAGCACCTCGCGTATGGAGCTGTCCGACGACGTCGACAGCTCGATCTCCCAGCCCACCAACTTGCGGTAGAGCTGACCCCACTCCGTGAATGTCGTCGCCGCCTGCTGCTGTGCCGCGATACGTCCGAACTCCGAGCGGTAGTCTGCCGTAGTCTGCTCGGTGACAAGCTGTTGCGAGTGCAGGTTCTTCTTTATCGAGAGCAGCACCTGGTTGGGGTTTACGGGCTTGATGATGTAGTCGGCAATCTTCGAGCCTATGGCCTTGTCCATGATGTTCTCCTCCTCGCTCTTGGTCACCATGATCACCGGCAACGAGGCCCTGGCCGCCTTGATCAGTGGCAGCGTCTCGAGGCCCGTCATACCGGGCATCATCTCGTCCAAAATAACCAGGTCGTAGGCCGTGGCCGTGATCATATCCACGGCATCGTAGCCATTATTGCAGGTGTCGACCTCGTAGCCCTTCGCCTTGAGGAACATGACGTGTGGCTTGAGCAGGTCAATCTCATCATCTACCCAAAGTATCTTATTCATAGCAATACTCCTTTATTGTGCGCTTTTAACTCTTAACGCAGCCACGACCCGTTTAATTGTTTCGTAGCTCGTTTTTAGGCACTCGTCGACCTGCTCCGTGTCGCACCAACGCGCCTCGGTGATACCCTCGTCGTGCTGTGGTACAGGCTCACGGTGTGCAGCCCTCATCTGCCACCAGCGGGTGCACTTTAGCTCCCATCGGCCGTAGGTGTCGTAGGCGTGCCACGTCTCTGCAAGAGGCTCATCACCAACCAATTCGCCCTTCACGCCACACTCCTCCTCAACCTCACGCAGGGCCGCCGCCGAGCTACTCTCGTGGGCCTCGACATGCCCCTTGGGCAGGTCCCAGCGACCACGCAGACGTATCATCAATATCGTGCCATCGTCACGTACAACAACGCCACCGGCAGCCTCAACCACAACAAACTCCCGTGCCAGAGACTCAAACGTCTCTCGAGGATTTATTGTTATTATGGTCACACATTTGTCTGTTTCAACTTTTTTTAGTAATTTCGCTCGCAAAACCGACACATTATCCTCCACCGTGAGTGTAGCCCCCTCCGTGGCAGGTGCCGTTGTCGCTATAACAACCTTCGCCCCGCCAATGTATATGGTGTATGTATCAGAGTTCATCATTACGATGGCAAAGGTACGAAAAAGAATTGAGATGCCATCACTTGAGGCGGCTCATTCTGCAACACAAGGCTGTAAAAAGACCATCGTTACGATG
>CALGRZ010000057.1 GCA_937880705.1 uncultured Alistipes sp.
GTCGAGTAAAAATGTTGGCTGACGCTGCTCGTGAGGGTGGCCTTAAATTCTAAGCAATTATGGCAAATACGAACATAAAGAGAGTACGCACCAGCGACCTCGAGTTGAAGGATCGTCTGGTAAGCATCAACCGCGTAACGAAGGTTACCAAGGGTGGTCGTACCTTCAGCTTCTCGGCTATCGTAGTAGTAGGTAACGAGAACGGCGTTGTAGGCTATGGTCTTGGTAAGGCATCGGAGGTTACCGTTGCCATCTCAAAGGGCGTAGAGGATGCAAAGAAGAATTTGGTTAAGGTTCCCGTGCTCAACGGTACTATTCCCCACAAGCAGGAGATGCGCTTCGGTGGTTCGGAGGTGATGATTCGCCCCGCAGCTCCCGGTACCGGTATCATCGCCGGTGGTGCTATGCGTGCCGTACTGGAGTCTGTAGGTATCAAGAACGTGCTTGCAAAGAGCAAGGGTTCGTCGAACCCCCACAACCTCGTTAAGGCTACCATCGGTGCTTTGTGCGAGTTGCGTGATGCACGCTCTGTTGCCCAGCTGCGCGGTATCTCACTTACCAAGGTGTTTAACGGTTAATCAGTAGGAGGTAACAACTATGGCAACATTGAAAATTACTCAGATTAAGAGCCGTATCGGCGCTTCGACACAGCAGTGCAAGAACCTCGATGCTCTGGGTCTTCGCAAGATCAACCAGACGGTTGAGCACAGCGACTCAGTGATCATCAAGGGTATGATCGAGCGCGTTAAGCACCTCGTAAAGGTCGAGGAGGTAAAATAAGTTTAACCAAAGAAAAAAGAATTAGAAATGGAACTTCATAATCTTAAGCCCGCCAAGGGTGCTACACACCACGACAAGCGCGTGGGCCGCGGTGCCGGTTCGGGTCACGGTGGCTACTCAACCCGCGGTTTGAAGGGTGCCAAGTCACGCTCTGGTTACTCAAGCAAGCTCGGCTTTGAGGGTGGTCAGATGCCTCTGCAGCGTCGTCTGCCCAAGTTCGGCTTCACCAACATCAAGCGTGTAGAGTACAAGGCTATCAACCTGTCAACCCTCGAGGAGCTGGCATCGAAGAACAACCTCACCGAGGTAAACTTCGACACCTTCGTACAGGCCGGTTTCGTGTCGGCTAACGACAAGGTTAAGATTCTGGGTAACGGTACGATCTCTCGTGCTTTGGCCGTTAAGGCCAACGCATTCTCGAAGACCGCCGAGGCTGCTATCGTAGCTGCTGGTGGCTCAATCGAGAAGTTGTAGTGTATCGTAGTTTAACTGTTGTGTGAGGAGCTGTCGCTATGCGTGATATAGCTTTAGTGAGGTAGCTGCCGATTAAGTTGGAAGAGCACCTATATATAATATAGTTAGTCAAACATAGTCCACAGCAATCCTCGCAACACGGTTAAAGAGTTTAGGAATCACAAAAACAAAAATTTATGAACAAGTATTTAATTGTTGGTATCATTCTGGTAGTACTCGTCGCACTGCTGGCAACCAACAAGAAGCTTATTGAGACTTTCAAGAACATATACAAGATCGAGGAGCTTCGCAAGCGTATCCTCTACACGCTCGGCCTCCTTCTTATCTATCGTCTTGGTAGTTTCGTGACTCTGCCGGGTGTAGACCACGCCGCGTTGGAGGCCTTCACGCAGTCATTCGCCAACGACAACAGCCTTATGGGTCTGTTGAACGTCTTCTCGGGTGGTGCGTTCTCGCAGGCTTCGATCTTCGCACTTGGTGTTATGCCCTACATCACCGCGTCGATTATCATACAGTTGATGGGTATCATGGTACCCTACTTCCGTAAGATGCAGCGCGAGGGTGAGAGCGGACGTCGTAAGATGAATCAGTGGACTCGTTTCCTGACCATCGCCGTGCTTATTCTTCAGGCTCCCGCCTACCTTAAGGCTACGGTGATGCGTTACGATGCTGTGTCAATGGGTGAGGATACCTTTATCTACACCTCGACACTGATCCTTATCGCCGGTACCATGTTCATCATGTGGCTTGGCGAGAAGATCACCGACAAGGGTATCGGTAACGGTATCTCGCTGATCATCATGATCGGTATCGTGGCACGCCTCCCGCAGGCCTTCCTTGAGGAGCTTATGTTCCAGGTGTCTGCATCGGGTAGCATCATCATGCTTATCGTAGAGTTGGTATTCCTCGCTATGGTATTCATGTTCTCGATCGCTATCGTTCAGGCTGTGCGCAAGATTCCCGTTCAGTATGCAAAGCGTATCGTAGGTAACAAGCAGTACGGTGGCGTGCGTCAGTACATTCCTTTGAAGCTGAATGCCGCTAACGTGATGCCTATTATCTTCGCGCAGGCTCTGATGTTCATCCCCGGTCTTATCTGGGGTGGTCAGTGGCTTGACATCCAGAGCTTCTGGTACAACTTTACGCTTGCAGCGTTGGTAATTGCATTTACCTATTTCTACACTGCAATTATCGTCAATCCTCAAATGATGGCCGACGATATGAAGCGCAACGGTGGTTTCATCCCCGGCGTTAAGCCCGGTAAGAGCACCGTAAGCTACATCGACGACATCATGACAAGAATCACACTCCCCGGTTCAATCTTCTTGGCCATCATCACCATCTTGCCGGCCATTGCGATGAAGATCGGTATCACGCAGTCGTTTGCCTACTTCTTCGGAGGTACCTCGCTGCTGATTATGGTGGGTGTTGTTCTTGACACTCTGAAGCAGATAGAGAGCTACCTGTTGATGCGTCACTACGATGGTTTGATGAAGACCGGACGTATCCAGGGCCGCTACTAATAAAAGTTTACCAATAAGAGTATATCGCCTTAAAGATGATATATCTGAAGACACGAGAAGAGATCGAGTTGCTCCGCGAAAACAACCTTCTGGTCAGCCGCGCGCTGGCCGAGGTAGGTCGTCACATCAAGCCGGGTATCACTACCCGCGAGTTGAACGACATCGCCGAGGCCTATATACGCGCTAACGGAGCAATTCCGGCTTTTCTTGGATACCAGGGCTACCCCGCGTCGGCCTGCATTTCGGTCAACGAGAATGTGGTTCATGGTATTCCGTCAGACTACGCCATTAAGGAGGGCGACATCGTATCGGTCGATTTAGGCACCGTTATGAAGGGGTTTGTTGGTGATTCGGCATACACGTTTGCCGTAGGAGAGGTTAGCGACGAGTGTAAACAACTTCTCGAGGTCACCAAAGAGGCTCTTCGCAAGGGTGCAGCACAGGCAAAGGCTGGTAATCGCGTAGGCGACATATCGGCAGCCGTGCAGGATTACGCCGAGAGCTTTGGCTACGGCGTTGTGCGCGAGTTGGAGGGTCATGGCTTGGGTCGCAAGATGCACGAAGAGCCGGGCGTTCCGAACTATGGCGCACGAGGCAGAGGACCATTGTTGAGAGAGGGTATGGTTATCTGCATCGAACCGATGATAACGATGGGGGACCGCAGGGTCGTGTTCGAGCGTGACGGCTGGACGGTGCGCACTCGCGACCGCAAGCCCGCGGCACACTTCGAGTGGGCTGTGGCAGTAGGTAAGGAGGGTCCCGATGTACTGACCGATTTCGGTATCATTGAACAAGCAATTAACGGATAATCTTATGGCAAAACAGACTGCTATTGAACGAGACGGAACCATCATCGAGGCGTTGTCAAACGCAATGTTTCGAGTGGAATTGGATAACGGCCACGTTATCACGGCTCATATCTCGGGTAAGATGCGTATGCACTACATCAAGATCCTGCCCGGAGATAAGGTAAAAGTGGAAATGACTCCTTATGATTTGAGTAAGGGTCGAATATCTTTCAGGTACAAATAATTAAGAATGCTTCAATTATGAAAGTAAGAGCATCAATTAAGAAGAGAAGCGAGGATTGCAAGATTGTACG
>CALGRZ010000058.1 GCA_937880705.1 uncultured Alistipes sp.
TCAATATATAAAGAATCACCAATAGAAAATTGAACTTTTACTTTTTCTATATTGCTTTTACCTAATACTTTATAAAATGATTTCATAAACAATAAAATAATGAGAATCATACCATAAAATTAGGAGGGAAGTAGAAATTTTCAACATTCATAATAATATCTTTAAAATTTACAATCCGGCAGAAGTCGGCAAAAACAGGCTTCTACCATACATTCTCTATGTAAATTTAGACAAAAAAGAGCAAATCCGCAAACAGCTATAATGCTATATACCAGCAATATACACACATCCAACACTCTAAAAATCAGCTGATTAAAAAATGCTTAAAAAACGTTAACCGAGTGTTTTTCGTCACGTGCTTTAACGTAATTTCATAACACTTTATCGGAAATTGTTGCCAAAAATCCGGGCCAAAGCCTTATCTTCGCAGAAAGCAACAAAAATTATACATTATGAAACTATTGGAAGGAAAGACAGCTCTTGTTACAGGAGCAACACGAGGAATAGGACGCGCCATTGCAGTGAAATTTGCACAGGCCGGTGCCAATGTAGCATTCACCTACCGACAGATCAACAGCAATGCCGAGGAACTTATAAAGGAGATTGAGCATCACGAACTACCATTCAGAGATATCGATATTAACTATATTCCAAAGAAAACTTTATGCAAGAGCCAAAAAGAGATAAATATTAACGACGGGGATATATTGGCATTAGTAACATCTGTAAATGGATTAGACGTCAGCCACGTTGGCTTTGCTTTTTGGGAAAATGGGAAACTACATCTCTTGCATGCTTCGAGCAACAGAGAGTGTGTTATAGCCGATGAAAAGACTATTTACGATTACCAAAAAGATAGAAAGAGCCACTTAGGAGTGAGAGTGTTCAGAATTAAATAGAGATATATGATACAAAAAGAAATATCCCCGCGGGGATATTTCTTTTTGTATATAATTGATTTTAATTATTTTAAAGTTCCTTGGTTTGCCGCATTTATCATAGCTTCGCTAGCATACATATAAACCTCTACACGACGGTTCTTTGCGCGACCTGCAACTGTCGAGTTGTCTGCAACAGGTTCTTTTGAACCAAATCCCTCGACACCTTTAATTTGAGTGTTAGAAACACCTAGTGAACGCAAATAGTTGGCAACAGCATTTGCACGATTTACCGAGAGAGGGTTATTAATGGCATCGCTACCAGTTGAATCGGTGTGGCCATAGATTAACACATCGGCATCATTAAAATCTTTCAACACCTTTGCAAACTCTGCCAAATTGCTCTTTGCAGCAGCATTGAGGTCGTACTTGTTCGTAGCAAACAACAGCCCCGAATCGAAGGTTACTTTAACTGCTGTTAGATTATTCGCATCGGTAATTGTTTCTACAGTTGCATTCTGCACCTGAGCTGCAGCCTTTGCAGCGTTATCCATTCTTTTTCCAATGAGAGCACCTGTACCGGCACCAACAGCGGTACCAACAGCCGCGCCAATAGCCTTATTACCAGCAAAATGTCCTATTAACAATCCTAAAGCGGCTCCGCCACCTGCACCAATAAGACTACCTTTTGCAGTGTTGTTCATTGTTCCGCAACCACTTAATACCATTACGGCACATATTGCAACACATAAAAATTTAAAAAATTTAATCTTCATAACTAATATATTAAAACATTATACTCTTCATTTAGGCAAGATTTATCGCCTTTGAACAAGAAAACAGACACAAACCGAGTGCATCTGAGAAATTTCGTCTGCTAAGTTATAAAAAAAATGACATATACAAACCCAAAGTTAAAAAATAAAGAGTGATAATCAAATATATTTTTGTAAATTCGCGAAATATTTATATTGAAACTAATAATACAACAATATGGCAGAGTTAAAAGATTTGACAAAACGTAGCGAGAGTTATTCGCAATGGTATAACGATTTGGTCATTAAAGCCGATTTGGCAGAGCAATCACCCGTTCGCGGTTGCATGGTTATCAAGCCCTATGGTTATGCAATTTGGGAAAAGATACAACGTACATTAGACGACATGTTCAAAGAAACCGGACATGTAAACGCATATTTTCCACTACTCATCCCTAAATCGTTCCTTAGCAGAGAGGCTGAACATGTTGAGGGATTTGCAAAAGAGTGTGCCGTTGTTACTCATTATCGTTTAAAAAATTCTTCCGATGGTAGCGGAGTTGTTGTAGACCCGGCAGCCAAACTAGAAGAGGAGATGATTATTCGCCCCACATCGGAGACAATTATTTGGAGCACATACAAAAATTGGATACAATCGTATCGCGACCTGCCTATAAAGGTTAATCAGTGGGCAAACGTTATGCGTTGGGAGATGCGTACACGTCTGTTCCTGCGTACTGCCGAGTTCCTCTGGCAGGAGGGCCACACCGCCCACGCCACCGCCGAGGAGGCTATCGAGGAGACCGAGCGCATGATCAACGTCTACCGCACCTTTGCCGAGGAGTGGATGGGCGTCCCCGTTATCGTAGGCCACAAGTCGCCCAACGAGCGTTTCGCAGGTGCTGTGGATACCCTTACCAGCGAGGCACTGATGCAGGATGGCAAGGCACTTCAGAGCGGTACTTCGCACTTCCTGGGTCAGAACTTTGCCAAGGCCTTCGACGTGCAGTACACCAACAAGGAGGGCAAGCAGGAGTATGTGTGGGCAACCTCGTGGGGCGTATCGACACGCCTTATGGGTGCTCTGATCATGGCTCACTCGGACAACAACGGTCTGGTGCTGCCTCCCAAGCTCGCACCCATTCAGGTTGTCATGGTGCCCATCTATCGTGGTGAGGAGCAGCGTCTGCAGGCTGTGGAGCGTTTCGAGGAGCTCGCTCGTGAGCTGCGTGCCAAGGGTGTGTCGGTGAAGATCGACGGCCGTGACAATGTACGCTCGGGCTTTAAGTTTGCCGAGTATGAGCTCAAGGGTGTTCCCGTGCGTCTGGCTCTCGGCCCCCGCGATCTGGAGAACGGCACTATCGAGTTGGCACGTCGCGATACCCTCACAAAGGAGATCGTGTCGCAGGAGGGTCTGGCAGATCGTATCGTAGCCCTGCTCGACGAGATACAGCAGAACATCTTTAAGAAGGCTTTGGACTATCGCAACTCGATGATTACCAAGGTTGACAGCTGGGAGGAGTTCCAGCAGGTGCTCAACGACAAGGGTGGCTTCATCCTTGCGCATTGGGACGGCACGCCCGAGACCGAGCAGGCCATCAAGGATGCTACGAAGGCTACCATCCGCTGCATACCAATGGATGTTGTTGAGGAGGAGGGCAAGTGCGTGTACTCGGGTAAGCCCTCGAAGTATCGTGTATTGTTTGCCAAGAGTTACTAAAAACAGGAAGATATGAACGCTATTGTAAAGAACAATTTTGAGTTTGAGGGCCAGAAGGGTCACTATGTAGGTAAGGTGCGCGATGTGTACAACATCAACGATGACTACCTTGTAATGGTGGTCTCGGACCGTATCTCGGCCTTCGATGTTGTATTGCCCAAGGGTATCCCCTTCAAGGGTCAGGTGCTCAACCAGATCGCTGCCAAGTTCCTCGATGCTACCACCGACATCCTCCCCAACTGGAAGATCGCCGTACCCGATCCTATGGTTACGGTGGGTCACCGTTGCGAGCCCTATAAGGTCGAGATGGTCATCCGTGGCTATCTGTCGGGCCATGCTTGGAGAGAGTATAAGGCCGGCAAGCGCGAGATCTGCGGTGTGAAGATGCCCGATGGTATGGTCGAGAACCAGCGTTTCCCCGAGCCTATCATCACCCCTACGACCAAGGCCGATGAGGGTCACGATGAGGATATCTCGAAGGAGGAGATCATCGCCCAGGGTCTGGTGTCGCGTGAGGAGTATGAGCAGCTGGAGGCCTACACCCGTGCTATCTTCCAGCGCGGTACGGAGATAGCCCACAAGATGGGTCTTATCCTCGTTGATACCAAGTATGAGTTCGGTAAGAAGAATGGTGTTATCTACCTTATGGACGAGATCCACACCCCCGACTCGTCGCGCTACTTCTACGAGGAGGGCTACGAGGAGCGTCAGGCCAAGGGCGAGAAGCAGAAGCAGCTCTCGAAGGAGTTTGTTCGCGAGTGGCTCATGGCCAATGGCTTCCAGGGTCTGGAGGGCCAGCAGGTGCCCGAGATGACCGATGAGGTTGTGGCAAGCATCACCGAGCGTTATATCGAGCTCTATGAGGCTGTTACGGGCGAGAAGTTCGTGCGCGAGGAGAGCGACGATGTCGAGAAGCGTATCTTCGACAACGTGTCGGCCTACCTTAAGACGTTGTAAAGAGGAGCGATTATAAATATTGATTTAGAAGTTGTCTTGCAAGGCTAAAATTAGCACTTGTTATAGAACTTCAACCATAAGGGGGTGTCCAATATACTTGTTGGACACCCCTCTGTTTTTTTTGTTAATGTTGCTCTGTTAGCCTATATCCCACGCCACGCACTGCCGATATCTCGATGTTGGGATCATCCACAAATCGGCTGCGCAGCTTCGATACAAAGACATTGAGCGAGCGCAGGTTGTAGTAGCTGTCGTCGCCCCATATATCGAGCAGTATGGCGCGTGAGCTGACCACACGCCCCATGTTGGCTGCAAGGTGCGCCAGTATTGCCGTCTCGCGTGCCGAGAGGTGCTGCTCGTCGTTGTTGTGTTGCAGTGTGCCACGCCCGCTGTCGAAGAGATACTCACCTATATTATATAGGCTCTTGTCTGCCGGGCTATCCAGACGTGATAGCAGTGCCTCGATGCGCACCAGCAGCTCCTCCATCGAGAAGGGCTTTCTGAGGTAGTCGTTGCCACCGGCGCGGAAGCCCTCGACAACATCCTCGGCACCACTGCGTGCCGAGAGGAAGAGGCATAGGATGTTGTTGTTGAGTGCCCGCATGCGGCTCACCATCTCCAGACCATCCATGCGCGGCATCATGATGTCGGCCACGACAAGGTGTGGGCAGAAGCTGTTAAACAGGCGTAGGCCCTCCTCGCCATCCCGAGCCGTGAGAACCTCGTAGCCCGCATGTTGCAGGGCATCGGATACAACGCGGCAGATCACCGCCTCATCTTCAACAATAAGAACTCTTCTATTTGCCATAGCGTGGTAGTGTTATGTCGAAGCGTGTGCCGAAGCCTCGTCGCGATACCACCGCGATAGTGCCTCCGTGACGCTTGACCATGCATTTGACGTAGTATAATCCGAGGCCGTAGCCCTTTGTATCGTGGCGGTTGCCCGTATATATGCGGTAGAACTTGTCGAAGATGCGCCGTTGCTCACCGCGCTCGATGCCCTGACCGCGGTCGGCCACCGAGATGTAGACCGTCTGATCATCCATCGAGGCCTTAAGGCTTATCTGCGGTGTGTCGGGCGAGTACTTTATGGCGTTGTCCACAAGTGCGTTTATGATGCCCAGCAGGTGGAAGCGGTCGGCCACAAGTGCTATGTCGTCGGCTATGAGCGTGTGCCAATCTACGTTGCGTGAGGCATACTTAAGGCTCATCGTCGTTACCACCTCCTCGACAATCGTGCACAGTTGCAGCTCCTCCGTGCGCAGAGGCTCCGACCTGTAACGCTCGGTCGACGTGCGCAGTATGTGCTCCACCATGTTGTCCAGATGCTTGATCTCGGAGCGTGCAAGTGTCAGGTAATCGGTAAGTTGCTCTCTGTTTTCGGCTATTTGAGGTATGCTTATCAGGGCATCCGTGGCGGCATAGGCTGCGGCGATGGGTGTCTTAAGCTCATGAGTTATGTTGTGTGTCAGGTCACGACGTATCTGCTCTATCTGCTTGGCACGATAGAGCGTGTGCAGCAGCCATGCGAAGGCGAGGACGATTACAAGTATGGAGCCCACTTGCAGCAGTAGCATAAGGCGCATATTGCGCATGATGGCCTCGTGGGGGTCCTCTACCGTGAGGCGCAGGATGATGGGTGCAATGGTGCGCTCAACCGAGAGCAGCTCCTCACCCAGAGCCTCACCGCCACGGCTCATGAGCACGATGGGCTCAAGGTCGCTCGTCGAGAGTACCTCGACGCGGAGGTCAGTGTCGATACCGGCTGTGCGCAGCTCATCGCGCACGATGGCGTAGAGGCGGTCGATGCTACCCATGTGGAAGCTCATCGTATTCGTGGGGGTGATATACTGATAGCGTGCCTCCTCCATGATGCTCTCGATCTGGCGCAGGTAGCTGCGGCTCATGTCGCGGTAGGTGCTCACCGAGCGTGCCACCTCGACCGATGCAAGTAGCACCAGCGAGAGTATTGCAGTGAGGGTAACAACCAAAAAGCGACTCTTTTTCATATTACAAAGGTATATAAAATGGTCGTAATATCACCATCCGTCTGCCACATTTAACACTATTTAACATTGGCGTTAACATTGTTTAACCTAAAAAATTAGGAGCGGAGCGTCTCGCACACTACCTTTGCACCAAGATAAGTGAGCAGCTGCACTATAAAACATTAAAACCTTTAAAACCTTTAAACTATGAAACGTATATTTCTTGTGGCGATGTTTGCCATAGCGAGTCTCACGGCGCAGGCCGAGGAGCAGAAGCCTCTGTATGTCGTAAACAATAGGGTAGTCTCTGAGGAGTATGTCTCGAAGCTGTCGCCCACGATGATCGAGTCGATGACCGTGCTTAAGAGTGACAGCGACGTGGCTATGTATGTCGAGATGGGCGATACGTCGAATGGCGTTATTGTCATCAAGCTCAAGGGCGAGAGCGACGAGCAGGAGGTCTTTATAACAACCGATGTAATGCCCACGTTTATGGGTGGTGACCTGACCACATTCCGCAATTGGGTGATGCAGAACATCCGCTACCCCAAGGTGGCCCTCGAGAAGCGTATTCAGGGCCAGGTTGTCGTTAAGTTTGTGGTCGACAAGGAGGGTTACATCAACCTAAACCGCCTCAACTTCTTCGATAAGTGCAGTCCCATACTTCACGATGAGGTTATCGCCGTGATGGAGCGCGCACCTCGCTGGACACCCGGTATTCAGCGTGGTGAGCCTGTGGCCGTAAGCTTTGTTCTGCCTATCCTCTTCCAGATCCCCGAGGATTACGATGGTCTGGCCGTCATTGACACCTCGGCCGAGGTTGATGCTCAGCAGGAGGCACCAAAGAGCGAGGCTGTGTTGCGCATCAAGGGTGAGTAGAGTCGTGTATACGATATCATTCACGGATTGGTAGCCCTATACCGTAAAAAAGAGCCGCACCGAAAGTAGGTGCGGCTCTTTTGTGTTATGTCGTGGCGGGCCTATCGGCGCATGCGACGCTGCTCGCGGTTGATGGTTACCTGCTCCTGCTGCTGCTTCAGGGCCTCCTCGTAACGCTCCTGGAAGCGCGACTTCTTCTTGGGCTTGGCCTTGGCCGCCATGAGCTTGGCGCGCACCTTCTCGTCGTCTACCGTGCGGCGGATGACAAACATGATGAGCATGGTGAACATCTGCGACAGGAAGTAGTAGTAGCACAGACCCGACGAGTAGTTGTTGAAGAAGAACAACATCATCACGGGCATGAAGTATACCATCATAAACTTCATCATGCCGGCACCCGGCTGTCCCGAGGTGGTGGCAGCCTGCTGCTTATATGTAAGGAACGAGTAGCCAAACAGAGCTACGGCCATAAGCAGTGCAAAGAGGCTGATGTGGTCGCCATAGAAGGGTATGCTGAAGGGCAGGTCGAGAACGCTATCATACGACGACAGGTCATCGGCCCAGAGGAACTTCTCGCCACGCAGCTCGATACTTGCGGGGAAGAAGCGGAACATAGCCCACAGAATAGGCATCTGGATAAGCATCGGCAGACAGCCTCCCATGGGGCTGATGCCGGCCTTCTGGTAGAGCTCCATGGTGGCCTGCTGCTTCTTCATGGCATCATCCGGGTTGGGATACTTGGCGTTGAGGGCCTCCATCTCGGGGCGTATGGCGCGCATCTTGGCCGTCGACATATAACTCTTATAGGTCAGGGGCAGGATGATGAGCTTAACCAGGATGGTGAGTATGAGGATGATGATACCGAAGTTCACGCCATGGTTCTTCAACCAGTGGAAGATGGGTATGGTGAAGATGCGGTTGATCCAGCCTACCAGAGCACCACCCAGAGGGATGATATCCTCGAGGTTGGTCTTCTCGCCGGCAAACTCCACCTTGTTCATGATCTTAAAGTCGTTGGGGCCGTAGTAGAAGGCGAAGTGGTAGGGTGCGCCATCGGCCTTGTAGGGTATGTCGAGCAGGATGGTGTACTCCTTCAGGAAGTCGCGACCCTCGTTGGCCGAGCCTACGAAGCTCATGTCGGCCGAGAAGCTCTCCTTAGCGATAAAGGCCGACGAGAAGTACTGCAGCTTCATGGCTACCCACGACAGATCCTCGACATGCTCCTTGTCGCCATCCTGACCCATATCGTCCCAATCCTCATCCTCGCGCTCGTAGTAGGCGATGGTGGCGGTCATATTCTCATACTGCCAGCCGCGCTCGTTCATCTGTGAGCGGTTCTTCCACAAGATGTTCATCTTATCGGTGGCGGCGAGGTATGACTGCAAGCCCTGCTCCTCGACGTCGAAGTCAAGGAGGTAGTCACGGCTGGGGTTGCCCGTGTTGTGGAGCGTGTAGATATACTTAAGGTAGGCATCCTCGGCTATGGCGAGGGTCATCGTAAGCTGCGTAGCCTCCTCCAGCGTGGTGATCTCGTGCGAGAAGGTGTACTCGGCCGTCGATGTCTTCGTACCCGTAGCGGTCTTAAGCATAAGGTCAAACTGTGCCGTCTGATCCTGCATCAGCTCCACCGGCTCGGTGCGCTCGCCCTTGGCATAGCGGGTGTAGTTCTTCAGTGCAACGCCACTGATCTTACCGCCACGAGTCGAGAAGTCGACCTTTAAAACATCATTCTCCAGTGTCAGCTCCTCGGCTACGGCCGAACGTGCTGCAAGCAGCTCTGCGCCATAGTTGTAGAGCTCCGCATTGAGCTTGCGTGCCGCCTCAATAGAGTCACGCACCATGCGCTCCTCGTCGCTGAGGGCCGCCTCGGCCTCGGCCTCGGCTCGATGCTGGGCTGCCTGCTGGTCAGCCACTGCCTGCTCCATGAGCAGCTGCTCCTTCTTCCACTCGTTGTACTTCTCGGCCTGCTTGCCCTGATACCAGGTGAAGCCCACAAAGACGGCCACCATCAGCACAAGGCCGATAATCGTTTTCTTATCCATTCTCTAAAAATCTTCGTTCAAATCTCTTTATGCCCACCATGGGGCACATGGGGTTATACTTACTATCGTCGCTCGTCACGGAACTTCAGAGCCTCCTTCACAAACTCTACGAAGAGCGGGTGGGGGTTAGCCGCCGTAGAGTGGTACTCGGGGTGGTACTGCGTACCCACAAACCAGCGGTGTGAGGGTATCTCGACAACCTCCACAAGACCCGTCTCGGGGTTCTTGCCCACGGCCTTCATGCCGGCAGCCTCGAAGTCGGTGAGGAAGTGGCTGTTGAACTCGTAGCGGTGGCGGTGACGCTCCACGATGTTGAGCGAGCCGTAGGCCTTGGCTACGCGCGAGTTCTTCTCCAGCTGGCAGGGGTAGCCACCCAGACGCATCGTGCCACCCATGGCGGTGATGTTCTTCTGCTCGGCCATAAGGTCGATGACGGCGTGGGGTGTCTGTGCCATCTCGCTCGAGTTGGCATCGGCCCAGCCGATGACATTGCGTGCAAACTCTATCACGGCACACTGCATACCGAGGCAGATACCGAAGAAGGGCACGTTGTTCTCGCGGGCATAGCGCACAGCGACCAGCTTACCATCAATACCGCGATTACCGAAGCCCGGGGCAACCATCACGGCCGACATCTTGCCCAGCTGCTCCTGAACATTCTCCTGTGTCAGCTTCTCGGAGTTGACATAGTGCAGCTTCACCTTAACCTCGTTCACGGCACCTGCATGGATGAACGACTCGCTGATCGACTTGTAGGCATCGGGCAGCTCGGTGTACTTACCCACCAGCGCGATGTCGACCACCGACTTGGGGTTCTTGATGCGCTCCACGAAGGCCTCCCACTCTGCCAGGTCGGGCTCCTGCTCCGACTTCAGGCCGAGCTTCTCGAGCAGCACGTCGTCGAGGTGCTGGGTGTGCATGCGCAAGGGTACCTCGTAGATCGTGGGTACGTCGATAGACTCCACCACGGCCTCGGGAGAGACGTTGCAGAAGAGGGCTACCTTGCGGCGTATATCCTGCGTGAGGATGTGCTCCGAGCGCAGTACCAGCACGTCGGGCTGCAAGCCATACGACAACAGCTCCTTTACCGAGTGCTGTGTGGGCTTGGTCTTAAGCTCACCCGATGCCGCCATGTAGGGTATGAGGGTGAGGTGCACCAGCACGGTGTTCTGCTCGCCAAGCTGGTAGCGAAGCTGACGTACCGACTCGATGAAGGGCAGCGACTCGATATCACCCACCGTACCACCGATCTCGGTGATTATGACATCATACTTCTTCGTGGTGCCCAGCAGCTGTATGCGACGCTTGATCTCGTCGGTGATGTGGGGGATGACCTGCACGGTCTTGCCCAGGAACTCGCCACTACGCTCCTTGTCGATGACACACTGGTAGATCTTACCCGTGGTCACGTTGTTGTTCTTGGTGGTCTCTATCGAGGTGAAACGCTCGTAGTGGCCCAGGTCGAGGTCGGTCTCACGACCATCGATGGTCACATAGCACTCGCCGTGCTCATTGGGATTCAGTGTACCCGGGTCTACATTTATGTAGGGGTCGAACTTCTGAATAGTGATATTGTACCCACGAGCCTGCAACAGCTTGCCTATTGATGAGGAGATAACTCCTTTTCCAAGTGAGGAGGCAACACCTCCGGTCACGAAAATATACTTTGTGTCAGCCACGGTATAAAAATTTAAAAAACGGTTCTTAATCAATCAAAAAAAGTTTCTGACACACCGACAATGATAATCATTGTCAATTGTCAAAAACCGGCCTGTGCAACAGTAGCGCAACTCTTAAATAATCAGCCAACAAATTATCCGATGATGTAGATATGTCCGTTGTGAAAGAAGAATCCTATCGCTACTATCAGGATGCCTTGACCAATGACACACATGTCGCTTATCTGGTGTTTGATGGGGATGATTTTGTCGGTGCAGGTGGTATCAGTTTTTTCAAGGTGATGCCCACATTTCACAATCCAACCGGGCAAAAGGCATACATTATGAACATGTATACCAAACCCGAATACCGCAGAAATGGAATCGCCTATAAGACTCTGGATTTATTAATCGCAGAAGCCAAGCGCAAAGGCATTACTTCCATTTCACTGGAAGCAACCGATATGGGCCGACCTTTGTATGAAAAATACGGTTTTGTGAAAATGAATGACGAGATGGAATTACCAAATTGAATTGTAAATGAATATCGGGCGACGATGTAAATCGCGCCCGATTATTTTATGCTATGCAAATCCGCGTGTGGCTCCAGCCTATTCCACCCCAACAAATTCCAATACCACATCCGTCGAATCTTCCTCACCGGCACCAAGTAAATTTACCATAATAAATTTCTTGTCAGGGCTATAGAAGAAATCCATTCCAAAAACCATACCCTCCATATGAGCGTCCAACGCGATACCATAGTAGCCGTCTTCATCTGTCGGAGGCTCCAGATTCATATTCTCAAGGTCTATGGTTTTTCCAATATAAAACTCATCGCCGTTTTGCGTATTAATATAAAACCGCAGATAATTCTGGTCGCTCTCGCGTTCCTCCCACTCACCGTCAAGCCGTCCGAGAAAATCTTCCATA
>CALGRZ010000059.1 GCA_937880705.1 uncultured Alistipes sp.
CGCTCGACTTCTCGATGATCTCCTTTGCAAGGTTTGCAGGAACCTCCTCGAAGTGAGAGAACTCCATTGATGATGTTGCACGACCAGATGAAATGGTACGCAAAACAGTTACATAACCGAACATCTCAGAAAGTGGTACACGAGCCTTAACTACACGAGCGGTACCCTTAGACTCCATACCCTGAATCTGACCACGGCGCTTGTTCATATCACCGATGATGTCACCCATGTTCTCCTCTGGAGTAACAACCTCAACATTCATCACAGGCTCCATGATAACTGAACCTGCCTTAGGAGCTGCCTGACGGAAACCGTTACGAGCGCAGATCTCGAATGAGAGCTGATCAGAGTCAACTGGGTGGAATGAACCATCCTTCAAGGTAACCTTCATTGAGTCGATAGTGTAACCTGCCAAAGCACCGTTTGCCATTGCTGACTCGAAGCCCTTCTGAACAGCTGGGATGTACTCCTTAGGCACATTACCTCCCTTAACCTCATCAACAAACTGCAAGCCTGTAACACCCTCGTCTGCTGGACCGATCTCGAAGATGATATCAGCGAACTTACCACGACCACCAGTCTGCTTCTTGAACACCTCACGGTGCTGAACAGTCTGTGTAAGAGCCTCCTTGTAGTTAACCTGAGGAGCGCCCTGGTTGATCTCAACACCGAACTCACGGCGAAGACGGTCAACGATGATATCGAGGTGAAGCTCACCCATACCTGAGATGATAGTCTGACCGCTCTCCTCATCAGTACGAACAGTGAAGGTTGGATCCTCCTCTGCAAGCTTTGCAAGAGCGATACCGAGCTTATCAAGATCCTTCTGAGTCTTAGGCTCAACAGCAAGACCGATAACTGGCTCTGGGAATGTCATCTGCTCAAGTACAAGTGGTGCATTCTCAGCGGTAAGAGTATCACCAGTGCGAATCTCCTTGAAACCGATAGCTGCACAGATATCACCTGCCTCTACGCGCTCCATAGGATTCTGCTTGTTAGCGTGCATCTGGTAGAGACGAGAGATACGCTCACGCTTGCCGCTGCGTGCATTGTAAACATAAGAACCGGCATCAAGAACACCTGAGTAAACACGAATGAATGCCAAACGACCTACGAATGGGTCAGTAGCAATCTTAAACGCAAGACCGCAGAATGGCTCGTTTACTGAAGACTCACGCTTCTCCATCTCGTCAGTCTTAGGGTTCACACCCTCAACCGCTGGTACATCCAATGGTGAAGGAAGGAATGCCATAATATAATCGAGAAGCTTCTGAACACCCTTGTTGTGGAATGATGAACCACACATCATAGGTACCAAAGTCATGTTGATAGTTGCGGTACGGATAGCTGCGATAAGCTCATCTGGGGTGATAGAATCTGGATCCTCGAAGAACTTCTCCATAAGAGCGTCATCGGTTGCAGCAACCTCCTCGATAAGCTTTGCACGCCACTCTGCAGCCTCCTCCTTCATAGAAGCAGGAATCTCGCGAAGCTCAAAGTTATCACGAACGGTCTTATCATCGAAGTAGTAGATCGCATTATTATAAATAAGGTCCACCAAACCCTCGAACTTATCCTCTGAACCGATAGGCAATACTACTGGGAGAGCTGTAGCACCGAAGTGCTCCTTAATCTGGGCACATACAGCGAGGAAGTCCGCACCTGTACGGTCCATCTTATTAACATAACCGATACGAGGAACATTGTACTTATCAGCCTGACGCCATACGGTCTCAGACTGTGGCTCAACACCACCTACTGCACAGAATGTTGCAACAGCACCATCCAACACACGGAGTGAACGCTCTACCTCAACAGTAAAGTCAACGTGTCCTGGGGTATCGATCAAGTTGATCTGATACTGATTATTTTTGTAGTTCCAAAAAGCGGTTGTAGCAGCAGATGTGATGGTAATACCTCGCTCCTGCTCCTGAACCATCCAGTCCATGGTGGCTGCACCCTCATGAGTCTCACCAATCTTGTGAGTCTTACCTGTGTAGAAAAGGATACGCTCAGAGGTTGTTGTCTTACCGGCATCAATGTGAGCCATGATACCAATATTACGAGTATATTTAAGATCTCTTGCCATCTTGGTCTATAGTTTTTAGAATCTGAAGTGTGCAAATGCCTTATTAGCCTCTGCCATACGGTGCATCTCCTCCTTACGCTTGAAGGCAGCACCCTGCTGGTTGTAGGCATCTACTATCTCTGCTGAGAGCTTCTCTGCCATTGACTTGCCCGAACGCTTGCGTGAATAAAGGACAAGGTTTTTCATGGAAATCGAAACTTTGCGCTCGGGACGAACCTCCGTGGGAACCTGGAATGTCGCACCACCGATACGCTTTGACTTTACTTCGACCTGAGGTGTGATATTCTCAAGAGCCTGTTTCCAGATCTCAAGCGGAGATTTATCAGCATCCTTCATCTTCTTGCCCACCAACTCCAATGCATCGTAGAAAATGGTGTAAGCAATACTCTTCTTACCATCCAGCATAAGATTGTTCACGAAACGAGTTACCTCTACATCGTTGAACTTCGGATCCGGAAGTAGAATTCGCTTTCTTGGCTTAGCTTTTCTCATTGTTACTTGCTAATTTAATAAAATACAACTCCTTTTTTATTACTTCTTACCAGCCTTAGGACGCTTGGCACCGTACTTCGAACGACGCTGACGACGACCGTCAACACCTGCTGAATCGAGTGCGCCACGCACCAAGTGATAACGAACACCGGGGAGGTCCTTTACACGACCGCCACGAACGAGCACGATTGAGTGCTCCTGCAAGTTGTGGCCCTCGCCGGGGATGTAGGCGTTGACCTCCTTGCCATTAGTCAATCTTACACGTGCAACCTTACGCATAGCCGAGTTAGGCTTCTTGGGAGTTGTAGTGTACACACGGGTACAAACTCCACGGCGCTGAGGACACGCTGCGAGGGCAGGCGACTTACTCTTCTCGACCATGCTCACTCGACCGTTTCTTACTAACTGCTGAATAGTTGGCATCTTTAAAACGTTTTTGTCCTTTAATTTTTTGTTAATTAGTTCAATTCCCTTTTGCGAGAAATTGCCCGCAAAGATACGCATTTTTTCTCAAACACAATATATATACGGCGTTTTTTCGTACTGATTTGTTGAAAACTCCTCAAAAACCAATAAAAAATTCTTATCGTTTTTGCGAAACTATAATCTGCAATTTATATTATTTTTCATATCTCGCTGATTTATTGCACGTTATACTAATTTGGTCAAAATTGTTAAAAATCGTTCAACCCGAAAAATTGACCATTTCTTAAATAGTGGAGAATTTTTCTATTTAAGAAATAGCCATTAAACCGTTAACAGCCCCTGATACAACGAGAAAGCCACGAACGGAGTATCTCCATTCGTGGCTCTTCGGCAAGCTATTTTTATAGCCTATTTCAGCACTTTGAGAAGCTCGACGAGCAGTCTCCAGAACTTGTCCACGGTGCCGATTTCAAGACGCTCATCAGGCGAGTGAACACCGCGCAGCGTGGGGCCGAACGACACCATCTCGAGGTGGGGATACTTCTCCAGGAAGAGGCCGCACTCCAGACCTGCATGAATGGCGCGCACCTTGGGCTCCGTAGCGAAGAGCTTGCGATAGCACTCCACGGTTGTGGTCAGCAGCTCAGAGTCGGGGTTAGGAGCCCAGCCCGGATAGCCATCCGAGTGCTCGACATCGCAGCCGGCGAGGTAGAAGACCGACTCGATGGTCTGTGCGGCATAGAGCTTCGCACTCTCCACAGACGAACGCTGCGAGGTGGTGATAACGATGCTCTGCTCCTCACTCTTAAACTTCACCGAGGCGAGGTTTGTAGAGGTCTCAACGAGGCCGGGAACGGCAAACGACATAGCCAGCACGCCATTGGGCAGACCTACAAGCGTGATGAGCAGGGCGCACATATCGTCGTTGGTCATAACCACTGTGGGGGTCTCGGCATCGGCCACCGAGAAGCGCATGCGAGGCTCGGTGTGGCGGAACTCCTCCTTCATCATCTCACCAAACTCGATGAAACGCTCCTTGAAGTCCTCCTTGGCCTCGGCAGGTACACCTACGATGGCGTATGCCTCACGAGGAATAGCATTGCGCAGGTTACCGCCATCCATCACAGCCAGAGCGGTCTGGAAGGTGTCGCAAGCGTTATAGAGGAAGCGAGCCAGGAGCTTATTAGAGTTGGCGCGACCCTTATCGATGTCGTCACCCGAGTGGCCACCCAGCAGGTCGCCAACCTCCAGACGTACAAACTCATAGCCCTCGGGAGCCTCCTCCACATCGTAGTCGAGCGTTGCAACGGTGTCTATACCGCCTGCACAACCGATAAAGATCTCGCCCTCATCCTCCGAGTCGAGGTTTACGAGATATTTACCCGTCAGCATACCCTCGCCCAGACCGAAGGCACCCGTAAGACCGGTCTCCTCATCTACCGTGAAGAGGGCCTCGATAGCAGGACGCTCAAGGCTCTCATCGAGCAGCACAGCCAGCGCAGCGGCCATACCGATACCGCAGTCAGCACCCAGCGTCGTACCCTTGGCCTTGACCCACTCACCATCGATCCATGTCTGGATGGGGTCGTTCTCAAAGTCAAACTCCACGTCAGAGTTCTTCTCGCAAACCATATCCATGTGCGACTGGAGAATTACCGCGGGGCGATCCTCGAAGCCGGCCGTTGCAGGCTTGCGCATCACAACATTACCCGTATCATCCGTCTGATACTCAATGTTGTGCTTCTGGGCAAAGGCCACAAGCCACTCTATAATCTTACCCTCCTTCTTCGATGGACGAGGCACTCGTGTGATGTCATCAAACTGCTCCCAAATAAGCTTGGGCTGAAGATCTCGAATTGTCATAATGTATAAGTTTAAGGTTAATTGATTATCTCGTTTTTGAGTTATCTTCTCTTTCAAAGAGCTTTACGCCACGCAGCAGGGGGTTCTGTCGCGACAGCACCAGAGCCTCAACCACCAGCAGCAAAAGAGCCGCTGCGAGGAACCACTGATACTGCTCGTCATACTCCTCGAAGGTGCGCTCTACGAGCTTCGAGGCCTCTATATCATCGAGCTTATGCATGATGCCCTCGAGGCCGAAGTCGTTGTTGCGCGAGCGCGTATATATGCCCTGCGTAGCCTCGGCAATCTGCTGCAAAAGGGGCTCGTTGAGCTTCGTAAGCACCATCTTACCATCCTCATCCTCTATTGTGCGGCCATTGACCTCGAGGATCACGCCCTCGGGTGTACCGATGCCCACAACACAGATCATAACACCCTCGCCTGCCGCCTTACGCGCAGCCTCCAGAGCACCCTCGTCGTGGGCCTCACCATCGGTGATAAGTATTATAATTCGGCTGCTGTTGCTATGTGTGCTGTTCGAGAAGGATAGCGTTGCAAGCTCCAAGGCTGCACCGAGGTCGGTACCTTGATTCTTGATCAGTGCCGGTGACAAGGCTCTAACCTTGGCCTCGGCCATCTTATAGTCCGACGTCACAGGCAAGACCACCTCGGCCTCACCGGCAAAGGCTACAACGCCTACCCTATCGCCCTTCATACCCTCGACCAAGCGCGATATTGCATAGCGCGTGCGCTCCATACGGCTGGGCTCGATATCCTCGGCCAGCATCGAGTTCGAGACATCGACAACGAGGACTATCTCCCTACCCTCCAGCTCAACGGTACGCAACTTTGAGCCTGTACGGGGTCGCGCAGCTGCGAGGGCTATAAAGCCCACGGCAAGGGCAAATATCGAGACCTTGACCCAGCCTCGAACGACCGATCTATCGGGCATCAACTCCTTGAGTGTAGCCTCACAGCCAAAGCGACGCAGACGCCTGCGACGCAACTGCACGGCCACGCCATAGAGAAGAAGTATAACGGGTATGGCAAGCAGCAAAAAGAGCCACTTCGGAGCACCAAATTCAAAGATATCCATTAGGGTATTTTATTAAGTATAAGGTAGTTTACAACCCACTCTATACAGAGCAACAGAAGGCCGAGCAGCAGCCAACCCAGATACAGCTCGTCGTAGAGCACACGCTCCATAACCTGCACCTCGCTCTTCTCCAGAGTGTTGATCTCATCGTAAATCTCGGCAAGAGCACTATTGTTCTCGGCACGGAAGTACCTACCACCTGTCATCTTGGCGATACTGCGTAGCAGCTCCTCGTCGATCTCCACATCGGCCATCACCGTGGTCTGGTTGCCGAACATATCCACAGCAGGATAGGGTGCCTGACCGCGACGACCCACGCCAATGGTATAGACCCTCACGCCAAGCTCCTTGGCAATCTCGGCCGCCATCATCGGCGATATCTGACCTCGGTTGTTTACACCGTCGGTAAGCAGTATGACAACCTTGGACTTCGCGCCACTCTCCCTCAGGCGGTTAAGTGCCGTGCCCAAGCCGTTGCCGATAGCCGTGCCATCCTCGATAACACCGCTGCGCAGTCGCGACAACAGGGTCTGCACCGTGCCCTGATCCGAGGTTAGCGGACACTGCGTGAACGACTCGCCGGCAAAGGCCACCACCGAGAGGCGGTCACCGGCACGGTCGGCCACAAACTCCGAGGCTATCTGCTTGGCAGCTGCAAGTCTGTCGGGCTGGAAGTCGCGCGCAAGCATCGAGCTCGAGATATCCATCGACAGAACGATGTCGATACCCTCGGTGGTCACCTCCCTATCGGTATGCTCCTCCACGGGGCGTGCCAACGCCACGATGAGTGCTGCGAGTGCCATGAGGCGCAGAACAATGGGCAGGTGGCGCAACCAGTAGCGCAACGTGCGGGGCACACGGCCACTACCCACGGTCGAGACGGTCAGCGTAGAGCCTCGGCGACCAACCCATATATAGTAGGCCGCAAGGAGCGGAATAACCACCGCCAACCATAGTATTTGTGGATGTAAAAAGTTCATAATTACCAATTTTTCTTACCCGGGATGATGATAGCCTTCTCGCCCTCCTTCAACTTATCCTGGGTCTTATCCTCCTGTGCCTGAATAGCATCGAGCATGCGCTCCTGCTCCTCACGGCTTATGCCGCTTGGAGGCGGTGTCTGACCCTCACCCTCCTCCTCTTCAGGCTCGGAGGGTTGCTGCTGAGGCTCACCCTCATCATCCTGCTCCTGGGGCTGATCCTCGGGGCTATCCTCTCCCTGATTCTGATCCTGGTTTTTATCCTGGTTTTGGTTCTGATCCTGATTCTGGTCTTGGTTCTGATCCTGGTTCTGATCCTGGTTCTGGTTATTTTGTTCCTGATTCTGACCTCCACCATCCTGATTTTGGTTCTGGTTGTTCTGCTGGTTATCCTGCTGCTGCTTACGCTTTTGGTCGACGATGCGCTTGGTGAGGATATAGTTATGCTTCACCTCATCGTCATCGGGGTTTAGGCGCAATGACTCGCGGAACGAGTTGAGTGCTGACTCATACTTCTGCTGCGTAAAGAGGCTCTCGCCCAAGTTGCGCAGCACCTCGGCACGCTGGCCGCGGGTGAGCAGCGTATCGGCTGCGATATGCTCGAAATACTCGTTGCCCACCTCCCACTTCAACGTGGAGTCGGCGGGGTTTACCAGCTTAAGAAAGTGGTAGGCATTGGCACGGTTGTAGGCCGCCTCGTAGCAGGTAGAGTCCCTCTCCAACGCCTCCTGATAGCGGTTAAGGCTGGTGCGGTAGTTGCGACGCTCGAAGTGGCTGTTACCCTCTCTTACCAGTGCCCTCTCGGGGAGGTACTGGGCCGAGAGCTCCACAGCGCCGAGCAACGACAAGATCGCCGCCAGCACAATACCCAATATGTTATATGTAACCCTCATCACTCTCCAATTTTTGTTTCGATGGTTATCTCCTTGCCCTCATTCTGCTCGACTGCGACCTCCTTGGTGTTCTCCACAAAGTAGTAGGCTCTGTTGTACGACATCTCGTTCTCCTCGGCATCGGGTTGCGCCTTGGCAAACTTCACCATGTCGGCCGTGCGTAGCACCGCAATAAGCTCCATGCGGCTGTCGCGCGGCATATCCACCTCGACGAGGGCAGTTATGATCTCGTCGGTGGTCATCTCCATAGCACCCACACCCCAGCGTGCCGAGATATAGGCTCGCAGGATGGTGGCCAGCGCAGTGTAGTACTCCTTGAACTTGCCATTCTGCCACAGCTTGCGGTGGCTCAACTCCACAAGAGCCTTGTTGGCCACAACGTGGGGAGGCAGCACCGGCAGAGGCTTCACCCTCACCTCGCGCTGCTTGAGGTATCGCCTCACAAGGCTTACCACCAACCACACGACAAGAGCCAGGGCAATAGCCGCCATAAGGCCATATATCACATAGTCCTGTATCTCCTTAAAGACAAAGGGCATATCCTTCTGCGTGGCAAGTCCTCCGACCATCAGGTGGCCAACCGCCAGCAGGGAGTCAACCACAGCACCCTGCATGGGGTCTGCCTTGAGGAAGCTCATCGTGTCGTACATCTCGTAGCGCGCCACACTCAACGTGAGCGTATCACGCGCATAGATGGTGTCGGGCAGGTCACGGTTCTTCGCAAAGTAGAGGATGGTGGGGCGCAGATGCATATCTCCGGTCTCCATCACCTGCATGCGGTAACGCTTACGCAGACGCAGCGTGCGACCCTCCACCGAAAGGGTATCTATCGGGCAGCTCTCGACCAGCTCGAAGATTCTCTCGTCGTACTCCTCGTAGGTCGACATGTTGAGCCTCTTGCGGTGCTGCTCCTCGCGCTGCTTGGGCGTGAGGCGGTCACCGAAGTCGGGGATGCCGATCTCCGTGGCACGATCCTTCTCTATCTCGATGACATAGTCGAAGAGGTCACCCACCTCAACGCTGTCGCGCGAGAAGTATGCCTTGATGGTGGGCTGCTCGGCACGCGCCACCACAGCCACCATAGCCACGACGATAAGAAGTATCGCACGACGTATGTTATGAATTACTCTATTCATCGCTGTTTGAACATCTTTATCAGTTCTGCGACATAGTCGCCATCGGTGCTCACCTCGGCCATATCCACGCGGTTGTGGCGCAGCAGCCCCGCAATCCTCTCGCGACGTGCCTCGTACTCTCTGGACCAGTAGTCGCGTACACGACGCGAGGAGCTGTCCACCCATGCGGTCGCTCCGGTCTCGGCATCGCGCATCTCTATTATGCCGACATTGGGCAGCTCGGCATCGCGCTCATCATAGACGCGGATGGCCATGATGTCGTGCTTCGACGAGGCGATCTTCAGGGCATCCTCCAGCTTGACAATGTCGCTCGGCGCATCCAACATATCGGAGAGCAGGAAACAGGTGGTACGCTTCTTATTCACACCCACCAGGTAGCGCATCGCCTCCGATATCGCCGTTGAGTGCCCCGCAGCCTCGAAGCCCACCATCTCGCGTATGATGTGCAGGATGTGGCTGCGGCCCTTCTTCGGAGGTATGAACTTCTCGACACGATCCGAGAAGAGTATGCATCCCACCTTGTCGTTGTTCTTCGCCGCCGAGAAGGCCAACGTGGCGGCAATCTCGGTTATGAGGTTCTTCTTGGTGAGCTCCTTCGAGCCGAACATGCGCGAGGGCGACACGTCAACGAGGAGCATCATCGTCAACTCGCGCTCCTCCTCATAGACCTTGACATGGGCTCGCTCCGAGCGCGCCGTCACGTTCCAGTCTATATCGCGCACATCATCACCCACACGGTACTCCCTAACCTCGGCGAACGACATACCACGACCGCGAAAAGCCGTGTGGTACTTGCCGGCGAATATCTCGTCGGAGAGGCCACGCGTCTTTATCTCGACCTTACGCACACGGCGCAAGATATCGTTCTCGGTAAGGTGCATTAGGGTACTATTACGTTGTTAAGTATATCGGTGATAATCTGCTCGGTAGTGATATTCTCGGCCTCGGCCTCGTAGGTCAGGCCGATGCGGTGACGCAGCACATCGTGACACGCCGCGCGCACATCCTCGGGGATGACATAGCCACGACGCTGTATGAAGGCGTAGGTACGCGCCGCCTTGGCCAGAGCGATGCTGGCACGGGGCGAGCCACCATAGGCGATAAGTGGCTGGAGGTGCTGCAGGCGGTACTCCGAGGGCTCGCGCGTAGCAAAGATGATGTCGATGATATACTTCTCGATCTTCTCGTCCATATATACCTTGTTGACCACCTCGCGCGCACGCACTATATCCTCGGGTGTTATCACCTTGTTTACTTGGGGCATACCCTCACCCGAGAGGTTCATGCGTATGATGTCGAGCTCCTCCATGCGCTTGGGGTACGATATCTTGGCCTTCAGCATGAAACGATCCACCTGTGCCTCGGGCAGCGGGTAGGTACCCTCCTGCTCCAGAGGGTTCTGCGTTGCCATCACCAAGAAGGGCTGTGGCAGGGCGTAGGTTGCATCACCTATGGTCACCTGCTGCTCCTGCATCGCCTCGAGCAGTGCCGACTGCACCTTGGCCGGTGCACGGTTGATCTCATCGGCAAGGATGAAGTTTGCGAAGATGGGGCCACGCTTCACGGTGAACTCCTCGTTGCGCTGCGAGTATATCAGCGTACCGATCAGGTCGGCAGGGAGCAGATCCGGAGTAAACTGTATGCGCTTAAACTCCGCATCTACGGCCTTTGCCAAGGTCGTTATTGCGAGGGTCTTTGCCAAACCCGGCACACCCTCCAGCAGAATATGACCACCCGAGAGGAGGCTTATGAGCAGCGTATCTACGAGATGCTGCTGACCCACTATTACACGACCCATCTCTCGACGCAGCGTGTCGACAAATACCGACTCCTGCTCGATATGGGCATTAAGCTCTTTGATGTTAACTACTTCGTTCATTTGATCTATGTATTATTGTTATTACTCGACTTTAGCCACAAACGGGCACTCCTTATGCGGTGGTCGCCTTTAGGCGAAACGCATAAAAAGACAATATATTGCAAATATACAAAAAAAGTAGGAAGTAGAATGTGGGCCGACTCAAGAAATTTGTCTGAATGGGACATACTTGACGTATTTCCCATTCAGACAAGCGATTGAGAGCCTGCAGATCGCCACCCGCGTTTGTTGTCAGAAGTTGTGAGATGTGGGCTCGATTAAGAGATTTGGCTGGATAGGACATACTTGACGTATTTCCCATTCAGATAAACGATTGATAGTCCGCAGATCGCCACCCGTTTGTTGTCAGAAGTTGTGAGATGTGGGCTCGATTAAGAGATTTGGCTGGATGGGACATACTTGACGTATTTCCCATTCAGACAAACGATTGAGAGTCCGCAGATCGCAACTTATCACAACAAACAAAAAAAAGGAGGCTAACCAAAAGATATTCAACTCAACCGCGAGTACCGCTGTTGGTTTTAGTAACAAAACCTGCTACCTGATAGTCAGCAACTTCTGTTACAATCTTTCGATTGGCCTCTCCAACCTAAAACTACTAACCTAAATGAACCTTAAAACTTCACTGCAAAGGTAAAAACTATCTGCAAAACCACCAAATATTTTATTAAAAAATTTCAATAATTTTTGAAAGAGTTTTATTAATTGAATATGAATATTTGGTTATCTACGCTGAATATCAACACTTTACATCAATAGAGGGTAATTAATAAAAATTTTTAATAGTAGCCCATTTTTTGCTCCAAAACACCACTATCGGGCCCAAAATATGCTACTTTTGGGGATAGTGAGCGGGCATCGGGCAGGGTAATTTTCCAACTAAGAGCCACTCTACATAGACGAATATCGTAGCGAGGATTTTGCAGTTAACCACAAAATTACTAATTTTGCATCATCGCGCGCGCATACGCACACGCAAATATAGATATGAAGCGCAACCACACCATAGGATTTGATGCGGGCAGCACCTATGCAAACCTCACCGGCCCCGGTAACCAGGGTCGCTATCTCATTGATGCCCTTGCAACAGCATGCCCCCGCAACGCCTTCTTGAGGGTCTACACACCCCAACGACTGAAGAATACCGAGTACGACATACTATCGAAGTTGGACAATGTCGAGCCCATGGAGCCCGACGGCAGCTTCTGGCGCAGACACACCAAGCTATGGCGCGCCTTCGGAGTAGCACGCGATGCCCATCGCGGTAGCGTGGAGCTCTTCCACGGCCTCGACACCTTCCTGCCCTACGGACTGGGCAAGTATGACATACGCAGCGTGATAACCATACGCGACCTCATCGTGCTACGTTACCCCAGCACGATGAACATCCTAAAACGCATATACACACGCTTCAAGCTACGCTCGGCATGCCGTCGTGCCGACCGCATAATAGCTATCAGCGAGTGCACGAAACGCGATCTGGTAAACCTGATGAAGATAGACCCCGAGAAGATAGATGTCATCTACCCCGGCTTCGACCCCCGCTACGCGCAGGAGATCAGCGCGGAGGCTGTCGAGGCGGTAAAGCAGAAGTATGGGCTACCGGACAGATATATCCTAAACGTGGGTACACAGCATGCCCGCAAGAACATCGAGCTGATAATATCGGCGATGGACAAGCTATCGGTAGAGATTGACCTCGTCGTCGCAGGTCGCAACACCTCGCACACAGCACGCCTGAAGCGCACGGCAAAGCGTCTGAGCCTCGGCGACAGAGTACACTTCCTCGACAGCGTAACAAAGGATGAGCTGGCTGCAATATATCGCGGTGCACTGATGCTGATATACCCCACGCACTACTCGAGCTTCGGCATGCCCATCATCGAGGCGATGAGTGTGGGCATACCCGTAATCGGAGCTACAGGCTCAAGCCACGAGGAGGCGGGAGGCAATGCAGCGATATATGTATCACCTAACGACAGCGATGCCCTGGCAGAGCGCATCGAGGAGCTTCTGGACAACGAGCAGCTGCGCCTCGAGATGGTACGACGCGGACACGACTACGTCACACGCTTCCGCCCCGAGGTGACGGCCTACAATATCCTAAACTGCTATCGCAGAATTGGCATTGATCTAATCGACAGGCGATAAGAAAAAGGGAAAAATTAAATATTTATTTTACACGTTGATTTACTGTGACTTACAAAACAATAAGTTGTTTTATTAATAAAAATTAGAGATTTTTAGACAAAAACCACTATCTTTGTCAAGATTTTGCCGAGCCTCTGACGAGAGTATTCCCCCTTCAGAGGAGCCGGCACCAAAGAGTGAATACACATATATTAATATAGTTATGGAAAAAGTAACGAAAATCGTAGTTATGGCAAAACAGGTGCCCGACACTCGCAATGTGGGCAAGGATGCCATGACCGCGGAGGGCACGGTAAACCGTGCTGCTCTCGCCGCAATCTTCAACCCCGAGGACCTGAACGCCTTGGAGATGGCCCTGCAGATGAGGGATCGCATCGGCACAGCGACCGTGCATGTCCTCACCATGGGCCCCCAGCGTGCTGCCGACATCATCCGCGAGGCTATGTTCCGCGGTGCCGATGGCGGTTATCTGCTCTCGGGCAAAGAGTTTGCCGGATCGGATACGCTGGCAACATCGTACGCTCTGTCATGCGCACTGCGTAAGATCAACCCCGATATCATCGTTGCAGGCCGTCAGGCTATCGACGGTGACACAGCACAGGTAGGCCCCCAGGTTGCCGAGAAGCTGAATATGCCCCAGGTAACATATGCCGAGGAGCTCATCGCCATCAACGATACCGAAATCACGATTAAGCGTCGTCTGGAGCGTGGCAGCGAGGTGGTCGTATCGCCCCTGCCCGCAGTGATCACCGTGAACTCATCGGCCAAGGAGTGCCGCCCCCGCAACGCAAAGCGCGTGATGAAGTACAAGTACGCCCTGGCAACATCGGAGATGGCCGTGGCTGCCGACGAGCGTAAGACATTCATCGAGGAGCGTCCCTACCTGCACATCGTAGAGTTCGCAGCTGCCGACGTCAACCCCGACCCCGAGCAGCTTGGCCTCGCAGGCTCACCTACCAAGGTGAAGAAGATCGAGAATGTGGTATTCCAGGCCAAGGAGGCGAAGAGCCTCACTTCAGATGACACCGACATCGAGCAACTGATGGTTGAACTTATCTCGAGCCACACGCTGGGATAATAAATTGCAGCAATTATGAACAACGTATTTGTATATATAGAGATTGAGGAGCAGCAGATTGCCGACGTATCGTTGGAGCTGCTCACCAAGGGCCGCGAGCTGGCCAACACCCTCGGCGTAAAGCTCGAGGCCGTAGTGCTGGGCAAGAACGTCAAGGCTCTTGCACCCGAGCTTGCAAAGTATGGTGCCGACACGGTATGGGTTGCCGACGACGAGATCTTCGCACCCTTCCGCACCCTGCCCCACACCGCAGTGATGGTGGGTCTGATCCAGCAGGAGAGACCCCAGATAGCACTGTTTGGTGCTACACCCGTAGGTCGCGACTTCGCGCCCCGCGTATCTTCAGCACTGCACAGCGGTCTGACGGCCGACTGCACGGAGCTTGTTATCGGCGACCACAAGGATGCAAAGAGTGGCAAGGAGTATAGCTCACTGCTCTACCAGATCCGTCCCGCCTTTGGTGGTAACATCATCGCCACCATCGTCAACCCCGACTGCCGTCCCCAGATGGCTACCGTGCGCGAGGGCGTGATGCGCAAGGAGGAGCTTGCAACACCCGCCGCGGGTCAGATCCGCGAGATAGAGTGGCAACCCATGGTGAAGGACACCGACCTTGCAGTGCGCATCGTGGAGCGTCATATCGAGGAGCGCAAGATCAACATCAAGGGTGCCTCGATCATCGTGGCCGGTGGCTACGGCGTAGGCTCGAAGGAGGGCTTCAAGCTCGTACACGAGCTGGCCGACGTGCTGGGTGGTGAGGTAGGTGCCTCGCGTGCCGCTGTCGATGCCGGCTTCACCGAGCATGAGCGACAGATCGGCCAGACAGGTGTCACGGTACGCCCCAAGCTCTACATCGCATGCGGCATCTCGGGCCAGATCCAGCATACAGCAGGTATGGATGGCTCGGCAATGATCGTGTCGATCAACACCGACCCCGCAGCACCCATCAATAAGATTGCCGACTACGCCATCACAGGTAGCGTCGAGGAGGTGATCCCCAAGATGATTAAGTATTACAAACAAAACTCGAAGTAGGACTATGGCAAACTTTTTTTCAGATAACAAGGATTTACAGTATCACCTCTCGCATCCTCTGATGCAGAGAATCATCGAGCTGAAAGAGCGTAACTTTGCCGATGCCAAGGTCTATGACTATGCACCCCAGAATACGGAGGATGCGCTGGACTCATATCGCTGCGTGCTGGATATCGTAGGCGAGGTGTGTGGCGAGGTTATCGCCGCCAATGCCGAGAGCGTAGACCATGAGGGTCCCCGCGTGGTAAACGACCACGTTGAGTATGCTGCCGGCACCGTGCGCAACATCCAGGCTCTGACCGAGGCGGGTCTGGGCGGCATGACGCTGCCCCGCAAGTACGACGGTCTGAACATGCCCGTAACATGCTTTGCAATGGCCAACGAGATGGTGGCACGCGCCGATGCAGGCTTCGAGAATATCTGGGGTCTGCAGGACTGCGCCGAGACCATCAACGAGTTTGCTACCGAGGAGATCAAGGCCAAGTTCCTGCCCCGCGTATCTGCCGGCGAGACCTGCGCCATGGACCTCACCGAGCCCGATGCAGGCTCTGACCTGGGTGCCGTGATGCTAAAGGCCACCTACGACGAGGCTGCCGGCGTGTGGCGTCTGAATGGCTGCAAGCGTTTCATCACCAATGGCGACGGCGACATCTCGCTGGTGCTGGCTCGTACCGAGGATGGCACGAAGGATGCGCGTGGTCTGTCGATGCTCGTTTACGACAAGCGTGACGGCGGCGTAAAGGTGCGCCGCATCGAGAATAAGCTCGGCATCAAGGGCTCACCCACCTGCGAGCTGGTATTCAACAACGCCCCCGCAACACTTGTGGGTGACCGCAAGATGGGTCTTATCAAGTATGTGATGTCGCTGATGAACGCAGCACGTCTGGGTATCGCAGCACAGTCGACAGGTCTGTGCGAGGCTGCCTACCGCGAGGCTCTGAAGTATGCCGGTGAGCGTGAGCAGTTCGGCAAGCCCATCATTCAGTTTGCTGCCGTAGCAGAGATGCTCAAGAATATGGAGGCCAAGACCATCGCCTCGCGTGCTATGCTCTACGAGACCGCCCGCTTTGTGGATATCTACAAGCAGCTGGCCCACATCGCGCAGGAGCGTTCACTCGAGCCCGAGGAGCGTCAGGAGATGAAGTTCTACAACCGTCTGGCAGATGGCTTCACGCCTCTGGCCAAGATGTTCGCATCGGAGTATGCCAACGAGGTTGCCTACGACTCGATACAGATTCACGGCGGCTCGGGCTACATGAAGGACTACGCCTGCGAGCGTCTCTACCGCGATGCACGCATCATGAACATCTACGAGGGTACCACACAGCTTCAGGTGGTGGCTGCCATCAACCACGTCACCAAGGGCACCTACCTCGAGCAGATCATGCGCTACGAGGAGAACGCACGCACCGAGGCTACCAAGCCCTTGGGCGAGAAGCTCGTGGCCCTGCGCGAGATCTACCAGAAGGCCGTAGAGCGCGTTGAGACACTGGACAAGGAGTGCAACGGCTACAAGGATTTCCACGCACGTCGTCTTGTGGAGATTGCCGGATACCTCATCCTCTCGCACATCCTGCTGCGCCAGGCTGCCGAGGTAGAGGAGTATGTCGCTCCTGCACAGATCTTCGTGAAGTACGCCTCAAAGAAGATCAACGAGGCGTGGTCATACATCGCAGAGTCAGAGATCTCGGATGTAGAGCTCTTCAAGGCATAGAGGCCCATAGAGGCATTGAACAAGGGGATGGCTACAATGTAGCCATCCCCTTTGCTTTACCACAAGCCCACATCAGCAGACCGCACCCGCAAAATCATCCCCAGCCCACATCAGCAGACCTCTCCCTTGAGATCATACCCAAAGTCCTCATCACCAGACCGCGCAGACTGCAACACCAAACCACACAAAAGCCCAACACCGGACTGCACAGCGCAGCCCTCGGCTCCCCTGCCGCACAGACAAAACAAAAGAGTCCGTGGCTGATGCCACGGACTCTTCAGTCAAAGGATAACAGATTAGTTGTTGGTAGCCTTTGCAGCGTAAGAGATGTTCAAAGCATCGGCCTTACGCAACTCCTGCTTAACAGCAGTCAGCTTACCTACGGTAGCACCCTCATCAACGCGGAGGTTGACAGTCAGCGCGTGAACATCCATCTTCTTGGTCACTGCCGAAGCAGCCACGAAGTTCTGGATATCCTCAACGTCACCGGTCTGGTCGTTGAGCTGAATCTTCAGCGCGTCCTCACCCTTTGCGGCGTTCAGGGGCTTACCCATCCAAATGTTTACCAAATTCTTCTTATCCAACTCCGTAATCTCATGTGCCTCCGGCATTGCCACAGTCACCATAGGCTCTGTCTCACGCATGGTCGTTGCCGCCATGAAGAAGAACAGAAGCATGAAGATGATATCGGGAAGCGACGAAGTTGAAAGCGCGGGCACCTCTTTCTTGCCCTTTTTTGCCATTACTGCCATAACTACTTCTTTGTTTGATCGTTAGGTTCAGCCTCCGAGATACTCATGGGAACAGCCTTACGGATGTTGGTACCCTGAATATCATCCAACTCGTCGAACTTCTTGCCGTATACCTGCATAGAGATATCGTCACGATAGAGGTTAAATGCGTGTGTAAGCTCATCCTGCACCTGCAGATAGACCTTATACTTGGTCTCATCATCGGCCTTAAGAGATACAAGACCCTTGCTCACGTCGCACGTTGTATTACCAATCTCCTTGGGCTCCTTAACCGAGCGGTCAGCCAATGTCAGGAAGTTGTAGACCTCCTGCGAGAGGCGCGAGTGACGTGCACCACGGCGAAGATCGGCAGAGGTGTACTCATCGGTACCCACCATGATCATACCGCTACGCGATACGTTCACCTTAAGAACATTACGCTCGTTAACATCAACATCGTTCTGTTGCTCGGTTGTGTCGACCCACTTGGGAAGCGTACGCTTCATACCCGTATCGACATCCATCGTAGTAGTCACCAAGAAGAATATCAACAGCAGGAACGCGATATCCGCCATTGAGCTGGAGTTGATCTCACCAGCCTTCTTTTTAGCTCTTGCCATACTAACTACGATTTAAATGTACCACGAATAGCCGAGTAAACGGCAGCCAAAGCTGCACCGATAAACGCGATGTAAGTTACAATAATACAAGCATCCGATACCATGTACTCGAAAGCACCAAATACGGTACGAGTAGCGGGATCGTTACCTACGCCCAGGGGCATGCCCTTAACGTCATAAAGCATGTTGCCATCGTTCCAACCGTGTGACTGCGCTACGAAGTAAGCAACTACCACAACGGCAACAACAACTACCAGCGATACCAAAGTCTTAACCATACCGCCCTGGGTCTGGAAGAGGTTGATAACAGCCTGCAGAAGCACGAAAGCTACGGCAAATACCATAAGGAAGTAGAACCACAACAGGTTGTAGTTGATGGCACGAGCCAAAGCCTCAACGTGAGCACCATCCTCCTCGGCAACAGCAATAGCAGCCTCCGATGCGGGGATATTCTCGGTCCAAGCCTCGTCATTCTCCTTACGCTGCTTAAGCTCGTCGGCAAGCTTGGTGTACTCGTCAACAACAGCCTGGGCAGCCTCAATCTGCTTCTTATTGGCACGCTTCTCTGTGAGCTCCTTAACCTTGGCAGCAGCAGCCTCGGCATCAGCCTGCATAGCAGCTACCTTGGCCTCCAACTCGGGGATAACCTTGAGGTTCTCCTCCTTCTTTACCTTGGCCTCCTCCAAAGCTTCGCCGTAGAGGATGCCGTCATCTGCGTTCTTGTACTGGTTTGCGAACACAGACTTCAAAGCCTCGATACCCTCGTTAGTGCTCTGAACGGGCACGGGCTTGCCATTCTCATCCATCACTGCATTGCCCTCCTCGTCAAACTGCTGAACGAGAGCAATATTACCGGCAATCTTCGATGACTCGGGGGCCTGTGCACCTACATAGATTGCATAGCCCATCAAGCATACCGAGATAACGGCAATAATGATGAATACTATTCTATTCAAGTTTTTCATAATCTCTTTTTACTCCTTAATTGTTAGGTCTAAATTATCGCTTGCTGTATGCAGTGAGCATATCTACCAAGGTGATAGAGGTATCCTCCATGTTAACTACCTGCGACTCAATCTTTGAGAGGATGTAGTTGAAGAAGATCTGGAGAATAACAGCTGCGATAAGACCCATAAGGGTAGTCAACAGAGCCACCTTAATACCACCAGCAACAACGGTGGGAGAGATGGTTGCCTGTGCCTGGATATCATCGAATGCCTGGATCATACCAACAACGGTACCCATGAAACCCA
>CALGRZ010000060.1 GCA_937880705.1 uncultured Alistipes sp.
ACCGTTGCCTCCCCTTCTACAAGGATGCAGGTTTCTACGCTATGGAGGTATGGGGCGGTGCAGTGCCCGACTCTGTAATGCGCTACCTCAACGAGAACCCTTGGACTCGTTTGGAGACCATCAAGAAGGCTGTGGGCGATGTTTCGAAGCTCACCGCACTGTCGCGTGGCCGTAACCTCTTTGGCTATGCTCCCTACACCGACGAGATTATCGACGGTTTCTCGCGCAACGCCATCGAGAGTGGCTTGGGCATTATGCGTATCTTCGATGCGTTGAACGATGTTGACAATGTGAAGTCGACAATCAAGTATATCAAGCAGTATGGCGGTATCGCTGACTGCGCCGTATGTTACACCGTAGACCCCAAGTACACTGATGGCGAGGAGCACGAGAAGGTCTTCACCGATGAGTATTTCTTGGACAAGGCTCGCCAGATGGTAGCGTTGGGCGCCGATATGATCACCATCAAGGATATGTCGGGCTTGATTCCTCCTGCTCGCGTAAATGGTCTTATCAAACTCCTCAAGAAGGAGCTTGGCGTAACTGTTGACTTCCACACACACTGTACCCCTGGCTATGGTCTTGGCTCGGTATATGCCGCAATCGTTGCCGATGTTGATATCGTAGATACCAACTGCTGGTGGTTTGGTGGTGGCACAGGTGCTCCCGCTGTTGAGCTTGTCTACCTCTTCTGCAAGAAGTTGGGCATCGAGCTTGGCGCAAATATGGAGGCTGTGGCAAAGATTAACGAGCAGCTCAAGGATATCCGCAAGGAGCTTGAGTTGTCGGTATTTGGCGCTGAGAAGCCCCTTCCCAAGCCCTTCAACCCCCTCACCGACGAGGTACCCGCCGAGGTTGATGCTCTGCTCGACCGCTGCGTAAAGGCTGCCAAGGAGGAGAACTGGGACGAGTTGTTGGTAGCTTCACAGGCTATCGAGGCATACTTCGGCTTCCCCGCACCCAACAAGCTCGTTCAGGATGCTGAGATTCCTGGTGGTATGTACTCAAATATGGTGGCTCAGCTCAAGCAGCTTGGCGCCGAGGATATTTTGCCCCGTGCTATGGAGCTTATTCCTCCCGTGCGCTTGGCAGCAGGTCTTCCACCCCTCGTAACTCCCACATCGCAGATTGTAGGCGCTCAGGCCGTAAACTGCGCTATGGACGAGAAGGCAGGTCGTGCTATGTACACCAACAAGTCGGCACAGTTCGTTGGCCTTGTTAAGGGCGACTATGGCCGTACTCCCGTAAAGATTTCGGAGGACTTCCGCGAGAAGATTTGTGGTTTCCGCGAGGAGCGTCCCTACGACACATCGAAGTATCAGAAGCAGCCCAACCCCGCATTGGAGGAGGCTGGTGGCGTTCTCTTGGCCGAGAACGAGAAGGAGGAGCTCTTGCTTGAGTTGTTCCCCTTGGTGGCTAAGGCATACCTCACAGGTGTTAAGAAGGCTGCATACGCCGAGAAGGTTGCTGCCGACCCCTCACTCAAGAAGGAGGAGAAGGTGGAGCTTCAGCCTATCACTGGCGACACCATCTGCGCACCTCTGCCCGGTCGTGTTATCGAGCTCAAGGTTAAGCTTGGTGAC
>CALGRZ010000061.1 GCA_937880705.1 uncultured Alistipes sp.
TCCTTGTTACAAGCTGCAAGAGCAGCGATAGCCAAAACGGCTACAAATAACTTTTTCATAGTAGAAATTGTTAAAAATTAGTAAATAGTTAATTGGTTTTGTTTGTTGTTATAATCTTTCCTATTTGGGTAGGTTAAATTATACGTTTGTAAGTTTTTGTTTTAACTCTTTGGTGCTCGGCCCTCTACGACCTCACAACGCTTATCACAACAAGCATTAGATGCTTGCCAGGTGCTTCTCCATCTCCTCGAGGTTATGCTTTGCATCCTCCGAGCCCAGGTCGACAGCCTTTGTCAGAGCCTCACGCGCCTTGTCGTACTCCTGCATCTGCAGATATACATAGCCCTTCACGGCCTGCACCTCGGCACTCTCCTGCCTGGTCTTGTTCAGCGTCTTTAGCGCACCCTCCAAATCGCCCTTCTCGACCTGCTTCTGTGCGTAGTTCACCGCCGCAGCAACATCCTCGGGGTAGGTCAGCGCAGCAACCTCCAGTGCTCGGTTATACTCTGCCGAGCCCCTCTCGTAGCTGCCTGCAACCTTGTATATCTCGTTCACCGAGAGCTTCTTGGGGTTGCTTTCCAGCAGTCCGCGTGCCTCCTCCATGTCGAAGTTACGAACCTTGTAGATGATGCGGTAGTCGTTACGACGCAGCGAGGGATATACCTCCTTCAACAGGTAGAGGTAGGTCGACGAGAAGCGCATGGCAATAGTGTTGTTCTTGTCGTCGAGCGACAGGCTCTTGTCGTCGATGATATCCAAGATAGCCTCGCGGTTGTCCAGCTCCTTGTTACCCTCGACATAGGCCTTCAGGCCGGGCCAGTTCTCACCATAACCTACGGTAGAGATCATGTCGCGTGCTATGCCCGTGTGCTTGGTCATATACTTGGCCAACGACTCGGCACGGTTGTCCGACAGCATCTGGTTGTGCTTCTCGGGTGACTCGGGCGATGCCCAACCCTCGATGGTGATAGAGGTGATGGTAAGGTCCTCATCCTCCTTAACCAGCTCGATAGACTCGATAACCGAGGCTAACTCGCGCTTGTTGTCCATATAGTTCTCGCGGATATCCCACTTGTCAACCCAGAAGTTGATGTAGGCCGAGCGTGACTCATCACGCACCTTCACGGGCTCGGGCTCGGGCTCGAGGTACGACACTACATACGAGGGCTGGTAGATCTCGTTACCTATGCCACCCACCTGCTGATCGCCAAGGTTAACCACATCCGGGTCACAACCACACGATCCTCGCTGCACGGTAACCTCACCGCCACGCATCCACTCCTGAAAACGGGTGGTCGCGGTGTAGTCCACCGACTGCTTAAGGCCATTCTTGCGCTCGGCACGCTTGGCTATACGCTGCGCCAGGAAGGGGAGCTCGGTAGCCGACAGGATGTCGTTACGCTGGTTGTAGATGGTGGCACGACGACCCATGATCTCCACTGCGGGGAGCTTCTCGACCATGTCGCCATTCTTGATCACGGGGGTGAGGATAAGGGTCTCGTCCGAGCCTACCTTCAAATCCGAGATGTCGAGGTTGAGATCCACGGTGATGGTGCCCAGAGCACGGTTGCGTGTAACCTCCAGATCCTTAACTCGTCCTGTGCCCTCCAAGGCATCCTGCGCCGTGGCGGTGGCAAGGCTCATCAGAGCCGCTATGATATATATAGGTATAAATCTTTTCATAGTCACACAATTTTAGAAGAGATAGACAAGGTTAACGGCCAACTTGGTAAGACCCCAGTAGACGAGATCCTCCGAGCCGAGCTTCTCACCGCACTTCGGGCAGTAGTACTTGTCGTACCAGGTGTAGGCACCACCAACACCGATCTCAAACTCGAGGTTCCAGTGCTTGTGGAGCATAACTGCGTAACCGTAACCAATACCGGCACCTACGAAGTAACCCTCGTAGCGATACTTGGCAAGGTTGTCGAAGTTGGTGCCCAGGTGCGAGGGGATAAAGTCGATGTTACCCGCGTTGTACTGTCCACCCCACAGGTGCGCTGCGAGGAAGTGTCCACCAAAGCGGTGGCAGAACCAGTAACGTGCCTCGGGCTGCGCAAACCAGTGCTTCCACTTCATATTATCCTTGAACTGGAAGGGGTTGTAGTTACCCGAAAAATCTAATGTCCACTTGTCGGCCACACCAACCTCAAATCCAAGGTTCATCGAAGCCGTCGCATCATAGGCTATGTTCGACTTGATAGCCCACTCCTGTG
>CALGRZ010000062.1 GCA_937880705.1 uncultured Alistipes sp.
TGGCACCAACCTCCGCATCGAGGTTCTTGCGCGCATTTTCGATGGAGGTGTACGATATGCCGACCTTAACCTCTACCTCCGTGCCTGCAGCCACGTTGCCGAGCGAGAAGATGGCACCAATATCGTCACCCATAATCTCACGACCGTAGCGCTCGTACACCTTATACTCTCCACTATCGCCCGACCATGCCGCCTCGATACCCGTCATCTCGGGTTGCAGCTTCCAGTAGCGTATGCGCTCGGCAGGCTGCGAGAGGCGCACGACAAAATATATGGGAAAGACGGCCTGATTCGTATAGCAGAACGTACCCAAGAGGCGCATACCCTCAATCTCCGTGTCGCTCACACGGCGAAGCATGGCACCCGACTCATTCGAGAGGGCCGTGCCGAGGTTGACAAGGATATTGGCCTGTCCGCCCTCGGTGAAGGTGTACCTCTCGACCGAGGCTCGCTCCGTGGCCGTGGCCTCGGCGCGTATGCCATACTTGGTGTAGGTGGCCGTGTAGTAGCCCGGCGAAGCACTCTCGGCGGTATATGCCGAGCCATGGTCACTGCAATCGGGCTCGACGTCTCCCGTCGTAGCCATGGTGATGATAGCTCCCATCTCGGGGCAGCCCACACCGCTCAAAGCCCCATGAGCAAAGCCCACCATGAAGCTGTTGCGGTGGTCATAGGGGGTAGACCACCAGGTGCGATCCTTGTCGTAGCGGTTGTCGTCGGAGCCCGTAACATTGAAGGGCACTACGGCCATCATGCCGTGGGGAACAACGGCTCCGGGGTGTGTGGTGCCGTAGTTCTCCGTGCCGATAAAGGGGTCCACCGACGTGGTGTAGTCCTGCGCCGTGGCACCCGCCACCGAGAGCAATGCCATGGCCGCTATCAAGAGTCGGCCACTGAACGCCTCGAATACTCCCAACGACTTCGATATGTTGAACACTTTAAACACTTCGACCATTCTGAACATAACCTACTTAAGCGCAATTTTTACAATAAATCCTCCGCCGGCGGCCATGTGGATATAGGCAGGGACAGCCTCCAGATTGTCATAGTTCTGGCGAAGGTAGTCCTGGCCATAGATGTCGGCATTATAGCCATCGCGGAATATCTCTACACTCTCGATGTAGTCGCCAAAGGCACGGATGAGGGGTGTGAGGTTCACCTCGCGCGGTGTGTGGCCGTTAAGACCCGCCACATAGCCCACCTTGCCCTTACGGCGCGCCATGACCACATACTCGCCTATCTTACCGCCAAGGCAGTGGGTCTCGTCCCACGTCGTGGGTATCTCGGCGATGAACTCGGCACACTCCGCCTCCTTCATATAGGCCGAGGGCGAGTCACAGAGCATGTTCAGCGGTGAGTCATAGACACCATACATGGCCAGCTGATGGCAGCGTGTGCCCTGGCTCATAGGCTCGGTGTTGCTCGGGTGGTAGTTGCCACCCACGGCATTGCGCATAGCACCCTGCGTATAGTCCATAGGGCCTGCTACGGCGCGGATAAACGGTATGGTGACATCGTAGCTTATCTGGTCCACCGTGGCGGGTGACCACTTCATCTGCTCCAGACCGTGAACACCCTCATAATTAACCACATTGGGATAGGTGCGCGACAGGCCCGTAGGCTTATATGCGCCGTGGAAGTCGACCAGCAGCTTATGGCGTGCCGCAGCCTCGGCAACGTCGTAGTAGAACTGCACCATGGGCTGATCATCACGATCCATGAAGTCTATCTTGAAGCCCTTGATGCCCATCTGGCTGAAGTGGCGGCAAAGCCCCTCGATATCGCGGTTCAAGGCCCAATAGCCCGCCCAGAGGATGATGCCCACATTGCGCTTGTGGCCATAGTCGACAAGCTCCTGAAGGTCTATCTCGGGCACCACCTGCATAAGGTCGGCAGCACCATTTACAGACCAGCCCTCATCCAGGATGACATACTCGATGCCGAGCTTCGAGGCGAAGTCGATGTAGTATTTGTAGGTCTCGTTGTTGATGCCGGCACGGAACTCGACACCGTAGAGGCCCCAGTGATTCCACCACTCCCAAGCCACCTTGCCGGGCTTGATCCACGAGGTGTCGGCAATGCGGCACTCATCACCCAGACGCCACACTATATCGTTGTCGGCCAAATCTTTGTCCTCATCGGCCAGAGCCACAACTCTCCAAGGGAAGGTGCGTGCGCCCTCGCAACGGGCGATATAGGCCTTGCGGCTCTTAACCACGCCCTGCAACATGTTGTGGTCACCCTGCTCCACCACATCGGGCACAGGGGCAAACTCCGTATCGAGTGTCGAATCGCCATCGGGGTTCGAGAGGAACATACCCGGATAGCTCTCCAGGTCGGCCTCGGTGATACACATCTTCACACCCGTGGCGTGCTCTACAACGACGGGGGCAAAGATCAACCTATGGGGGTTGATGCCTTCGAGGGTGGTGTGGTGGTAGGTATTCTCAAACGAGGTGTAGTACTGCGTCGAGTACTCCTTGGTTGCATTCGACTTGTAGTTAACATAGGGCACCCACGCATGGCTTTGGGCATCGAAGCTGAACTCGGCACACTCGTCAAGGACATCGTACCCGCCACTGCTCTGTGACACAAAGCGATAGGCTGCGCCATCGTCAAACACACGCACCTCGACAGCGAAGCGCACGCCCGAAGCACGAAAGTCGATGGTCGCCTGGTTGTAGTGCTCGCGCACCTTGGCCTGACGGTATAGCGGTGCCTCCACCTCGCGGTTGACACTCACGCGACGCACCTTGGCCGAGCGCACATCCTCGCCCCAGACACCGTTGCTCGTTGTCATAGAGATCTTCGAGGGGTGCACCAGCATCTTGCCATCGCGCTGCAACGACCACCTCAACGTAGCATCGCTCCAGTCGATAAGCATCGTGGTACGACCGTCGGGTGACGAGACTACGGTCTGCTTCGGTGAGGCATGGGCCACAACGCAGATAAGCATCAAAGCAACAAACACAAGGCTCTTCTTCATGGGTTAACTCTATTTAGGTTTCACATATTAGCTCTTTTGGGCAGTGGAGAGCAGTCCGCAGGCCGCCTCTATATCTTCACCACGCGAGGCGCGCAGCGTGGTCTGTATGCCACGGCGTGTCAGGGTGTCCCTAAACTCCAATATCCGCTCCATAGGGGGCGAGAAGAAGGGTGAGTCGGGGATCTTGTGGAAGCGGATCAGGTTGATGCGGCACTTGATGCCGTCGAGCAGGCGCGACAGCTCCTTGATATGGCGCGGGCTATCGTTCATGCCCTCCAGCACGATATACTCGAACGAGACACGTCGCTGATGCGTGAAGTCGTAGCGGCGCAGGATGTTGCACACCTCGACAATGGAGTAGCTGTTCTCGATAGGCATGATCTGCTTGCGCTCCTCACCAAAGGGGTTGTGCAGCGACACGGCGATATGCACCCTCTGCTCGTCGAGCAGTCGTGGCAGCGTGCGTGCCACACCCGCCGTAGATACCGTTATGCGCGTTGGTGACCACGCCATACCCCACTCCGAGGTGAGGATGTCGAGGGCCCGCAGCAGGTTGTCGATATTGTCCAGCGGCTCGCCCATACCCATAAAGACGAGGTTGGTCAGTCTATCGCGCTCGGGGATGGAGATGACCTGGTTGATGATCTCCGTTGCCGAGAGGTGGTGGCGGAAGCCCATACGCCCCGTGGCGCAGAACTTACAGCCCATCTTACAACCAGCCTGTGACGACACACAGAGCGTCATGCGCTCACCATCGGGGATGAGTGCCGACTCGATATACTCGCCCTGCGATGTGGCGAAGAGGTACTTCTTTGTGCCATCGACCGACACCGACACCTTCAGCGGAGGCGTTGTGCCCAGCACGGCAACCTCCTTAAGTCGCTGGCGGGCATCCTTCGAGAGGTCGGTCATCTGATCTATATCATCTACGAAACGTGTGTAGAGCCAACGCGCAATCTGCTTGTGGGCAAAACGCGACAGCCCCAGCTCCTCGCAGAGGCCCTTCAGCTCGTCGAGCGACGAGCCATAGAGTCTATATTTGGCGGCGGTGTTCATCATCGTTATCTCGGTTACCGACTACAAAATTAATGAAAATTAAATAATTTTCTATCAGATATATCATTTTTTGAAATTTTATGTTTATATTTGCATAGTGGAGTGTGCGCGTGTGCACGAGACATCAGGGATAAGTTACTAAAAACTAAAAAAATAACTACACAATGGAGATTAAGAAATCACCTAAAGCGGATCTTGAAAACAAGAAAACGCTCTTTCTGGAGATCGGTCTTGTGATCGCTCTGGCCATTACGGGCCTTGCCCTTTCAATCAACTCAAAGCCTGTTGCCGACGAGTATAAGCCCCCCAAGAAGGAGACTACCGAGGTGGAGCAGATTGACAACACACGTCAGGATCAGCCCGAGACTCCCCCCGAGCAGCAGAAGGCACAGGCACAGGTTATCACCGACGTGCTCAACATCGTGTCTAACGACCAGAAGATCGACACCAACATCGTCTTCGCTGACGATGCCGACGACTTCGACGACTTCGAGATCGTAATCGAGGAGAAGGAGGAGGAGATCCAGGAGGAGGAGATCTTCGTGAACGCCGAGGAGATGCCTACCTTCCAGGGTGGTGACCTCTCGAAGTTCCGCAACTGGGTTCAGTCTAACGTGAAGTATCCCCAGATCGCCCTCGAGAACGGCATCCAGGGTAACGTAGTTATCAAGTTTGTGGTTGAGAAGGATGGTAAGCTCTCTAACATCCAGGTTCTCCAGTCACCCGATAAGACACTGTCGGATGCTGCCGTTGCAGTGCTTCAGAAGTCTCCCAAGTGGAAGCCCGGTAAGCAGCGTAACAAGCCCGTGCGTGTAACTTACACCCTGCCCGTATCGTTCAAGATCCAGAACTAACGAGCAATGGCACAGATTTAGGGGGTTCCACATCTATGGTGGCACCCCCTTATTGTTAATAGAGACCGTGCATGGCACTTGTAGCCATACGGCTCTATCGAGCTATACATATATTTATAATAGATGAAAGAAGAGATTGTAAAACCTAAAGGCAAGAGCAAGGAGCCTATACCCACCGTCGAGCAGCGCGAGATACGCGCCGTGCTGGTGGCCGTCATTCGCGACAGCCAAAACCCCGACACGGCACACGAATACCTCGACGAGTTGGAGTTCCTGGCCGAGACCGCCAATATAAAGAGCGTAAAACGCTTTACACAGCGACTGCCACAGCCCATGTCGAAGATATATGTCGGCCCGGGCAAGTTAGAGGAGATAGCCCTCTGGTGCAAGGAGAACGAGATCGACATAGCCATCTTCGACGACGAGCTCTCACCCGCCCAGACACGCAACATCGAGCAGGCGATGCCCTGCCGTGTGATGGATCGCACACGCCTCATCCTCGACATCTTCATGTCGCGCGCACAGACCGCATACGCCAAGACACAGGTCGAGCTGGCCCACAACGAGTATATGCTACCCCGTCTGACAGGTATGTGGACACACCTCGAGCGACAGCGCGGTGGTACGGGTACTCGTGGCGGTGCCGGTGAGCGCGAGATCGAGACCGACCGCCGTATAGTGCGTAACCGCATATCGAAGCTGAAGGAGGATCTCAAGAAGATCGACCGACAGATGGCCGTGCAGCGTTCCAACCGCGGTCAGATGGTGCGTGTGGCGTTGGTGGGCTATACCAACGTGGGTAAGTCGACACTGATGAACCTGCTCTCGAAGAGCGAGGTCTTTGCCGAGAACAAGCTCTTCGCAACACTCGACACCACCGTGAGAAAGGTAGTCTTCGACAACCTCCCCTTCCTGATGTCCGACACCGTAGGCTTCATCCGCAAGCTCCCCACCGAGCTTATCGAGTCGTTTAAATCGACACTCGACGAGGTGCGCGAGGCCGACCTGCTGCTGCACGTCGTGGATATCTCGCACCCGGGCTTCGAGGATCAGATTGCGGTGGTCAAGCAGACACTCGCCGACATTGGCGCGGGAGATAAGCCCACGTTCCTTATCTTCAACAAGATAGACGCCTACACATACACCCCCAAGGAGGAGGATGACCTCACGCCGGCGACCAAGGAGAATCTCTCGCTCGACGACCTGAAGAAGAGCTGGATAGCCAAGGCCAACACCCCCTGTATCTTTATCTCGGCGCGTGAGCGCACGGGCGTGGACAAGCTCCGCTCGGACCTCTACGGCATGGTGCGCGAGATACATGCAGGTCGCTACCCGTTCAACAACTTCCTATATTAGAGCTACAACAGACTTAAAAATCATACGACTATGGTAAATATCCTGAACCGCGAAAACACCATCCTCAACAAGTTCCTCTCACAGATGCGCGACAAGGAGGTACAGCGTGACCCCATGCGCTTTCGTCGCAACATGGAGCGCGTAGCAGAGATCATGGCATACGAGATATCGAAAAAGCTCAACTACAAGACCCGAATGGTCGAAACGCCTCTGGGCACGGCTGCGGTGGAGTGTATCGACGACAAGATTGTCATCGCCACCATTCTGCGTGCAGGACTACCCTTCCATCAGGGCTTCCTCAACTACTTCGACGATGCCGAGAATGGCTTTGTGTCGGCCTACCGCAAGAGCCGCCCTGACGGTAGCTTCATCGTCGATGTGGAGTATGTCTCAACAAGTGCGCTGACAGGTAAGACACTGATACTTGTCGACCCTATGTTGGCTACGGGCACCTCGCTGATGCTGGTCTACGATGCCCTGATACGTCGTGCTGGCTTACCCGACCACACGCACTTTGCTGCGGCATTTGCCTCGGAGCAGGGCGTAGACTATGTGTTGAAGCACACCTCGCCGGAGCGTTGCACGCTATGGTGCGCAGCTGTTGACGAGGAGCTCACCTCGAAGTCGTATATCGTGCCCGGTATAGGCGATGCCGGCGACCTGGCCTACGGCGAGAAGCTGTAAGAGCCCCATAATGAAGTTACCTAAATAGTGTGAAGAGATGAAAGTATATAAATTTGGCGGAGCATCGGTTAAGGATGCTGCCGGAGTGCGCAACTTGCGAGATATTGTTAAGGATGAGAGTGAGCTCTTTATCATCGTTTCGGCGATGGGCAAGACTACAAATGCCCTGGAGGGGGTCTTCGAGGCCATGCAGCGTGGCGACGAGACCACAGCCATGGAGCGTATACAGCAGAGCTACGACTACCACCGAGGCATCATCGATGAGCTCATGGGTGCCGACATCACCATCGACCAGGTAGACACCCTCTTCGAGCAGCTGCGCAACACCGTGCGCAACACCATCTACCGCGCCTCGGATGCCGAGCTGTGGTACGACACCATAGTAGCCTTTGGCGAGCTGATCTCGACGACGATCATCTCGAACTACCTCAACGGCCACGGCGTAGCAAACCGCTGGGTGGATATGCGTCGAGCCTTCCTCACCGAGCAGCGACACAAGGATGCCAACGTCAACCTCGAGGCTACGGCCATACGCCTCAAGCGCGAGATTGCCGACAGCACGACCACCATCTTCGTGGGTCAGGGCTTCATCGGCGGTGCCCCCGACGGCACCACGACGACGCTGGGCCGCGAGGGCTCGGACTACTCTGCCGCCATCGTTGCCAACGTGCTTGATGCCGAGTCGATGAGCGTATGGAAGGATGTCGACGGCATACTCAATGCCGACCCCAAGATATTCCCTGACGCGAAGAAGCTCGACAGACTCAACTATATGGATACCATAGAGATGGCATATAGCGGTGCGCAGATTATCCACCCCAAGACCATCAAGCCCCTACAGCAGAAGAACATACCGCTCTATGTCCGTCCTTTTGGCAACAAGCACGCCCAAGGCTCGGTCATCACAGGCGATACGGAGCGTGTTTATGAGCCGATTATGATTCTCAAGAGCAATCAGGTGTTGCTTAAGCTCCATTCGCGCGACCTCTCGTTTGTATTGGAGGAGAAGTTCGCCACGGTATTTACCACCTTCGACAGCCACCGCATACGCATCAACCTTGTGCATAACTCGGCCGTAGACCTCTTTATGGCTGTCGATGCTTCGTGGCATATCGACGATGCTATCTCGGAGTTGGAGGGTATGGGCTTCGATGTCGAGAAGCGCGATGATGTCGAGATGGTAACTATCCGCTACTATACCGATGAGCTTTACCACCGCTACGCCTTTGACGACCGCATCATCATCAAGCAGACTACACCACACTCGTTGCGTTTAGTGCGTACAAGATAGTGCAATATGCCCAAAAAGCAAAAACTATTAACATAGCGTGTTAGTAAGTTATCATAAGTCGAGGGGCTTTGTCAACAAGTCATAGAAAAATATTCCTATTTTTGCAATCTGTAAAAGTAGATACTATGGCAAAGCAATACAATAAATCGTCGCAGAACAATAGCGAGGCATATCGCCAACTGGCTGAGCTTGAGGGCACTGTGCCACCACAGGCTATCGAGTTGGAGCAGGCGGTGTTGGGTGCATTGATGCTTGAGAAAGATGCAATCATCGATGTTCAGGAGTACATCAAGCCTGAGACATTCTACACCGAGGAGCACCGCATAATCTTCCAGGCTATTCAGGAGCTATCGTTCGAGATGAAGGCTATCGACCTCTACACCGTTACCGAGTGCCTTAAGTCGCATCGTCAGCTCACGAAGGTCGGAGGTGCGGCATACCTCGCACAGCTTACCCAGCGTGTGGCATCGGCAGCGCATATCGAGTTCCACGCCAAGATTATCGCGCAGAAGTATGTTCAGCGAGAGCTTATCCGTTCGGCAACCGAGATTGAGCGCCGTTCTTATGACGATGAGGTTGATGTCACGGAGCTTATCGGCTTTGCCGAGCAGGAGATTTTCCGCGTTTCGGAGGGTAATGTCAAGCGCTCGGTGCAGTCGGCACAAGATATCTTGCGCAAGGCGTTGGCACAGATTGAGGAGGCATCAAAGACTGCGGGCGAGTACAATGGTGTGCGTTCGGGATTTACCGATATCGACAGCATCACCCTCGGTTGGCAGCCCTCGGACCTTATCATCATCGCGGCACGACCATCTATGGGTAAGACAGCCTTTGTGTTGACTATGGCACGCAATATGGCAGTGGAGCATAAGACCCCCGTGGCGTTCTTCTCGCTTGAGATGTCGTCAGTGCAGCTTATGAACCGACTTATCGTGGCCGAGACACAGCTCAACTCCAAGGATTTGCGCACGGGTAACCTAAAACCTGAGGAGTGGGCACACCTTGAGAGCCAAACTGTGGAGCTGGGTCGTTCGCCCCTCTATATCGACGATACGCCGGCGCTCTCGGTATATGAGTTCCGCTCTAAGGCACGCCGCCTAAAGACACAGCACGATATCAAGCTTATCATCATCGACTACCTACAGCTTATGACCGCCTCGACACCTGAGACCCGCGGTAACCGTGAGCAGGAGGTGTCGCTAATCTCGCGCACACTGAAGGCTATCGCCAAGGAGCTCAATGTGCCTATCATCGCACTTTCGCAGCTCAGCCGTAATGTCGAGAACCGTGGTGGCTCAAAGCGACCACAGCTCAGCGATCTGCGTGAGTCGGGTGCTATCGAGCAGGATGCCGATGTTGTAGCATTTATCCACCGCCCTGAGTATTACGGACTTACCACAGACGAGAATGGTATGTCAACAGCCGGTATGGCAGAGATTATCATCGCCAAGCACCGTAATGGCGAGGTTACGGATGTGCCTTTGCGCTTTATTAAGGAGCAGGCGAAGTTCGCCGATGCCGACTCCTCGGTTATGGCGGCTATCACCTCTGGTGCAGCCTCAGGAATGGCCAACCAGCAAGCCGAGAGCTACGATGACTTCTCCTCTTCGGGCAACAACTTCCCCCCTATGGGCTCAGCTCCCCAAGGTGGTATGAATAGTGTGCCCTCGGAGTTCGACATAGCCCCGTTCTAACACAACAATATTATAAAGAGCTTAGGCTGACCAAAAATCCTTGCGAACAACTTTGGTCAGCCTATTTTATGCCCGCCAGCGAAAAGCTGAAGTAGCTAAGGTCGCTTCGACGAATAGTTGTGTCCAACGAAGAAAAGCAGCCCCTTTGGACTGCTTTTCTTCGTTTTGCCACCGTGGTGGCGAGGGGTTGATTACAACTCAACGAGTGAGTCGGCAGCATACTGGAACTTGCCCTTCTCAACTACATCGAATGTGAACGAGTAGTTCTTGTTGGGACCGTAGCAGTAAACCTTGATAATCACCTTCTTATAGTCATCAGCCGTTACCTCAGGGTACATATAGCCAAGAACCTCGGCATATACCTCTGCGGTGTGCTCCTTGAGCTTGGCGAGGATCTCATCGTCAGACAAATCGCCCATACCAGCAGCAGCGAAGCCACCCTTAACAGCCGAAGGACGCCAGTCCATATTGCCGTAGTATGCCGAAGCACCGGTGTAGAACTCGTTGTTACCGTAGTTCGATACCCAGTAGTTGCCTGCGGGCTTGTTACCGTCGATAAGGACAATCTCGGTAGAGAGAATCTCGCCAGCGTTGTCGCGTGCGGGAGCGCCCATAGGCACATCCTTAAAGTCGTAAACCCAGTTTACGCAGTACTGGTAGAATGCCTTGGTCTCAGGGCTCGATGTCGAGGTGAAGTCGAGCTCCAAGGTGCGGTCGATAAGCCACTCACCCTCGGTCTTGCGGAACTGATCCTGACGGCTCTCGAAGTAAGCGGTCTTGGTCCACTCGCCATTGAAGAGGTACTCGTCAACCTTCCAAGAGGTAGCGCCACCAGAGTAGCAACGATAGCCTACATAGAGCTTATCATCAACCTGAGCATAGGGGTACTTCTCCGAGAGGAACTTAGGCAAGTAGCTATCCTGTGCGGGAGCGGTGAAGCTGCCATAGCCCTGACCCATAGAGGTGTAGTCGGTGGGCTGAACAGCCACGATCTCCGTAGCCTCGTATGCCGAGCCGTTGAACTTGAAGAAGGCGTACTGCTTCTCGCTCTTAACCTTGAGTGCCAAAGCTGTAGCTGCAGGAGCACTCTCTATTGAAGTTACAACCATATTGATATACTTACCACCCGACAATGATGTGAAATAGCCGTAGATTGTGCACTCCATACCATCGCTAAGCTGTGCCTTAAGCTCATCTGTAGCACCATAGAAGCTACCCTGAGCAGTCGTTGCATCGGCAAGGATAAAGTTGTAGTAGTTGCCGTTGATAGATACAGTACCTGTCATCTTTGCGTAGTAAGCATACTCATCATTGACACGAGTTGTGAGAAGTTCATCAGCAAGAGCACCAGTAATCTCCATAGGAGTAGGATATGTTACGGTAGTTGTGCCAGTCTTCTCGATAGTGATATCATTAGTGCCAATCTGGAAGCCCTTACCATACGATGAGATAGTGCCCGATACCGAAACCTCGTCACCAACCTCATAGCCAGAAGTCTTGTAGAGGAGGATTGAGCCACCGTTGTCAGTAAGGATAGGACCCTGGGTTGAAACAGCCGAGATATAGCCATTAACCTCTACAAAGTCGCCCAAAACAGCTGTGCCGAGAGCCGAAGTATAGTTGGGAGCCTCAGGCTCTGTGCCACCACCAATAGCGGGAGCCTCATCAACCGAAACTACAACGACATTGATATACTTGCCACTCGAAATTGAGCAGAAGTAGCCGTAGATAGTTGCCTCTACGCCATCGGTGAACATTGCCTTAACCTCATCGGTAGCGCCATAGATGCTACCCTGAGCAGCCTCGGTGCCCTCCATAATGATGTTGATGTAGTTGCCTACCGAGGGAGTACCTGTAAACTTCACAAACTGAGCGTAGTCGTCCTCGGTGCGTGAGGTAAGCAGTGCCTCCATAGCGGGGCCATCAAGCTCTACGGGAGTGGGGTAGGTTACGGTGGTAGTACCGGTCTTCTCAACGGTTGCCGTTGAAGCGGCAATCTGGAAGCCCTTGTTGTATGCCGAGATAGTACCCGAAACCGATACCTCGTCACCAATAGCAAGGTCAGTGCCCTTGTAAAGAAGGATTGAGCCAGTAGCATCGGTGATGATAGGGCCCTGAGTCGAAACTGCTGATACATAGCCCTTAACCTCTACTGCATCGTTCAACACAGCCGAGCCAAGAACAGATGTGTACTTGGGCTCTTCGGGCTGTCCGGGGTCTACGGGAGTCTCAGGCTCCTCCTTTTCGGGCTCCTCCGCAGAGTAGTTGTAAGTAACCACAACATACTCGCCCTCGCGAGCATCGTCAGCAATAGGCAAAACGCTCTTGAGCTTATTTACGGTCTTGGGAGTGAGTGCCGCAGCATAATCCTCCTCCGAGCCCCAGATTGCCTTGTAGTCATCCTCGGTGAGGGTGTACTCCGTAGCGGTGTTCATAGCTACAACATCGGCGGGAACATCCAATGCCGAGGTGTAGGTGATAAGTGCCAACGAGCCATTGTCGAGTGTGGGGTAGCCCGCCGAAAGCCAAGCGGGGATATATGTCGCAGCATCCTCCTGCGAAGCGAAGAAGTGGCTCTTGCCAATTGCAGCGAGAGCAGCTACTGCCTCCTCGCCCTGAGCCTCGGCGATAGCCTTGTTGTCGCTATTTTTGGCGATAGCGGCATAGTCGTCCTCGGTGAGTGTGATGTCCAACTCGCGAACATTGGTGATATCACCGTTGTTGTCGTAGCCGGGCAAGTAGTTATCATTGAAATAGTCGGTCTGGCAGCCCAAGCCCATAAGAGCCACAGCCACAACAGAGCATAAGCGGATAATTATATTCTTCATAGCGGTAGTTCTTTTTAGAAGCTAATCTTAAGACGGAGTGTGTAGGTACGGCCAAATGAGTACATCACGGCGTAGCAGTCCTGCCAGCCCTTGGTGTCGGTGCCGCACTGTGCATCCATCACATAGTTGTAGTCGTAGAGGTTGTTCACATTGCCATAGAGCGTAGCGCGTACCTTGCCAATGTTGAACGAGTAGCTTGCCGAGAGGTCAACCTGATGGCCTACGGGAATCTGCCAGGGGTCATTAACCGTTACGGCGCTATTTGCCACAGCCGTAGAGCCGAGGTAGAAGTCGGCATAGTTGCGAGCGTAGAGGTTGAAGTTGGCGCTGAGGCGCAAGCCCTTCAAGGGGAAGAAGTCTGCACCGATAGCTGCTGTGGTCTGTGCCGAGCCAGCTACATGTACGCCCTTCTGCTTAAGCTCAATCCAAGCGTGGTCCTCGGCCATAATGCCCGAAGCCACGGTACCGTCCATCTTAGCGGTCATAGGCTGACCCTGAGAGTCGTAGTAGTAACCCTTGGCATTGCTGCTCCATACCCAGTCGCCCCACGAGAGCATACCTGTAAGGTTCAACCAGTGTGTAGCGCGGTAGTTAAGGTCGAGCTCAACACCTGCGTGGCGAGCGTCGATGCCGGTGAGGTTTACACGGGCGTAGTCGCCGTTAGACATAAGCTTCGAACGAACATCTGACTTATCCATCCAGAGGGTGTAGTAGCCGTTGATGTTCATACGGAAGTTGCCAGCACGCAAGCCATAGCCACCCTCAACCGAGAATACCTTCTCGTTAACAGCATCGGGGTTGGTCATATGCGAGGTTGTAGACTGGAGGAATGCACCACCTGAGAAGAAGGGGGCACGCGAGATGTAACCAACATTGAGGAAGAGGTTCGAGCGGTCGGTAACATTCCAGTTTACACCCGCCTTAGCGGTAAATCCTATGAAGTTCATAGTCTCCGAGCGCTGGTGTGCCTCATCGTAGTAGAAGCGGTCAACACGCCAGTAGCCGGTGTTCGATACAGAGCCCGATACGAAGGCGTTAACCTTGTTCTTTGTCCACTCCAACTGAGCAAATACGCCCTCCTGGTGTACATGGCCATCGTAGTCGCGATATACGATATCGCCTACCGAGAGCTTCTCATACTTCCAGTTGGGGTCGGCAGCTGCGGCGTTGTTCTCAGGCTTAACATTCTTACGGTCGGCATCATCAATGAAGTATGCACCATCGTAGAGGTCGATAATCTCGTTGGTGTGCTCACCTACATAGTAACGAACATCGACACCTGCCGAGAGCTCCAAGCCGGGGAGTAGCTCGTTGGTGTAGGTAGACAAAAGACCATACCACATATGGTTGTTCAACGACTTCGACATCACCATACGCGAACCATCAAGGCTCTCAGCATTCAAGGTCTGAATTGCGCCATAGTCGAATGTACCGTCTGGCTTACGAAGGCAAAGCTGAGTGCCCATATCGCTGACTACCGAGTTGTAGAGGAGCTGACCATTTGATGAGCCGTTCCACATAGCACGGTCTGCCGAGGTACGACCCTGACCAGAGTAGCCCGAACCACGACCGATAGATACATAGAGAGCTGTCGAAAGCGACGATTTGTAGTCAATCTGCCACTGGTGGTTCAACGAAATCTGAGGCTTGTGGTACTCATTGACCATCGAAGAGCGCTCCTTGCCGTTGTTGTCGAAACCGTAAACGGCGTTGTAGCGATACTTGTTCTTCTCGCCGGTCCACTTTGCTACCTCGTTCCAACCCTCAATCGAGAGACCTGCATAGAGGGGCTTACGCTGGTTGTGCTTCTGGGGAGCACCAAATGCGGTAAGCGAGAGCTGGTGGTCATCGTTGATACGCTTCGAGACATTTACAAACCAGTTGTAACCCTCGTAGCCAGTACCCTGAATGTAGCCATCGCCCCAACGCTTCGAGAAGAGCACGCTCATTGCCCAGCCATTCTTCGTAAGACCTGTCGAGAGGCTCAACGAGAGGGTGTTGGCGCCATCGTTACCTACGCCGTAAGATACTGTACCACCGCGCTTAGCGTCGATAGTGTTTGTAACGATGTTGATAGTACCACCTACCGAGGGTGACGAGATCTTCGAAGCACCCATACCACGCTGTGTCTGCATCGAGCGTGTGACATCCGACAAACCTGCCCAGTTAGACCAGTAAACACCGCCCCACTCCATATCGTTCACGGGGACACCATTCACCATCACAGCGACATTTGCCGACTTGAAACCACGCATATTGATCTTCGAGTCGCCATAGCCACCGCCATCCTTCGTAACATAGACGCCGGGGGTAGACTTCAATACCTCAGGGAACTCCTGACCACCGAGCTTGAACTCGATCTCCGAAGCCTCTACGGTAGATACGGCAACGGGGGTGCGACGCTGTACGGCCAACGACTGGGTGATAACCACATCGTCCATAGCGATAGCGTCAGACTCCATCTTAATCATACCAAACTTCTGACGAGGAACCTTAGTATCCACATCAAGAGTCTGGGTCTTGTAGTTCAGATACGAGATCTGAATCTGGCTGGCACCATCGCGGAGCTTCATCTCGAAGTTACCGCCAAGGTCGGTGCTCGTACCCTGAGTCGTTCCGGGGACAACGACCGAAGCACCTACCAAGGGCTGCTCCGCATCGTCGACAACCGTACCCGACACGATAGTCTGTGCATTGGCCATAACACCAATGAAAAGACCACACATCAGAAGTAAAAGTTTCTTCATAAGCAGTTAATTTATAACAAGTTAATAAAAGTTGTTCGGGTCTATATATCGACAGGGATATATGCCTATTAGGGGCTCTAAGCACTCCCTTCAATGTCGCAAATATAACAAATTTTTTTTAGAATAAAAAAAAGAGGAGCAACCCTCCCTTCAAAAGAGTTGCTCCCGATACCGTTTATTTGGTATTGTGTGGCGATATTATCTTACCGCAACGACCTTGCCTGAGTGGCGGTCTACGACCATAGCCTGAGCGCGTGTCGATGAGTTGAGC
>CALGRZ010000063.1 GCA_937880705.1 uncultured Alistipes sp.
TGTCACAGCCAAGCTCTTTGAGGCCCGCGCTCAGGGCTTCTTCAACGGTCTTTCCGCTGGTTTCAATGGTTCTCAAGGCTGAATGGCCTCCTTTTCGGTGTCAACGATCGGGGCGGTTTTCGCGTCCAGATACTTATTGATGGCAAAGTTGGTTACGATGCTCCACAGGTTTACAAATACCCAGTAGGCGGCGAAGGCGGCGGTGGAGGACAAGCAGATCCAAACGGAGAAGATGGGGAAGAACCACTGCATGAACTTGCCGTTGGCAGCGTTCTGGCTGTTTTCAGAGGCAGCCTTCGATCCGCCGGCGTTCATGAGCTTGGTCTGCAGAATCTGGGTCACACCGGCCAGAACGGGCAGGATGAGACAGCCGTTCACATATACCGACCAGTTGGTGGGGATTTTGATGGGGAACATGTTGATGAAGAGATTGAAGGTGAAATAGTCGCAGTGGCTGGCAATGGCAGCGTCGACTGCGGCAGCAATCTCGCCGGTATTGTTGGCATACTGGCTGAGAACATCCATCATTTCAGCGCTGATAACCTTCTTGTTCTGATTCAGAAGCATGGAAAGTTCATTCATGGTGGGAATGATGGTCTTGGTGAAGGAGTCAGGCTGGAAAACATTCTTTACCCACAGCCAGCCGTCGGTTGCGCCGAAGGAAGAAATGTCGCCGTTTCTGAGCGCATCAAGAATGGGCTGCGCTTCTTCAAGAGAGAGGAAAGCGCCTTCTGCGTTCATGAGGTTGTCCTTAATCCAATCGTACATCTGGGTCAGCTGAAGCTCGGCAGCGATGTTGCGCAGGGCGTTAATAGCTGCATTAAGTCTGCTCACAATCAATAGTTTATCGGCACAGACCGAGGAGACGATGATGGTGGGCGGTGAGAGCCTGACCTATAGTTACACACCTATCGACCAAACATCCGTGAAGGGATCTTCGCGGATGTTTGGTCGTCGTCTTTTAGAGGGTCTCAACCAAGGTCTCGGAGGGTCGGCCGATGGCTCGCTGTCGCTGCTTATAGGGCCGGGCTACTCCGTAGATACGGGGTGGCGACTCGGCCTGCGAGGTAGCAAGAGCTATCGGGTGGGCGATAGTCGCAGGGAGTCCTCGATAGCCTTCTCGGCATCGGTGTCGCTTACCGGGAGCTACCACGTCGCGTTGCAGGGTATGAACCCTCTGGGCGACAGACACACGTTGCGCTATGGCGTTGCGGTGGGGTCGCTGCCCACGCGCCTCTATGGTCTGGACTATGCCACAGCGCGCCAAAACATAGCCTCGAAGTATACCGAAAAGCGATATGAGGCGCGGGTGGGGTATAGCTATGCGGTGACCACGCACCTAAGCCTCGGTGCAGAGCTGGACTACGCCTACATCGGCAGTGTAAAGCTCGATGAGCGCACCACGGAGCTGCTCGATAAGGAGCTGCTCGACTACTCGGGCGGTAGTCTAACCATCGGCCTGAACTACGACAATCGCCGCTATGAGGAGTATCGCACCCGCGGTATACGCCTAAATGTCAGCGGGTTGCTGCGTCCGAGTGTGGTGAGCAACTACAACCACACGCTCTACACCCTGCGACTGCAGCTGGACTACTATCAGCCTCTGTGGCGCGGTGCTACTCTGGCACTGGATCTCTATGGCGAGCATAACGCCTCGGCAACGCCATGGATGCTGCGTGCGAGGTTGGGCGACGATAACCGTATGCGTGGCTACTACTATGGTCGCTACATGGGCTGTAACCTGCTCACGGCACAGCTCGAGCTGCGCCAGCACATCTGGAACGGCCTCGGCGTGGCGGCATGGGGTGGCGGTGGCGTGGCCTTCGATAGGGTAGAGCGAGGTCTGCTCCGACAGCTGCTGCCCACCTATGGTGTGGGTCTGCGCTGGGGGCTTGGCGCACGCAATATGGTGCGCTTCGATGTGGCCTTTGGCAACGACAGCCACACCTTTATTCTCGGTGTTAGCGAGGCTTTTTAATTATTTTCTTCACTTTTCGGCCTTCGAGTTTCACAATTGACATTTTATTTGTATCTTTGTCGCAATTTACTATACCATAGGTATAGAACCTATTTAGAGAACTTGTTACAGAGATATGAAGATTGCATTAGCACAGCTAAACTTCACCGTTGGCGATATCAAGGCCAATACCGAAAAAATCATCGCTTCGATCAACCGCGCCAAGAGTGAGGGTGCCGACGTAGTTGTCTTTGCCGAGTTTGCCGTATCGGGCACGCCGGCATACGGACTCCTTACCAAGACCACCTTCCTGACCATGTGTGAGGAGGCGGTGGAGCGCATCGCACGCCACTGTCGTGGCATCTCGGCTATCGTAGGTACTCCCTACCTCACGGCCGAGGGTCCCATCAGCGCAGCTGCCTACATCGACCGTTTTGGACAGATCGAGTACATCGGTAAACGCTACGTCACGGCGCGTCGCGAGATGGGTTACATCATCGGCTCGTCGATAGGTAGCCAGATAGTACATATTGCAGGCAAGAGCCTCAAGGTGGTCATCGGCGACGACCTAAGCCGCATGGAGGATCTCGAGGAGGAGGTTGATGCAATCATCTCGGTCAATGCACGTCGCTATGGCAAGGGTATTATGAGCCGTCGCTTCGACAAGATGAGCCGTCTGGCCTTCACCGAGGGTAAGCCCCTGCTGCTTATCAACCAGGTGGGCGGTGCCGGCGATATCGTCTACGACGGAACATCGGGCATACTCAACCGTGATGGCCATCTGGTGATGCTGCTCAACAGCTTCGAGGAGGACTTCCGCATCTTCGATACCGAGGCCGAGAACAGACCCTTCGATGTCCCCTTCACGACATACAACGACCGTACCCGCATGATCTACCATGCCGCATGTCTGGGCCTGAGGGACTACTTCCACAAGAATGGCTACGAGAAGGCCTGTCTGGGTCTGTCGGGAGGTATCGACTCGGCTGTGGTGGCCTGTCTGGCCGTGGGTGCCCTCGGCAAGGAGAATGTGCGTGTGCTGCTTATGCCCTCGCCCTTCACCCCCAACCAGAGTGTCGAGGATGCCAAGAGGCTGGCCGAGAACCTCGATGTGGAGTATAGCGTGCTCCCCATCGTAGATGCCTATAACGCCATTGTGGGTACGTTGCAGCCCGTCATCGGAGGTACCGAGTTTGATGCCACCGAGGAGAATATCCAGACCCGCATTCGTACCACGATGCTCATGGCCCTGCAGAATAAGACGGGATATATGCTTCTGAACTCGTCGAATAAGAGCGAGAACGCCCTGGGCTGGTGTACGCTCTACGGCGATACGGCAGGTACGTTCAGCCCCACGGGTGACCTCTACAAGGGCGAGATCTACGACCTGGCGCGATATATCAACGCCACGTTTGGCGATGTGATCCCCGATGCTATCATCGACAAGGAGCCCTCTTCGGAGTTGCGCCCCGACCAGAAGGATAGCGACTATCTGCCTCCCTATGAGGTTATCGATGCCATCCTCTTCCGTATGATCGAGAAGAAGCAGCACCGTGAGGAGATCGTGGATGCAGGTTTCGACCCGAAGGTTGTCGAGAAGATACACTCGATGATTATGCGCAACGAGAAGAAGCGTTATCAGTTCCCTCCCGTATTGCGCCTCTCGCCCTGTGCCTTCGGTCACGAGTGGCTGATGCCTCTGGTAAACCACTACGGTGATTAAACACGTTGTCGCAATATAGCCTTAAGCAAGAGGAGCGTTATGAGCCACACTATCCAACATAGAGGCACCGTTGAGCGTGTCGCGGATGGAAGGGTCTACGTCGCTGTCGAGCAGCAGTCGGCTTGTGCCGGTTGTCACGCCAAGTCGCTGTGCGGCACTGTCGAGCGCATGCGCATCATCGAGGTGGAGACCCCCTATGCCGAGAGCTTTGCTGTGGGCGAGAGTGTCGTTGTGGCCCTGCTCAAAGAGTCAATGGCTATGTCGTCTATCGTGTGGGGATATGTGATGCCCCTGGTGGTGCTGCTGGCTGTGCTCTTCACGGCTACGGCACTTGGCATGAGTGAGGGCGTGGCCGCCGTGAGCTCTATCGCGGGCGTGGTGCTCTACTACGCCGGTCTTGGCCTGATGCGTAAAAGGTTGACTAAAAAGATTAAATTTACAATAATAAAGGAGTAATGAACGAACTATTACTGACAATTCTGACACTCAGCGTGTTGGGAGCATTTCTAGCACTTATCCTCTACTTCGTGGCACAGAAGTTTAAGGTGCTGGAGGATCCTCGCATCGGCGATGTCGAGAAGATGCTGCCCGGTGCTAATTGCGGTGGCTGCGGCTTTGCCGGCTGTCGTGCCATGGCCGAGGCCATGGTTAAGCGTGACGACATCTCGTCGCTCTACTGCCCTGTGGGTGGTGCCGATGTGATGAAGCAGATGGCTACCTATCTGGGTAAGGCGGCACCCGAGAAGTCGCCCCAGGTGGCTACGATGCTCTGTGGCGGCTCGTGCGATAAGCGACCCAAGTTGAACCACTACGATGGTGCCAAGAGCTGTGCTGTTGTCAACTCGCTCTATGTCGGCGAGACGGGCTGTGCCTTCGGCTGTCTGGGCTATGGCGACTGCGTTGAGGCTTGTCAGTTTGGTGCTCTTGCCATCAACCCTGAAACGGGTCTTGTTGAGGTCGATGCCGATAAGTGTGTGGCGTGTGGTGCCTGCATCAAGGCGTGCCCCAAGTCGCTCATCGAGCTGCGTAAAAAGTGGCCCAAGAACCGCGCCATCTATGTGGCATGTCGCTCAAAGAGCCGTGGCGCTGCGGTTATCAAGGCCTGCAAGGCGGGATGTATCGGTTGTGGCAAGTGCGAGAAGGTGTGTCCCTTTGGTGCTATCAGCCTCACGGATAACCTCGCATATATAGACCCCGAGAAGTGTAAGCTCTGTCGCAAGTGTGTCAATGAGTGCCCCACGGGAGCTATCCACATCATCAACATGGAGCGTCTGCCCAAGGAGCCCAAGGCTGCGGCACCCGTCAAGGAGGCTGCAAAGGCAGAGAGTACAAAATAGAAATCCATAAGCTATCAACTATAGTATGAGGACATTTCCCATAGGCGGTATTCATCCGTCGGATAATAAGCAGTGGAGTAAGGATAAGGCCATCGAGCGTATGGAGCTCCCCGATCAGGTGGTCATCCCCATGATGCAACATATCGGTGCCCCCGCCACGCCCATCGTGGCCAAGGGCGACAAGGTTCTCACCGGCCAGCTCATAGCGCAGGCTACGGGCTTTGTGTCGGCAAATATTCACTCTCCCATATCGGGTACGGTGACCGCCATCGAGAGCCTGCCCAACGAGCAGGGTATGCACCGCCAGATGATCACCATCAAGCGCGAGGGTGACGAGTGGGTCGAGGGCGTAGACCTCTCACCGGAGCTTAAGCGCAGCTGCGACCTCGCACCCGAGGCCATCATCGCCAAGGTCAAGGAGGCCGGCATCGTAGGTATGGGTGGTGCTACATTCCCCACACATGTCAAGCTCTCGGTGCCCGAGGGTCAGAAGGCCGAGATACTCATTATCAATGGCGTAGAGTGTGAGCCCTACCTCACCTCGGACTACCGCACCATGCTGGAGCGTGGCGAGGAGCTGTTGGTGGGTGTCGAGATATTGATGCGCGCCCTGAAGGTTGAGCGTGCGGTGATAGGTGTCGAGAGCAACAAGCTCGATGCCGTGGCCCACTTGCGTGAACTTATCGCCAAGGGTAACTACAAGGGCGTGGAGGTCATGCCCCTTAAGATGCGCTATCCGCAGGGTGGTGAGAAGCAGCTCATAGCAGCTGTCACAGGCCGTCAGGTACCACCTCCTCCGGCACTCCCCATCTCGGTGGGTGCTGTGGTGTGCAACGCCTCGACTACGGTGGCCGTCTATGAGGCTGTACAGAAGAACAAGCCGCTCGTCGAGCGTGTGGTGACCATCACGGGTAAGCATCTCGCCAAGCCAAGTAACTACCTTATGCGCTTTGGCACCACATTCCAGACACTTATCGACCATGCAGGAGGTCTGCCCGAGGGTGATGTTAAGATCCTCAACGGTGGCCCTATGATGGGTCGCTCGGTGGTCAACACCGCAGCTCCGATAATCAAGGGTTGCTCGGGCGTAACCATCCTCTCGGGTCGCGATGCTGTGCGCCACGCCGAGCAGGCATGTATCAAGTGCGCCAAGTGTGTGTCGGCATGTCCTATGGGCCTGGAGCCCTACCTGCTGGCGAAGCTCTCGCTGAAGAAGATGTGGGATAGAGCCGAGGAGCACAATGCCGTGGAGTGCATCGAGTGCGGTTGCTGCTCGTACACATGTCCGTCGAATCTGCCCCTGCTGGACTACATCCGCATCGGCAAGATCAATGTGATGGGTATCATACGCGCACGCGCGCTTAAAAAATAGGTATAAGAGTTTGAAACTAAAAAATACTATTGTTATGAATAGAATAATGGCAGCACCCTCGCCACACATTCACGGCGGTGAGTCTACACGCCGTATTATGGGTGATGTGGTGCTGGCACTCCTCCCCGCGTTGGCCGTCTCGACCTATATTCTGGGTTGGAATGTGCTTATTAGCACGGCTATTGCCGTTGCCGGCTGCGTAGCCTTCGAGTATCTGATACAGCGTTTTATGCTGAAGCGTCGCTCGACAATCGGTGATCTGTCGGCCGTAGTAACGGGTATCCTGCTCGCCTTCAACCTCCCCGTGGGTATCCCCTGGTGGATCATACTTATAGGTGCGCTGGTGGCTATCGGCGTGGGTAAGATGACCTTTGGCGGTCTGGGCTGCAACCCCTTTAACCCCGCCCTCACGGGCCGTATCTTCCTGCTTATAGCCTATCCTGTGGAGATGACCGATTGGACTACGGGTGTGCCCGATGCGCTGTCGGGCTCTACCGTCTTGGCCGATGTCAAGGCGGGTCTCTACTCGGTTAGCGAGGTGGACTTTATCCAGATGCTGGGTGGTCACATGAATGGCTCGATGGGTGAGATAGGCTCGCTGGCACTCATCCTCGGTGGTCTCTACCTGCTGTGGCGCAAGGTCATCTCGTGGCATATCCCCGTGGCTGTGCTCGGCACCATGGCACTCTTCGCTATGTTGTTGGGCGTCAAGGATGGTGGTGCCATGCTCTACCAGCTGCCTCTGTTCCACATTCTGGCAGGTGGTGCTCTTCTGGGTGCTATCTTCATGGCTACCGACTACTCGACATCGCCCATGACCCACCTCGGCATGATTATCTATGGTGTGGGCATCGGCCTTCTGACCATGATCATCCGTGTGTGGGGTGCCTATCCCGAGGGTATGTCGTTTGCGATATTCATCATGAATGCCGTGACGCCGCTCATCAATAAGTACTGTCGTCCAAAACGCTTCGGCACTAAATAAGGAGTAAGAAGTATGAAAAGTTCACTGAAAAATATGGTCTTGGTGCTCTTCGTGATCACCGCCATCTCGGCACTCCTTGTGGGTCTGGTCAACAACCTCACCAAGGAGACCATCGCCCGCACCGAGGCTGCAAACAAGGATCTGGCCAAGCTCGAGGTGTTGCCCTCGTTTGAGGGTGAGGCCGAGCTGCAGGATACCACAAAGCTCATTGGCGACTTCCGTGTGAATGTCACCACGGTCAAGGCGCAGGGCGAGTTGGTGGGCTATGCTGTGGAGGCTCCCAGCATCACCAAGAGTGGCTATGCCGACCGCATCTACCTCATGGTAGGCTTCGTCGAGGAGGGTGACAAGGCGACCATTAGTGGCGTGAAGGTGCTCTCGCAGAAGGAGACCCCCGGCCTTGGTGCCAATATGACCAAGGAGGGTAACCCCCTCGAGGCAAGCATCGAGCGTGAGAGCAACCCCGCGAAGATGGTCTTTAAGGTGAAGAAGGATGATGCCTCGGGCTCGTTCGACTCGCTCACCGGCTCGACAATCTCGTCGCGTGCCTATGTCAACGCCCTCGAGACCGCCTATGCCGGCTACCTCTGGGCTACGGGCAGGCTGAATACCTCGGAGGAGGCTCTCGAGGCCGCTCCGTCGGGTGCTACCGTAGTGCAGGACGATGCTGTGGCTGTGGAGGGTGATACATCGACAGGTGCTACCGCCACAACTAATACAGCGGAGGGTGATACATCGACAGGTGCTACCGCCACAACTAATACTGCGGAGGGTGATACATCGACAGGTGCTACCGCCACAACAAATGCAATGGAGTCAGAGGCTCAGAAAGGAGATGTAAGCAATGAGTAAACTGCAACTTATAACCAAGGGCATACTCAAGGAGAACCCCACCTTTGTGCTTATCCTGGGTATGTGTCCCACGCTGGGTGTCACCTCATCGGCCATAAATGGTATGGGTATGGGTGTGGCGACCATGGCCGTGCTTATAATGTCGAATATAGCAATCTCGCTCATCAAGGGCTTCATACCCGATAAGGTGCGTATCCCCGCCTTTATCGTGGTCATCGCCTCGTTTGTGACCATCATCGAGATGCTTATGAAGGCCTATGTTCCGGCTCTGTATGCCTCGCTGGGTGTCTTCATCCCGCTTATCGTGGTTAACTGCGTCATCCTGGGTCGTGCCGAGGCCTTCGCCTCGAAGAACAACGCCCTGGATTCGGCTCTCGATGGTCTGGGTATAGGTCTTGGCTTCACGCTCTCGCTCACGGTCATCGGCATCGTGCGTGAGATCCTCGGCTCGGGCTCAATCTTTGGCTTTAACTTCGCCGGCGATGTCATGCCCCTGATCTTCATCCTTGCCCCAGGTGGCTTCATCGTGCTGGGCTACCTTATGGTATTGTTTAACAAAATCACTAAACGCTCATGATTATGGAGAGCTTGAACAATATATCGCGTGAGATCCTCGATGCCTTCGCTACGGGTGAGGTCTCTACAACGTCTATTACACTGTTTGCCATCGTCATCGGTGCCATCCTGGTCAACAACGTGGTGCTGTCGCAGTTCCTCGGCATCTGCCCCTTCCTCGGCGTGTCGTCGAAGGTGAACACCTCGCTCGGTATGGGTATGGCCGTTACCTTCGTTATGGCATTCTCTTCGGTTGTCGCATGGTGCTTGCAGCAGTTTATCCTTGTCCCCTTCGGCATCGAGTATATGCAGACCATCGTCTTCATCCTGGTCATCGCGGCCCTTGTGCAGATGGTTGAGATTGTGCTTAAGAAGGTGTCGCCCACGCTCTATCAGGCGTTGGGTATCTTCCTGCCGCTTATCACCACCAACTGTGCCGTGCTGGGTGTAGCCATACTTATGGTGCAGAAGGAGTTCTCGCTCATCACGGGTGTTATCTACTCGGTCTCTACGGCTCTGGGCTTCGCCCTCGCGCTGGTGCTCTTTGCCGGTATTCGCGAGCGTCTCGATGTCGAGGATGTGCCCCAGGCACTGCGTGGTGTGCCCATCGCACTCATCGCCGCCGGCCTCTTGGCAATGGCATTTATGGGCTTTGCCAATGTGGTGCCCCTGCCCTAATGTGAGGTGGTCGGAGCACAAGGTGACACTATTTGGCTGATTTTCATAAATTATTTGCACAGTTAAAAATAAATTCCTACCTTTGCAGCCCGTATCAACCTCTTATACTGGGCGTAGGCCTCAATATGGATTATCGGCGAGGGTGCCGTTATGATGGGCAGACGCAGCGATAATGTTGAACGATTAACTTTTTTAATTTTGTTGCAACAATGAACAAAGATGCATTGATCAGACTCGTTAACGAGCAGATGTGGGAGAAGGGCGAGAAGGATGTGCCCCAGTTTGGCGCAGGTGATACCATCACCGTAACCTATCGCATCGTCGAGGGTAGCAAGGAGCGTTTGCAGAGCTTCCGTGGTGTTGTTATCCAGATTAAGGGTACCGGCCGTACCAAGATGTTCACCATCCGTAAGGTATCTAACGGCGTAGGTGTAGAGCGTATCTTCCCCCTCTATTCACCCCACATCGACAAGATCGAGGTAAACAAGTATGGTGTTGTACGCCGTGCGCGTATCTACTACCTGCGTGATCTTACCGGTAAGAAGGCTCGTATCAAGGAGCGTCGCGTAGTGAAGAAGGAGGAGTAATCCCCTCTCTCTTAAGATTAAAAAGAAGAGGATAGCCCTTTCGGGGGGTGTCCTATATCGGCGGTGAAAATCAATTCACCGCCGATTTTGTTTACAATCTGTTAGGCTGTCGGATCGTGAGACGACCTTTCGCACGAAGGCCATCCGAGAGCCACGCTTGCTCTTAGTGTGTACTCTTTTATGTCGCCTAAATCAGGTGCAGGTAGGCGGGTCACTACAATTTCGCCTTTCGTTAGTTTGCCGAAGGCGTTTTCTTCTATTATGCAGGCGCAATCTCCTCGAGGAGTGTTGTTAGTTTCGGATATTATTTTTAATTTTGTAGTGCTATTGTTGAGATAGCAGACATATCGAAAGTGTTTTTCGCTTTTATCCTTAACGAGAAATCTGACAGTTTCAAACAAGACGAGGATAACGATGACACTCATTTCTTGTATAGCTATGCGGCTATGCACGCTCTGTGCATATACCTCATACTATCCAAGTGTGGGGTATTGTATCGTTTATTCGTCTTAGGTTTTGTCAGAACCTCTCGTTAGATAAACGAAAGTCAGCTCCACACTTTCTTTTATATAACCCGCCGCCATAGGAGTTGAGACGGTAGCATATTTTATTAAAATGAAAAGAGTATCATTACTTTTAACAATAGTTGCTATGATAGCTGCTGTTGCTTGTGAGCCACAAAAAGAGGATGGTGGCAAGACTCCTAACCATGAACAGCCCGGTGGTGGCACTCAAGATAGTGAGGAGATCATCGAATTTGAGGATCCGTATGCCAAATCCATCTGTATTGTATTTTGGGATAAGAATGGAGACCAGGAGTTGTCTTACAAGGAGGCTGAGTCTGTTACAGAGCTAAACGATGAGTTCCGCGAAACCAATATTCGAAAATTTACAGAGTTGAAATACTTTACCAATCTTATAAAAATCAATAATAATGCATTCCGCGAATGTAACTTACTGACAAGTGTCACGATTCCCGATAGCGTAACTTCGATTGGGGATAATGCATTCTCTGATTGCACCTCGCTGACAAGTATAACGATTCCCGATAGTGTAATAACGATTGGAAATTATGCATTCTCTTATTGCGACTCGCTGACAAGTGTCACGATTCCCGATAGTGTAACCACGATTGGATATTGTGCATTCTCTGGTTGCGACTCGCTGACAAGTGTAACTATCGGCAATAGTGTAACCACGATTGGATATTGTGCATTCTCTGGTTGCGACTCGCTGACGAGTGTCACGATTCCCGATAGTGTAATAACGATTGGAAATGGGGCATTCGAAGATTGCACCTCGCTGACAAGTATAACGATTCCCGATAGTGTAACAACAATTGGAGATGGTATATTCTCTGATTGCACCTCGCTGACAAGTGTAACTATAGGCAATAGTGTAACAACAATTGGATATCATGCATTCTTATATTGCACCTCGCTGACAAGTGTCACGATTCCCGATAGTGTAATAACGATTGGATCTCGTGCATTCTCTGATTGCACTTCGCTGACAAGTGTAACTATCGGCAATAGTGTAACATCAATTGAAGATGGTGCATTCTTACTTTGCGACTCGCTGACAAGTGTAACGATTCCCGATAGTGTAACAACGATTGGAGATAGTGCATTCTATGGTTGCGACTCGCTGACAAGTGTAACTATCGGCAATAGTGTAACATCAATTGGATATGAGGCATTCTATAGTTGCACCTCGCTGACAAGTGTCACGATTCCCGATAGTGTAATAACGATTGTAGAGCGTGCATTCTTAAATTGCAACTCGCTGACAAGTGTAACTATAGGCAATAGTGTAACAACGATTGGAAGCAATGCGTTCGGCAGATGTCTTCTGAAAGAGGTATATTGCAAGCCAACAACTCCTCCAAGTATGGATGATGATTCTTTCTGTATATATGAAGAACCCTTTAATATTTATGTACCTCGTGATTCGGTAAGTGCGTATATGGCAGACCCGGAATGGAGCATATATGAATCGTATATTATAGGCTACGACTTTTAACGATAAAGCCAAAAATAGGACTATCCCGCGGGGTAGTCCTATTTTCGTTTGCCGTTTGCAGCCAGCCGGTTTGCCGTTGTTTGCCAGCCGGTTTGCCGATGTTGTACGTCGTCGCCTGCCACCGTACGGTGCCTACTCGCACCATAGCAGGGGTACGCCTATGCTTTGTAGCTCCTCGTCGGTGAACTCCACCGAGAGGTGCCCCTCGGAGTAGGGTGCCACCTCGTAGGGCTGGTAGATAATCGTGATGCCCGTGTCGTTGATGAGCACCGACTCGGGGATGTGGATGTTATCCTTGCTCACGTCTATTAGCACGTCGCCATACTGCGCGTTGAGCTTCTCGAAGATCTTGGCACGCATGGCCGAGCCCCACTGGCCATCGACCAGATAGCCGAAGTCGTAGGCCTGACCCGTGGCGATGTCGTAGCAGTCGTAGATGATGCCCTCGATGCCGTGAACACCACCCATGTAGTTGTAGTAGGCCGTCTCCACGCAGAGTACACGCTCGTTACGCACCAGCATGACGGCCTGATCTATCTGGCTGATGTAGTTCGCCGAGCCATCGATAAGGGATATCTCCTCCTTCATCTCCTCGACTATGGCTCTTGCCGCAGCATCGGCATCGAGCAGCTCGGGCTGGTCGTAGACCACATCGGAGAAGGTGCGTCGGAAGTTGGTGGCGTCGATAAGTGCCAGGGCCTCGCCCTTGTCGGTGTTGGTGATGCGCTGATAGTTGATCTTAACCTCGTAGCTCTGGCCCACCTCCTCGAAGCAGAACTCCTCGAAGCGGGGTAGGGGGTTACCTTGGTCGTTTCGCTTTGTTGTGTTGCAGCCAACGGCCAGCAGTGCCGCGAGCGCGATTATAGATAAAGTATTGATATATCTCATAATTTTAGCTATTTGTTGCGTAAAGTTAGCAATATTTATAGAAAAATAAAAATTTTTTGCATTTTTTTTGCGAAAAGTTTTGGAGAATAAAAAAAAGGGTGTATATTTGCATCGTCAAAAGGGACAAACAACATGGTGGATTCATCTAAGGGCTAGGATACGTGCCTCTCACGCACGACATAGGGGTTCGAATCCCCTATCCACTACAAACCGGAAACGGTATGACAAGGCATCGATTTAGGTCGATGCCTTTTGTTTTGTGTGGTGTCGAAAGGTGCGAGGGGGCCAGACGAGGTAGAGCGGAGTAGGACAGGTGGGAAGTGGTAGGAAGAGGTAGGGCTAAATAGGAAGAGATAGGAAGAAATAGGATGAGTAGGAAGAGATAGGAAGAGATGGGATATTTAGGGATAGCATGTTGCTACCGGGTAAATGTCGGCCGCGCTAATGCCCATCAAGTCCTATTAAGTCCTATCAAGTCCTATCAAGTCCTATCGACTGCGCAAAGTCCTATCGACTGCGCCGACTGCGCCGACTGCGCTTCGCTTCGCCACGCGCCACACACCCCGCACGCCCAAAAATCGACAGGCAACGAAAAAAAATACCAATTATATTGGTAATCCGAAAAATAATGCATACCTTTGTGGTGTTAATGAAGCGAATGTAAGGGGACGGGAGTCCCCTTATTTCGTGCTATATGGCCATCTTAAGTGCGAAAGGAGCAGGGTGAGTGGGTACAAGTAGTTGATATTTAACCGATAACGATAATACATTATAGATATGATTGATGCAAAGAAGGTAATTGAGATCGCCGAGCGACACCTCGCCGGCAGCGATATGTTTGTTGTGGAGTGCAAGAGCACCCCTGCGGGCGATATCGAGTTGCTGGTGGATAGCGACACGGCGGTGAAGTTGGAGGATTGTGCTGCGCTGAACCGTGCCATAGAGGCGGAGCTGGATCGTGAGGTTGAGGACTACTCGTTGATGGTGGCCTCGGCAGGTATAGGCTCGGAGCTAAAGCTCCTGCGCCAGTACCACAAGATCATTGGCAGCTCGGTAGAGGTACTGCTCGCCGACGGCATCAAGATCTTGGCCAAGCTCGATGAGGCCGACCAGAGCGGTATCACGCTCTCGTACGAGGAGAAGCAGAGCGTTGAGGGTAAGAAGCGCAAGCAGACCGTGCAGGTGACAAAGAGCTACAAGTGGGAGGAGATAAAGTACGTTAAGGAGTATCTCGACTTCAAGTAGTAGGCCACAGGGGTGGCTATCGGCAGTCTCTATGAGGTGCAGTTAATTGCGGTGCGCGACAAGACCGAGGCCCCGATAAGGTAAGAGAATAAAACAACAAAATAAAATATACAACAAGATGAAGTACGTTAATTTGATCAGCAACTTTGCTGAATTTAAGGAGTTGAAGAGCATCGACAACTCAACGCTTATCGGAGTGTTGGAGGATGTCTTCCGCCACGCACTGCAGAAGCAGTTCGAGAGCGATGAGAACTTCGACGTCATTATCAACCCCGAGAAGGGTGACCTCGAGATCTGGCGCAACCGCGTGGTGGTTGAGGACGATGCTGTGGAGAACGAGAATACCGAGATTGCACTCTCGGAGGTGAAGGCTATCGACGCCAGCTACGAGATTGGTGACGAGTATGTCGACCAGATCGACATGACCAAGTTTGGTCGTCGCGCAGTGTTGTCGCTGCGACAGAACCTCGCATCGCGCATCCTCGACCTGGAGAAGGCTGCCCTCTTCGAGAAGTACTCGGAGAAGGTGGGCGAGATCATCTCCGGAGAGGTATACCAGGTGTGGAAGAAGGAGGTGTTGGTGCGTGACGACGACGACAACGACCTGTCGCTGCCCAAGTCGGAGCAGATACCCAACGACTTCTACCGCAAGGGCGACACCATCAAGGCTATCGTCAAGTCGGTAGAGATGAACAACAACCAGCCCCGCATCATCCTCTCGCGTACCGACAACCAGTTCC
>CALGRZ010000064.1 GCA_937880705.1 uncultured Alistipes sp.
AACTTTCGCATATAGAACAATGGAGATAAAAGGGAGATAAAGGCCAATACATTTAGTGGATGTATTGCATAAACAAACTATCGGCTTTTATCTCCCTAAGGAGCGAAGCGACTATCTCCCCTTAACTCCTATATTAAACTATACAAGGTGTGCTATCAGCTCTTCGCGGTCGCCGTGGAGCATGTCGATGACGGGAATCTCTATCATCGTGTAGGCACCGGGCTGCTGGCGCATGGTGGCGCGGGCTACATTGACCAGTACCTGACTGGTGAGGGCGGGATTGTTGATGCGCATGTTGAACTCGAAGAGCTGGTTCTGGGTGGTGCCCGATACGCCCTTGCGAGTGAGGTTCACGCCATGGCCCATATCCTTGAGGTCGTCAACGCAGGGCACCTGTATCACGTGGGTCTCATCGTTCACAAAGTAGGGGTCGGCCTTGATGGCTGCAGCCACCTCGTCGAGTTTGTAGCCCTCCTTGAGTTCGATGTATACCATGCGGCGATGGATGCCAGTGCCTACGGGGATGGTCATGGAGAGTGCATCCTGTACTCCCTCGATGGCCTTTACGGCTACCGTGTGGCCCATGCTCATGCCGGGGCCGAAGTTGGTGTAGCTGATGCCTTTGGGGGCAAGGCTCTGCATGAGTGAGCGTACGATGGAGTCGCTGCCCGGATCCCAGCCTGCCGAGATGATGGCTACGGTACCGTGCTGCTTGGCTGCTGCATCGAGCGAGCGGCGCAGGTCTACTATCTTGCTGTGGATGTCGAAGCTGTCGACGGTGTTGATGCCCAAGGCGAGGCACTCAAGCGCATACTGCTCTACGCTGCGTGTGGGAGTGGCAAGGATGGCTACATCCACATCGTTGAGTTCGCCGATGTGCTTCACGACAGGGTAGGGAGCCAGTTCTGCGGGGCGGTTGGCATCACCGTTGCGGCGTACCACGCCTACCAGTTCCATGTCGGGTGCTGCTTCCAGTGCCTGCAAGGCATACTTGCCTATGTTGCCATATCCTACGATGGCTACTCTAATCTTTTTCATCTTAATCTCTATTGATAAGTTATCCTATTAATGGGTGCAAAATTAATATAAAATTTTTGTATATAACGTTGGCTTGCGATAAAATGTTATCTCCTTATCCATATCTTGCGGGTAGCTGTGCCCTCTGCCGTGGTGACGCTCACGATGTAGGCTCCCTCGGGCCATGTGGCGGTGTCGATGGCGGCCTGCATAGCCTGTGGCGCTATGGTGCTGACGGTGTGGCCGTGGGCGTTTGATACCTTTATTATATTAATAGGTGTGGTAGATGTGACGTAGAGCCCGTTGCCTTGTGTGGCTACCATGATGCCGTCGTCGTTGAGGCTGCCGATGTCGCTGGGTGTTCGCAGCCAGAAGCTCATGGCGTTGTATTCATAGGGCTGGAGCTCTGTTGCCTGATCGCCTGTAACCGATGCAATGATGACGGCATACTGCCCTATGGGTGCATTGAGGCGGTGGGTGATCTTCAGGTCTTTCGTCTCGTTGCGGCCTAAGGAGAGTGCG
>CALGRZ010000065.1 GCA_937880705.1 uncultured Alistipes sp.
GAATAGGAGCCGACTCGTGGTTGGCACCCTTCTTCACGCAGCACATCTGCTGCACTTCGTGTGAGTAAATCATAGTTTTATTACTTTATTAGTTATGTGTTTTTGAACTCTTTGTTGTTACTTATGCACAAATCGTGACAAAGGTATGAAATAAAAACCGATTTGTCAAACGTGAGTTACTAAATTTTTTAAATATTTATATTTATGCGTTGTCGGCCATGCCTATAAAAAGGGTAGGGGATGGCTAATTTACTCGTTAGTCATCCCCTACGATTGCCTGTGGTACGGTTACGTCAGAATACCACGCGCACGCCAAGTTGCATGTGCCAGCGCGAGGCGATATTGTCGGTGGTGTACTCCGCACCCGTGAACTTATAGACGGGGCGGAAGTTCTCGCCTGCGGCTTGTAGTTCGGTGATCATCAGTGGCGAGAGTGTCCAATTTGAGGTGCGGTGCACAAGGCCCCAGCCACGGTTGAGCAGGTTGCTTAAGTTGATGATGTCGAGCGACAGCTCCACACGTCTGTCACTCTGCTTGTCGAAGTAGAACGACTGCGCGATATGTAGGTCGAGGCGGTGCACAAAGGGCAGCGAGTGCGAGTTGCGCTCGGCAAAGCGGCCTCGGTGCGAGCGGAGGTAGCTATCACCCTCGATGTAGTCGTTAAACGCTGTGGCGGATGTCTCATCAGCCCACAACATAGTCGGCATCTCGGCCTCGGTGGGTATGTATATCAGTGAGTTGCCGCGATAGGTGTCGCCATTCTCGTCGACCTTGCCACGCGCATAGGTCAGCGAGTAGTGGTCACCCGAGTGGCCGTTGTAGAGCAGCATCAGGTTGGTGCCAAAGGCCCCGTAACGACGTGAGTAGCTGATCGTTGCTACGACCTTATGCGGGAATTCATAGATGGAGTTGCTCAATACGGGCGAGTTGCTGTTGACTGTATAGGTGCGACCCCAGTTTGATGACGACTGCGCCGAGACACCGTCGTTGATGCTCTTCGACTGCGAGAAGGTGTAGGCGGCCGAGAGGCTTAGGCCCGGGGCAAAGTGGGGTGTGTACTCGGCACGCGCCGTGGCCGACCACGAGTAGCCCTTGTGGGTATTCTTCAGGTGGTACACGGCCGAGAAGTCCGACGTTGTAGAGTCGTAGTATGTTGCCGATGTGGTGCTATCCTGTCCACCAACCAGCAGACGACGGCCGTTATCCTCTGCCACGAGGTTCTCGACGAAGATCTGGTTGAGACCCTTGGTGAAGTCGGCATCGAGGCTTAGGCGCAGACCTCTGACAGCAAGTCCCGATATGCCGCCCGCGATGCGGAACACCTGCGGGTAGCGGAAGTTGCGCGCCACGACATCTATCGAGGGGTTGCTCTTGATGCCCACCTCCTCGGGGTTGAGGCTGAAGGCGGGGGTCTCGGCAGGGTTGTTCACCGTGACGCCCGTAGAGCCGAGGCCGGTGTTCTGATAGCAGTTCGAGAGCCATACGAAGGGTATGCGACCGGTGTATATGCCAGCATTGGCGTATGCTCGGATGTTGTGGTTGTCCCACTCGACACCTACGCGGGGCGAGAGCAGAAGCTGCAAGCGCGGAATGTCGCCCGTCGGGGTGCCTATCTCGGCAAAGTGACTCGAGTTAAACGCCTCATTTACAATGGGTGTGTCGAACATTACGGGGATGTCGACGCGCAGACCGTATGAGAGTTTGAGGTGGCTGCCAAAGCCGATATCGTCCTGCGCATACAGGGCAAACTGTCCTGTGCTGACGGGCGGATTCTTCTCACCGCTTGCGAAGTATCCGTAGGCATACTGCGTGGCACGGTCGGCGAGGAAGTCCTCCATTGAGGCGTAGGTGTAGGTGCCTCGTGCGTTGGCCAGGTAGAGGTTGTCGGCACGGTATATCTCGTTCGAGGTACCGATGGTGATGTCGTGCACGCCGCGCGAGAAGGTTACGTTGTCGCTGATGATGTAGATATCCTGCACAAGCATGTTGCGACCCGAGTAGGGGCTTGTGCCGATTGTCGCTGTGCCGTTGCCTCGCTCACCCAGACCATTGATAATGACCGCAGGAAGGCTCTCGGGGGTGGTGCGACCATCGCGCAGGCGTGTGTAACCCACGCGCAGCGAGTTCTCTACGGTGGTGCCACGGCGGGTACGCTTCGACGAGTTGAGCTCGGCCACGAGCGAGTGGCTGCGGCTGATGTTGGTGTACTCGGCCCCCGTGAAGTAGAACGCCTGCGCCGTGTTGGACGATGCCGCAGCGTCGGCATTGAGCATGTTGTAGCGTACCGAGAGGTGGTTGCGGTCGTTGATGTTCCAATCGATGCGAGCCACTGCCGAGCCCGTGATATCCTTCACCTGGTGCTCGCCCCAGCCGCCGCCATCGTAGCCCGTGAGGGCCTTGTATCGCTCCGATATTTGCCGTGCCTCATCCGGCGTTATGGCTGATGTGGCATCGCCCGGATGGTGTGACGATGGGGTAGTGCTGCGGTTAAACTCGCCGGCAACAAAAAAGTGTAATTTATTCTTTATTATAGGGCCTCCGAGGGTCACGCCGACGATGTTTGTCATCTGCTCCGTGAGGCGGGTGCGCTGGGCAATGTCTCGGCCGGGTGTAGAGCCCCAAAAGTGCTGGTTGTTGAAGTAGGTGTAGGCCGAGCCTCGGAGCTGGTTGTCACCGGCTCGGGTGATGGCGTCGATGCCACCTCCGGTGAAGCCGCTACGGCGCACGTCAACGGTTGATGTAGTGATAGTTACAGCCTCCAAAGCATCAATCGGAATGGGGTTCGCGTTGGTCAGCGAGCCGGTCATTCCGGTGGTGCCCAGACCATAGATGTCGGCAGCCGGTGAGCCATCTATCGAGAAGGCGTTGTAGCGGGTGCTCTGACCACCCAAAATGATGCCTCCCGAGGCGGGGCTGACGGCCGACGAGAGGATGTTTGTAAGGTCGTAAATCGAGCGGTCGATAGAGGGTATTTTCTCCATTTCGGAGCGGTTGTAGTAGCCCTCTTTTGGGTGTGCACTGCCGCCCAAAACATAGACCTCTTCAAGGTCGATACTCTCTTCGTGGAGTGTGATGTCGTGTACGGCGGTCTGGCCCAACACAAGGTTTATGCCCGCCACTTTGACGGTGTTGTATCCGAGGAATGAGATTGTGATTTCGTATGGGCCACCGATGCGCATTCCGCTGATGGTGTAGTGTCCCTCGCCATTGGTGGTGGTGGAGTATTGGCTACCCGAGGGGGTATGCAGCGCGACGATGGTCGCACCGGGCAGGGGGTTGTCGTTGGCGGTCACGGTGCCTCGTACCGACGAGGTGGTAACCTGTGCAGTCGACACTGCCACGACAAGGAGCAGTGCGACGGTTAAAAGCAGTCGCTTCATTGTTGAGAATTTGAGAGTGCTATTTATGCACCAGTTAGAGAAAAATCATCTTTGGCTCGAGGCTCAAAGCGAGTGCAAATTTATTGTAAAAAATCTATTTCCGCAATAACTTTTCAAACTTTTTTGGTGCGTTGTGTGAAAAGTTTCACAATGAGATCAAAAAAATTGCATAATGGATAAATATGTAACTATTTTCATCGGTTATGCACCAAATATTCGGGCATTGAGCAGAAAATTGGTTACATAGCGTGGTCTTATGGTGTGTTGTGTCGGCTCATATTTATGGCCTTTGGAGTCGAATTTACACTTAATAATATAAAAAAAAGCGGGGGAAATTTTGTAGTTTACAATTATTGGGTTATCTTTGTGCATTAACTTTACGCGGAAAATCCCAAGTTTTGCGCTAAAGGAGAAAGGAAACTTTATAACTTTATACAAATTTTTTATTTAAAACTAATGCTTATGGTTAGAAAAGTTGTACTATCAATGGTTGCAACTCTGGTCTTGGGCTGCTTCGGCGCTTATGCACAAGGTCAGCGTGTTACCGGTACAGTGACCGATGAGACCGGTGCGCCGGTCATCGGAGCAGCGGTTGTAGTCGAGGGCACCTCTCGCGGTACTACTACCGACGTTGCCGGTTTTTATGAGATCGCAGCTTCTGCTGATGCCAACCTGGTATTCTCGTACCTGGGTTTGCAGTCGCAGACAGTAGCGGTAGCAGGTCGCACGACTGTAGACGTAGTTCTCGCTGCTGATTCAGAGCAGATCGAGGAGGTCATCGTACAGGCGTTCGGTACTGCAAAGAAGGAGGCCTTTACCGGTTCGGCAAAGGTCGTTAAGTCTGACGATATCTTGAAGTCGTCGACAACCAACGCTCTTAGCAGCTTGGATGGTAAGGTATCAGGTGTGCAGATGCGTTCTGCTTCTGGTCAGCCCGGTGCTGGCGCACCCTCGATCATCATCCGTGGTTTCAGCTCGATCAACGCCGGTGTGAGCCCCCTGATCGTGTTGGACGGTATGCCCTTTGACGGTAGCATCGGTGACATCAACCCCGCCGATATCGAGTCAATGACCGTCTTGAAGGATGCTGCATCTAACGCACTTTATGGTGCTCGTGGTGCTAACGGTGTGATTATGATTACTACCAAGCGCGCTACTTCTAATGATGCTGTTGTAAATGTTGACCTTAAGGTCGGTGTTAACTCGCGTGCCGAGAAGGATTACAACTACGTTCGTGATCCGGGTCAGTACTATGAGTTGCACTACAAGGCTCTCTACAACAAGTACATCGCTGATGGTATGGAGCCCGCCCAGGCTCATAAGCTTGCAAACAAGAATTTGGCTGGTCCTCAGGCAAACGGTGGTCTTGTTTACAATGTATATAATGTGCCTGCAGGTCAGTACCTCATTGGTGATAACGGCCGTATCAACCCCAACGCCACTCTCGGTAACGTAGTTAACTACCGTGGTCAGGACTACTTGCTGACTCCCGATGACTGGCAGGATGAGGTGTATGGTACCGGTGTTCGTCAGGAGTACACTGCAAGCGTTTCAGGTCGTTCAGATCGCGCTAACTTCTTCGCATCGTTCGGTTACTTGAACAACGACGGTATCGTTGACAAGTCTAACTACGTTCGTTACACTGCACGTTTGAAGGCTGACTTCCAGGCAAAGAAGTGGCTGCGTATCGGTGGTAACGTATCTTACACCAACTATCGTGGTGAGCAGACTCAGGGTGAGGGTTCTACCAGTTCTACCGCTAACATCTTCGCCTTTACCTCGACGATCGCTCCTATCTATCCTCTCTACGTTCGTGACGGCGAGGGTAACATCATGCGCGACGAGGCAGGTAACATCATCTACGACCACGGTACTACCAACCAGGCCGGTTCAAACGCAGGTTTGGCTCGTCCCTTCCTTACCGGTTCGAACGCTGTAGCAGCTCACTATCTGGATGTTAACAAGTATGCCGGTCACACCGCTACTACATTCGGTTATATCGACATCTCGTTCTTGAAGGACTTTAAGTTCACCTTCAACGGTAGTGCATTTGTCGATACTTCGGATTCTACCAACATGACCAACAGCTTCTATGGCCAGTACGCTTCGGCAGGTGGTCAGCTGGGTCGTGGTCAGAGCATAGGCTTTACCTACAACCTCCAGCAGTTGCTTAACTACACCAAGGTATTCGGCGCTGATGATCAGCACAACCTGAACGTGATGATTGGTCACGAGAACTACAGCCTGATGTCTACATCGGTTAGCGGTAACAAGTCTTCAATGTTCTCACCCGACAACCTTGAGCTTGGTAGTGCCATCATTACCTTGTCAGCAGGTTCATCGCGTGGCGAGTACAACAACGAGGGTTACTTCGGTCGTGTTCAGTACGATTACGACAACCGTATCTTCGCATCGGCATCTTATCGTCGTGATGCATCTTCACGCTTCCATCCCGATCACCGTTGGGGTGACTTCTACTCTGCAGGTATCGCTTGGTTGATCAACCGCGAGTCTTGGTACAATGTGCCTTGGATGGATATGTTGAAGCTTAAGGCCTCTTACGGTTCACAGGGTAACGATAACATCAGCTCTTACCTCTACACCGATATCTACGGCTTTACCGAGCAGGATGGTAGCGTAGCAGCTGTCCTTACCTCAAAGGGTAATCCCAACATCACTTGGGAGACCAACGCTAACTTCAACGCAGGTGTTGAGTTTGGTTTCTTCAACAGCCGTTTGAGCGGTAACCTTGAGTACTTCTACCGTAAGACATCTGACATGTTGTCGTTCTTCGCTGTACCTCCTTCAATGGGTTACTCGGGCTACTACGATAACATCGGTGATATGGTTAACCAGGGTGTTGAGTTGGAGTTGAACGCAAATATCTTCAACAAGCGTAACTTCCGTTGGGATCTTAACTTCAACATTACCTATGTTGATAATAAGATTGCCAAGCTTGCCGATAAGAACAAGACTCAGAAGGTTTACACCGCTGATGGCTTCGAGCCCGTCTACGGTTACTCTTCAGGTAACAACTTCTACGGTGAGGGTCAGCCTCTCTACGCTCTCTTCATGCCCAAGTTTGCAGGTATCAACGAGAAGGGTCTTCCCACTTGGTATGAGGCAATTTATCAGAAGGATGAGAATGGAGCTGTTGTGTTTGACGAGCAGGGTAACCCCGTCGTAGGCGAGTGGAAACCTACTGAGACATATTCTGATGCAACTCAGGTTGTTCATGGCACAGCCCAGCCCGATGTGTACGGTGGTTTCGGTACTAACTTCGCCTTCTACGGTTTCGACCTTTCGTTGAACTTCGTATACCAGATTGGTGGTGAGATCTACGACTCGGCTTACGCAGCTTCGTTGGCGTCGCCCACCTCATCGAACATTGGTCGTGCTTACCACGCAGACCTCTACGATGCTTGGACTCCTGAGAAGCCTAATAAGACCATTCCTCGCTTCCAGTATGGTGATCAGTACAACAACTCATCTTCGGATCAGTACATCACCGATGCCAGCTATTTGAGCCTGCAGAATATTAACTTCGGTTACACTCTGCCTCAGCACATTACCCAGAAGATCGGCATATCACGTCTGCGTATCTATCTCGCTTGCGAGAACGTATGGTTGTGGTCACAGCGCCAGGGTCTTGATCCTCGCCAGTCGTTCACCGGTAATGCAGGTGCAGGTTACTACTCTCCCGTTCGTACCATCTCTGGTGGTCTTAACGTAACATTCTAATCTGTAACCAAAATAATAGGAGAATAAAGATATGAAGAATATATTGAAATATGCATTTACGCTTGGTCTTGTTGGTGCGCTTGCTCTTACAAGCTGTATCAAGGAGACATTCCCCCAGGGCGGTTCTGCTACCAGTGAGCAGATGACAGGCAATACCAAGGCATTTGAGGCTCTGTTGCGTGGTATCCCCGGCTACCTTATGCAGCCCAGTACCCACTCTGGTGGCCACTATGAGATTGGTTATCCCGGTATGGTGACAATCCGTGAGATGATGTTAAATGATGTTGCTATCGAGAATATTGGCTACGAGTGGTTCGGTTGCTGGCACGAGAATACCTATCAGGGCGAGAACTACATCTACGGTCAGTACATCTGGAACTACTACACCGAGTGTGTTATGACTACCAACAAGGTTATTGAGTTCGACGAGGGCGAGAATACCGATGAGGCTATTTTGCCCCACATCGGTGCTGCATACGCCTACCGTGCTATGTTGTGGTTGGATATGGGTCAGATGTATGAGTTTAAGCCCAATCTCTACACCTCGAAGCCCGAGGTTGAGGGTTTGACCATTCCCCACCTCCACGAGAATCTGACAGAGGATGAGGCTCGTAACAACCCTCGTCTGCCCAAGGAAGAGTTGGTTGAGCTTATCCGTGCCGACCTTCAGAAGGCTATCGAGTATACTCACGATCGTCCCCGTTTGAGCATGGCTATGCCCGATGAGGCTGTAGCTTATGGTTTGCTCGCACGTTTGGAGATGTGGAACGAGGATTATGAGGCTGCCAAGGCTGCTGCCGAGAAGGCTATCGAGCTCTCTGGTTGCACCCCCTTGACCGAGGCCCAGTGGACCTCTACCACCTCTGGTTTTAACTCGATTGACAGCCAGAACTCTTGGATGTTGGGTCTTGCTCTTACCGAGGAGAGCCCTGCTGTTAAGACCGGTATCCTTAACCACGCTTCATGGTTCTGTGCAGAGACCTACTTTGGCTATTGCGGTGCAGGTGCATTCCGTAAGGCTGATGCCAAGTTCTACTCTCAGATCAGCGATAAGGACTTCCGTAAGAAGTCTTGGAAGGCTCCCGAGGGCTCGAAGCTCGACGTTCCTATGATTGCTGATACCGAGTACTATTTCCAGGAGAATCTTCCCGAGTTGGCAGGTATCAAGTTCCGTCCCGGTGCAGGTAACACTGATGACTACCTGATCGGTGCAAAGTCTGACTTCCCCTTGATGCGTGTTGAGGAGATGCACTTCATCATCGCAGAGTGCGAGGCTCGTAATGGCAATGCTGACTACCTCTTCAACTTCATGCGTACCTATCGTAACCCCGATTACAACATCTTTGTTGAGGGTGAGGAGCTTATCGCTGAGGTTCTGTTCCAGAAGCGTGTAGAGTTCTGGATGGAGGGTGTCCTCTTCTTCGACTACAAGCGTTGCCCCGAGTACCTTACTATAGAGCGCGGTTATCAGGGTACCAACCACTATCCTGTCTCACAGTTCAACGTAGAGGGTCTTGCACCTTGGATGAATCTCTGTATCGTTGTTACTGAGAGCAACCAGAACCCTGCGTTGATCAACAACCCCGATCCTTCGCAGACCGTTCCTTTCTGGTCAGGTGAGTAATTTGTTAACTTATCAATGAAGAATTAACATGAAAGCAGTAAAGAAATTTTTATATATGGTAACAGCCGTGGCAACTCTCTTTGCCACGGGCTGTACCGAGCAGATTGAGCCTGCTCCCCTGCCCAATGTTGAGGGTCAGCAGGTGTACTTTGATATCAATCAGGCCACTGCCTTTAAGGCAGACGAGACAGGTTCTATTGAGATTCCTATCTACCGCGTTGTTGCAGATGAGGCATTTACGGTAGCATGGCGATTCTCTGCTGATAACGGTATCGAGGAGCCCGCAGCTCCCTCATTTGCTGCAGGTGAGACCGAGGCCAAGATTGTAATTAACTACGATATCGATAGCTTCGAGCTTGGTCAGACCAAGACTTTCGGTGTCCTCTTGACCAACAACACTTCGCCTTATGGTGATGGTGCTACCGAGATGACCTTCACTATCACTCGTCCCGAGCCTTGGAATGATTTGGGTGTTGGTCTCTATGTAGATGACTTCTTGGCACCTTTTGTAGAGTTCGAAGCAGGTCTTATGGCCGAGGTTAAGTTCCAGCAGCATGCTGAGGATGAGAACCGTATTCGCGTAGTCAACCCCTTCGGTCCGGAGACTTTCTGGCAGCTTCTTGGTGGTACTCCCGGTTATATCATCTATGACGATGAGGATGACTATTTGGAGTTTGATATCACTGATCCTGATAATGTTAAGCTCGCAAGCAACCCCGCTATGGCCGGTTTCCAGATTAACTTCTCGAATGTAGGTGCATTGGATGCTATCTTGTATGTGTTCGATAATGAGGATGGCTCTTATGTAGCTCCTATAACATATAAGGATGGCGTAATCCGTTTCCCCGCAGGTGGTGCTATGGTTATTGGTTATATAGTTAATGGTGAGCTTGGTGGTTATTATGCAAATGAGTCTGGTAAGATGGCCTTCGCACTTCCCGGTGTAACTCTTGCTGATATGTCAATGGATGCAGAGTTTGTTGGTACATACATCGACAATGCGAGCGGTGCTGCCTATGCATCAGTTAACTTCACTCTTGGTGCAGATGTGGCTCGTTATAGATTTGCTGTTGTTGAGGGTGACGTTACATCAGACTACTCAGCTACAGTAACTGGTATCGTTGAGGAGGAGTTGGAGGGTGTTTACTCTATGACTGCCGATGAGACCGAGGTTAGCCTTGAGCTTGCTACCGGTATCTACACTATCGTTGCTGTTCCTTACAATGCAAATGGTGAGGCTGCTGCATCATCAGCTATTGCTTATCGCTTCTACTTCCCCGGTGCAGGTTCAGGTGATGTTCCCGAGGTAGAGATTCTTGTAGCAGTAGATGCTATCTCTGCAATCTTCGGTGAGGAGTATGAACAGGCTTATCCTTCATCATCATGTCTGGGTGTCTACATCGAGGGTGATGCTACACAGATAGAGGCTCTCTACTCATTCGTTGGCACAGGCGTTCCTGAGGATATGACTAACGAGGAGGTTCTGTCGCAGGCTGGTGAGGATCTTACCGATAGCTTCTTGCCTGATATGGCTGAGTACGGTTACACTGTAGTCGTTTACTCAAAACTTGATCCCGAGACTACTTATGATGTAATTATCGGTGTTCGTACCATCTATGGTGAGCTGAAGACTTTCCGCACAACTCACACAACTGCTGCTGCTGCGACAACTGCTGCTGCTGCGCCTTTGGCTCTGCCCGCAATGACCTCGTATGCTGCAACGCATTTCGTTCGATAATCCTATCGAGTGATTTGAGTCAATCGAGGTGGCCTACCCAATTAAGGGTGGCCACCTTTTTGTTGTTGGCCGAAGAGTCGATTTTTCTGCATATATGCAATAATTAGTTGTCGAAGTTTTCGCATTTCGAGAAAAATGTGTACTTTTACACCTTGGATTAGTGTCTGTTGGCACTTGGCCCTTATGCCTTTGGCAAAACTTTAATAACTAAATACTATGAACAACATCAAACTTCTTTTGTGCATTGCGCTTGGTGCTCTTGCGGTATCGTGTACCCAGGACTTCGAGGAGTCACCCCGCATGGAGGTGCCTGCCTATGCAAAGAAAGTGCTCAACACTTCGGACAACGCCGTCGGTGGTGAGCTCATCATCTATGTCGACGAGGCTACCATGGCACAGATCGACAAGGCCGGCAGTGTGACACGCTCGGGTAACTCGGAGCTCGATGCCATCGCCGAGCAGCTCGGTGCCGAGTCTGTGGAGCATGTCTTCAACATGCAGCTCAACCCTGCGCGTCTGCGTCGTACAGGCTTGGACCGCTGGTTTGTGGTGCGCTTTGGTGAGGATACCGACCTCGAGGCTGCAGCCCTGAAGCTCGCCTCGGTGGATGCTATCGAGCGTGTGCAGTTCAGCAACAAGGTTGAGCGTCCCAAGCACAGCAAGTCGGTAGAGGTAGACCCCACGACCATCGTCGCTACACGCTCTACCACGGCCAAGTTCAACGACCCCATGTACGACCTGCAGTGGCACTACCGCAATACGGGTAACACGCAGATCTTCCACACTGCCAAGGAGGGTGCCGACATCAATGTCGAGCCCGCGTGGGAGCTTACCACGGGTCGTCCCGAGGTTATCGTGGCTGTTGTCGATGAGGGCGTAGACTTCACTCATGAGGATATCGCGCCCAACATGTGGGTTAACGAGGCCGAGCTCAACGGTGTTGAGGGTGTCGATGACGACGGTAACGGCTACAAGGACGATATCCATGGCCACAACTTCGTAACCAACGGCTCGGTGACCTGCTCACGTCCCGGTGACTCGGGTCACGGTACCCACGTTGCAGGTACTGTTGCTGCGGTGAACAACAACAACATTGGTGTCTGCGGTATCGCGGGTGGTGATGGCTCGGGCAATGGTGTACGCATCATGACCTGCCAGATCTTCTCGAACAAAGAGTCGGCAGGTACTATGGCCACCGCGCGTGCCATTCAGTACGCTACCGAGATGGGTGCCTGCATCCTGCAGTGCTCATGGGGCTTCGGTGCCAAGGCTGTGGGTCTTGCCAACGACAATAACTTTATGAGCAGCGGTCAGTATCAGGTTGAGTACGAGGCTATCCAGCAGTTTATCTACAACGACGAGCCCAACTGTGCTGCGCTCGATGGCGGTATCGCTATCTTCGCTGCCGGTAACGACTCTGCTGCCGAGGCCGGTTATCCCGGTGCCTTCAACGAGTATATCGCCGTTACGGGCTTCGCTCCCGACGGTCTGCCCGCATGGTACACCAACTACAACCGTGGTTGCAATATCGCAGCCCCCGGTGGTGAGATTATCATCAGCTCGGAGCGTGGTGGTATCCTCTCGTTGCAGCGCAAGGATAAGTATGAGTACAACAACGGTACCTCGATGGCATGTCCTCACGTCTCGGGTGTTGCAGCTCTGGCGTTGTCGTATGCCCTCGACCTGGGCAAGAAGTTCACCGTGCAGCAGATGAAGAGCATCCTGCTCACCTCGGTGAACGACATCGACTCGTCGCTGACGGGCATCCGTGAGGCTCTGGTAAATCCCGTGCAGACCATGAACCTGAACAACTACCGTGGTAAGATGGGTACGGGTATGATCGATGCCTACCGTGTGCTTATGGGCGTGCGTGGCACCACCTGCATCCCCGTAGCTGTGGGTGAGGAGATGGAGATCAACCTCGGCTCATACCTTGGTGATGGCTCGCTCAACCTCAAGATTCCGAAGGATAGCGATAATCAGATAAGCCTTATGATCGAGGATGACGTGCGCGAGAAGCTCGGCATCGAGACCGCAGAGATTGTTGATAACAAGCTCTATATCAAGTGTACCCAGAGTGGCTCGGGCATGATCAAGGTTGCCTTCATTGCTGGCGGTTTGTCGCAGGGTGGTGGCCTCTCGATTGGCGGTATGCGCATCGAGAAGGAGTTTGCCATCATCGCTCGCCCCTCGAACTATGGCGGCGGCTGGCTCTAAAGAGTATGTTTAACAGAAAAAATAGTATAGAAGTATGAGATTTGTTAAGATATTGGCCGTAGCACTTATCGCAGTGTTGGCAATGGTAGGTTGCAAGAACAATAAGCCCGATGGTCCGAAGCCCAACCAGAGCGGTCTTGCCAAGGCTATTGTAAAGGAGTGGCGTCTGGGCGATTGGGGCGGTGAGACCGTACCTTTCGATGTCTATATCGCCTTCAACGAGGATGGCTCGTTTGAGATCTTCCAGCGTCTTTATACCCTTACCTACGAGCGTTTCGCCGGTACCTACAAGGTCGAGGGCGATATCCTCACGGGAAGCTACGAGAATGGCGACAACTGGAAGTGTGCCTATAAGGGTGAGGTGTCGGCCGACGGCATGACGCTTAAGCTCCACAGCCAGGAGGATCAGTCTACTACGGGTGTCTACCTCTCGACGGTTATCCCCGACGAGGTTAAGGATGAGGCTGCTACGCGCGCCACAGCCGAGCAGGGTGTTCCCTTCTTGTAGTAGGTACGTTGTTATACAACTTCAGTCATCAGGGGCTGTCACAACAAACATGTTGGGCAGCCCCTTGCTGTTGACTGCTATTCGGTGTTGTAGGCTCCGTATGCCGATAAAAAGTGGGCTATGGCTCCCTTATGGCTATTATATATGCCTAAAAAAGCATATTTATACACCTTTTTTTTCTGCCACGATGTGTATTTGAGAAAAAATGTGTATTTTTACACCTTGGAAAGAGCTTGTTTACGAAAACGAAAACTTTTAATTACTAACATTTATGAATAAGGTTAAATTCTTACTGTTTGCCTTGGTTGCAGTTGTTGCCGCGGCTTGTACTACCGATCCTTCGGTGGATGGTGCAGAGTCGTTGGAGGGTGCTGTTGCCAAGAAGATTGTCAATCGCCCTACGGCTGCATGCCCCGGTAGTATGCTTATCTATGTGGATGAGCAGACGGCCGATGCTCTTCAGACCTCGTTGGGCAGCTCACGCACCGGCATCGCCTCACTCGATGAGGTGGCCGCACAGATCGATGTTACCTCTATCGACTATGTAACCCCCGGCAGCAAGTTCTCGGATGAGGAGCGCGCCTTTGGTCTGCACCGCTGGTTCGAGGTACGTTTCTCGGAGGATGTCAATGTCGAGGAGGTAGCCCTAAAGCTCGCATCGCTGGGCGAGGTTAAGCGTGTTGAGTACAACACCCTTATCGAGTCGCCCAAGAGCAAGGCTCATGTCGTGGATATCAACGATATCATTGCGACACGCGCTTCGCAGTCATACTTCGATGATGCGATGTATGGTCTTCAGTGGCACTACAAGAATACGGGTAACAAGGCCATCTTCCCCGATGCTATGGAGGGTGCCGACATCAACGTAGAGCCCGCGTGGGACTATACCACAGGCCACAAAGATGTCATCGTAGCCATCATCGACGAGGGTGTTGACTATCGTCATCCCGACCTCAAGGACAACGTATGGGTAAACCAGGCGGAGTTCGATGGTGCCGAGGGTGTTGATGACGATAACAATGGCTATGTAGACGACATCTACGGCTGGAACTTCGTGCCCGGTACTAATGGTAAGCTCACCTGGGATGAGAAGGCCGTGACGGGTGATCCCGAGGATGATGACGTAGGTCACGGTACTCACGTTGCAGGTACCATCGCAGCCGTTAATAACAATGGTATCGGTGTTGTTGGTGTTGCCGGTGGTAACGGCACGGGCAATGGTGTGCGCGTTATGTCGTGCCAGATCTTCTCGGCAGGCCGTCCCACAACCATCGCAACCAACGGTGACGCTATCCGCTATGCAGCAAACATGGGTGCCTGCATCCTGCAGTGCTCATGGGGCTACCCCGGTGATTACAATCCTACGAGCGACGAGCAGTACGAGCGAGAGCGTGGCTATCAGCAGGAGGCTATCCGTTACTTCATGTCGAAGAACAACTGCGCCGCTCTGAATGGTGGTGCTGTCATCTTCGCAGCAGGTAACGACACCCTGAATACCGCCTCATACCCCGGTGCTTTCAACGAGTATATCTCTGTGTCGGCTTATGGCCCCAACGGTCTGCCCACAACCTATACCAACTATGGCCCCGGTGTTAATATCGCTGCCCCCGGTGGTGACTACTATCCCAACTACAGCACCATGGAGTGGGAGGAGTCGGGCCTCGTGCTCTCAACCCTTCCTAACGAGGCCTACGGCTATATGCCCGGTACCTCGATGGCATGTCCTCACGTCTCGGGTGTTGCAGCCCTTGTGCTCTCGCACGCTCTGGAGTTGGGCAAGACCCTTACGCTGGATCAGCTCTACAGCATCCTGCTCACCTCGGTGAACGACATCGATTCACGCCTCACGGGTAAGTATGATACCGTGTTTGGTACCATGAACCTCGGCTCGTACAAGGGTAAGATGGGTACAGGTATGATTGACGCCTTCCAGGCCGTTATGGCCGTGCGCGGTACGTTGTGTGTACCTGCAACAGTTGGTAAGGAGTGCTGCCTCGACCTTAAGCAGCTGCGTGGCGATGGTACTCTGTCGTTGAAGCTTCTCAAGGAGGTTGAGATCTCTGACGAGGTGGAGAGCCGTCTGGGTATTAAGGATGTTGCTGTGTTCGGCAACAAGGTATATTTCACATGCGAGAAGGCTGGTTCGGGTACTATCACCATCCACGCTGTTGCAGGTGGTGACACGGTAGGTGGCGGTGCTACCATGGGTGGTATGGACATCTCTATCGATGTTGCCGTTGTGTCACGCATGGCAAACGACAGCAATGGCTGGCTCTAAAGGGTATGTTTAACAGAAAAAAATAGTATAGAATTATGAGATTTGTTAAGATATTGGCCGTAGCACTTATCGCAGTGTTGGCAATGGTAGGTTGCAAGAACAATAAGCCCGATGGTCCGAAGCCCAACCAGAGCGGTCTTGCCAAGGCTATTGTAAAGGAGTGGCGTCTGGGCGATTGGGGCGGTGAGACCGTACCTTTCGATGTCTATATCGCCTTCAACGAGGATGGCTCGTTTGAGATCTTCCAGCGTCTTTATACCCTTACCTACGAGCGTTTCGCCGGTACCTACAAGGTCGAGGGCGATATCCTCACGGGAAGCTACGAGAATGGCGACAACTGGAAGTGTGCCTATAAGGGTGAGGTGTCGGCCGACGGCATGACGCTTAAGCTCCACAGCCAGGAGGATCAGTCTACTACGGGTGTCTACCTCTCGACGGTTATCCCCGACGAGGTTAAGGATGAGGCGGCTACGCGCGCCACTGCCGAGCAGGGAGTTCCCTTCTTGTAGTAGGTCTGCATAGGAGGCAGGGCCTTTGTTGCAGCTAAATGACAGTGCCTCGGGCCTACGGCTCGGGGCACTTTGCAATCACCTGCGGGGGGCTTTGTGTGGCGATGTGAAGGCCATAAAAATGCCCTTTAAAGGTGGTCTATTCAAAAAAAAGTGCTATTTTAGCATCGTAATATTATAATAACCTAAAACGATACCAATGATGTCGAGAATTTATAGTGCAGGTCTACAGTTGACCCTGCTCGTTGCAATGGTTGGTCTGCTCTCTGTTTCGTGTTACAGGGAGGATGCGACGGCGACTTCGCCCAAGAGTATCTACGCCTCAAAGATTATCAATAGCTCTGCCGAGGCCTTCGGTGGCGAGTTGCTGATCTATGTGGATGAGGCTACGGCCGAGGCCTTTGATGCCTCGGGCGATACCACACGTTCGGGCATTGCCACGGTAGATGCCCATCTTACCAAACTCGGTGTTATCTCCGTTGAGCATGCCATAGATATGAAGTGCGACGTGGAGCGTCGTAAGGCCTTTGGTCTGCACCGCTGGTTCAAGGTGCGCTTCGCGTCGGATACCGATGTAGATGGTGCAGCAATGCAGATGGCATCTCTTGATGGAGTTATGCGTGTGCAGTTTTGCACACCTGTTGAGGCCCCTCGTACAACATTTGCCAAGGTCGGATCGCAAGGCGTGACACGCTCTGCGGAGTACCCCTTCAACGATGAGAAGCTGCCTCTTCAGTGGGATTACCACAACGTCGGAGAGTCATCGCTCTTCCCCGCTGCCAAGGCCGGTGCCGACATCAACCTCTACGATGCGTGGGAGTTGACCACGGGTGATCCCGAGATCATCGTAGCCGTTGTCGACGAGGCGATAGATACTGCACACGAGGATATTGCAGCCAACCTCATGGTCAATGAGGCGGAGCTGAACGGCGAGGCCGGCGTTGATGACGATGGTAATGGCTATGTGGATGATATTCACGGTTATAACTTCGCCGATAATGGCGTACTCTCGATCAAGGAGAAGGATACAGGCCACGCAACACATGTGGCAGGTACACTCGCTGCGGTGAACAACAACGGCATCGGTGTGTCGGGTGTTGCCGGTGGCGATGGCTCGGGCAATGGTGTACGTCTGATGTCGTGCCAGATATTCTCCGACGGTAAGGAGCCCTCGGTTGAACAGGTGGCCAACGCTATACTCTATGCGGCCGATAACGGAGCCAGCATCTTGCAGAACTCTTGGAGCTTCGTGTCGGGCTCGGCGGGCTTGGCCAACGATGGTCAGTTCAAGGTCACGCTGAAGCTGGAGTATGAGGCGATGAACTATTTCCGCACCAAGAGCAACTGCCGTGCTATGGAGGGTGGCTTGATCATCTTTGCTGCGGGCAACGATGGTGCCCCTGCTGCGGGCTATCCGGGTGCCTACCGCGAGTATATATCGGTAACGGCATTTGCGCCCGATGGTCTGCCGGCATGGTATACCAACTATGACAAGGGCTGTAATATCTCGGCCCCCGGAGGTGAGATCCTGACGGATAACGAGGCTGGCGGTATTCTCTCGACCATGCCCAATAATAGCTATGGCTATGCCGAGGGTACATCGATGGCCTGTCCTCATGTGTCGGGTATTGCTGCATTGGCACTCTCGTATGCCCTGAAGCACAACATACACCTCACGGCCGATCAATACAACGGCATACTGCTGAGCTCGGTGAACGATATCAACGCCTCGCTAACGGGTGCTCGCTTCACCCCCAAGGGCAATAAGATGGACTTGGATGACTATCGTGGTAAGATGGGTACGGGCATGATTGATGCCTTCCGTGTGCTTATGGGTGTGCGTGGCATAGGTTGTATTCCGGTCATTGCGGGCGAGGATTGCACCATCAACCTCAACCGCTTTATTGGTGATGGCAGCTGTGGTGTCAAGGTGCAGCGCAACCTCACAATCTCGGATGAGGTAGCCCAGAAGCTCGGCATCGAGGAGTCACCGCGCATCACCACCGATGGTCTGTTGCAGATACGTTGCAACCGCACAGGCTCGGCCATCATCACCATAGGCTTTATCGCAGGTGGTGATCGCCAGGGTAGCGATGGCGATATGGGCGGTATGGCCTTCGAGCGCGACTTCGCGCTGGTGGTACGCCCTGCCAACGACATGGGTGGCTGGTTGTAGAGCCAAGAGCTCTGCCCTTGAGCCAGAATAAAGAGAGCCTGCCTAACAGCGAAAATGTTAGGCAGGCTCTCTCTCATTTAGGGCCACTATACCTTAATATATAATGGACTCCGTGTAGTCGATGTGCAGTTGGTCGTGCTCGTCGATGGTTACGGCAATGAGGTCGAATTGTATGTTGAGGCGCAGATGGTGCAGGGCACGATACATCGCTGCGGCGCGGCGTAGCGTGCGTATCTTCTGCTCGTTGATGCTCTCCGTGGCACTCTGCCAGCTCCCCTCGTGTCGTGTCTTAACCTCGATGATGTGGAGGGTATCCCACCGCTGTGCGATGATATCCAGCTCGTAGCGTCCTGCGCGCCAGTTGCGCTCGACGATGTAGTAGCCGCGCTCGCGCAACCACTCTACGGCGGCCTCCTCACCGCGGTTACCTATCCGAGTAGCACCTCCTGCCATCGCATCTTAGCGGCTACGTCGCATAAGGAACTGGATGTCGTCGCCGGGCTGCACCTCATAGGTCTCGATGCCCTTGTGGAAGATGCGCATGGGGCGGTTACCGATAAGCTCGATGCCGTTGTCGTTGATGCGCAGCATGCAACCCTCGCGCAGACCTACGATGTAGCGGCTGCGGTTAGCCTCCATATACTCCAGGATGCGCTGCTCGCGGGTCTCACCTGCGTGGCCCTCGGGGTTGGCATCGAGGTAGTGGGGGTTGATCTGGAAGGGTACCAGGCCAATGGCACGGAACGAGTCGGGCTGTACGATAGGCATATCGTTTGTGGTGCAGATGGTGGGGCATGTCACGTTGCTACCTGCCGACCAGCCAATGTAGGGCACACCTGCCTTCACGCGACGGAAGATCATGTCGAGCAGATCCTCCTCCTGCATCTTCTTCAGCAGAGCAAAGGTGTTGCCACCGCCGATGACAATAGCCTTGGCGTGGCGCACGAAGTTGCGCTTGTTCAGGGCGTGGTGTACCGAGCGCACCTTAACGCCGATCTCGTTGAAACGCTCCTGCACCTTACGCTCATACTCGTTGTATGAGAATGTTACTGCGGCGTAGGGGATGAAGACAACCTCATCGATGCCCTCGAGAGTCTTTGCAATTTCACCGATAGGGTACTTCAGATAGGCCTCACCGGCATTGGTAGAATTGGAAATTAGCAAAAGGTTCATAAAATGTTGTTTATTAGTTGGTTATGTATTGTCGCCTAAAAATAGGGTGTAATTTTTTTGCGTAATAATGTCAAAGATAATAAAAAAAGTGTTACTTTTGTAGCGTCCCATTAAAAAAAATGTAAAAATGGGCGATTACAGTAGCATACAATTTACTACTATAATGTTTAACTAAAACTTATTTATTATGTCAGAAATTCAGTCAAAAGTTGTCGAGATCATCGTTGACAAGTTGGGCGTTAAGGAGTCAGAGGTAGTGCCCGAGGCAAGTTTTACCGCACACCTGGGTGCCGACTCACTCGATCAGGTAGAGCTCATCATGGAGTTCGAGAAGGCTTTCGACCTTCAGATTCCCGATGCAGACGCTGAGAAGATCACCACCGTTGGTGACGCTATCAACTATATCGAGGCTCACAAGTAATAGATAATTCGTAATCTTTCAAGGCGCAGTCCCCCTCTTAAGATGGAGTTACGCAGAGTCGTTGTTACAGGTATTGGCACTATCAACCCCATTGGCAACAATATTGAGGAGTTCTTCCACAATCTTGAGGCCGGTGTTAGTGGTGCTGCACCTATCACCAACTTCGATGCCACAAACTTCAAGGTGCGATTCGCCTGTGAGGTAAAGAATTACGATTGGTCGCGATACTTCGACCGCAAGGAGGTACGCAAGTACGACCGTTTTGCCCAGTTTGCCATGGTGGCAGCCGGTGAGGCTGTCGAGGATGCATCGTTTGGTGAGGATCTAAATCGTCGCCGTTGCGGTGTTGTGTGGAGCTCGGGTGTGGGCGGTATCGAGACCTACTTTAATGAAGCTATGGACTATGCCAAGGGAGGTGAACTCCCTCGGTTTAGTCCATTTTTTGTACCCCGCATGATCGCCGACCTCGCCGCGGGACACATAGCCATGAAGTATGGCTATATGGGCCCCAACTATAGCGTGACCTCGGCATGTGCATCATCGAACCACGCCCTTATCGACGCCTTCAACCTTATCCGCCTGGGTAAGGCCGATGTCATTGTGACGGGTGGCTCGGAGGCACCAATCATCCAGACCGGTGTGGGAGGCTTCAGCTCGATGCAGGCACTCTCGACACGCAACGACGACCCCCAGCACGCTTCGCGCCCCTTTGATAGGGATCGTGACGGATTTGTGATGGGCGAGGGCGCAGGTGCTCTGGTGCTCGAGGAGTTGGAGCATGCCCTGAAGCGTGGTGCAAAGATCTATTGTGAGGTGGCCGGTGGCGGTATGTCTGCCGATGCCCACCACATGACCGCTCCCCACCCCGAGGGTGAGGGTGCAATATTGTCGATGGAGGAGGCTCTCAGTGATGCAGGTATGCAGGCCTCGGACATAGACTACATCAACGTACACGGCACCTCTACGCCTCTGGGCGACGTAGCCGAGCTGAAGGCTCTGGATGCTGTGTTTAAGAGTTCGCTGCCCTCGATCAGCATCTCGTCGACCAAGTCGATGACGGGTCACCTGCTGGGTGCCGCCGCAGCTGTTGAGGCGTTGGCCTGCGTTATGGCCATCTCGCGTGGTATCATACCACCTACAATCAATGTCGAGAACCTCGATCCCGCAGTGCGTGAGGATATCGACCTTACGCTCCATACAGCTCGTAAGCGTGAGGTGCGCGCCGCACTGAGCAATACCTTTGGCTTTGGAGGTCACAACTCGACTGTCATCTTCCGCCGTCTTGCGGAGTAACCATACTATCTACAAATCATGTTTGACTTTTTGTTGCGTCCTCTGCGCCGTAATTTTGGAGCCGATAAGGAGTTCTATGTGGCCATAGACAATATGTTTGGCTTTGTGCCACACAACATCGAGCTCTATAAGCTGGCCCTGATACATAAGTCGGCCTCGGTGGAGCTGGAGGATGGTAGCCATATAAACAATGAACGTCTTGAGTTCCTGGGTGATGCCGTGATCGAGAGCGTTACCTCGGACTTTCTCTTTATCGAGTTTCCCGACCGCGATGAGGGCTTTATGACGCAGTTACGCTCGAAGATCGTGTCGCGTCAGTCGCTCAACGCCATAGCCTCGAAGATAGGTCTTGATAGGCATGTCATCTCGCACGCCTCGGGAACGAGCCAGAAGCATATCTATGGCGATGCCTTCGAGGCGATGATGGGAGCCATCTATCTGGATCAGGGCTACGACTTTGTCAACCGCTTGCTTATCAACGACATCTTTGGCCGTTACCTCTCGCTTGACGAGGTGCTGGAGTCGGAGACCGACTTTAAGAGCCGTCTTATAGAGTGGTGTCAGAAGAACCACTACTCGATAGAGTTCCGCACGGGCCACGACCATGTGAGCCAGTCGTCGCACCCCATCTTCCTCTCGACGGTATATGTCGACGGCATACCCGTGGGTCACGGCGTGGGTGATTCGAAGAAGCAGGCCGAGCAGAACGCCTCGTTCTCGGTGTCGCAGTCGACGATGAAGCTCAACGACGAGATGAGTGCAAAGCTCTTGGATAAGGTCGACAAGCTGATCTAAAGGTGATATGCTACGGGGGTCGTTGTCGGCCTCTTGATAGTTGGACCCCGAGGTGAATGCCTCGGGGTCTTTGTTGTGTAGGAAGAGGTAGGACTAAATAGGAAGAGATAGGAAGAGATAGGAAGAGATAGGAAGTTTAGGGATAGCACACTGCCACCGGATAAATGTCGGCCGCGCTTAATCCTATTAAGTCCTATCCAGTCCTATCCAGTCCTATCCAGTCCTATCGACTGCGCCTACCGCCTGCGCCTACCGCCCTGCGCCCATAAGTTTCCTTTGTCGGTGTTTAGGACAAACAAAAAAGAGCCGTTTTCTTTGCTCTTTGATAATTGTTTTGTACCTTCGTACTTAAATCTGTAAACAATGAAAAATCTGACAGATAAACTGCTCTCGCGTGGTGCGGAGGCGTTGAGTGATGTGGAGCTTGTGGCTCTGCTGTTGGCCGACACGGCAACCGATGATCGCGCCCTTGTCATGGCCGAGGAGCTGCTTAAGGAGTTCTCCGGCTCGCTTGTGGGGCTTGTGGAGAGCGACCTGTCGCGCCTGCGCATGTGTCGCGGCATTGGCCTTAAGCGCGCCATGTCGCTTCGTGCTGCTGCCGAGTTGGGCCGTAGGGTAGCGGTGGCAGAGGCAACGGCCAAGGAGCACTACATAACCACGGATGGCGATGTGGTACGCCTTATGGAGCCGCGCCTCGGCTCGCTCAAGCACGAGGAGTGCTGGGTGTTGTACCTCGCCTCGTCGGGTAAGCTGCTGGAGATGGTGCGCATAAGTCAGGGCGGTGTGCAGGCCACGGTGGTGGACTACCGCCTGATACTGAAGCGCGCGCTGGAGCTGCTCGCCGTGCAAGTGGTCTTGGTGCACAACCACCCCTCGGGGAGTGCCGAGCCCAGTGCACAGGATCGTGCCCTCACCGAGCGTGTTGCCGAGGGGTGCAAGCTCTTCGACATACGCCTTTTGGACCATGTGATCATCGCTCGTGGGGCACATTACTCGTTTCGCGCGCATAATCAGGTCAAATAGTGGTGTATTCCACAAAAAAGTTGTATCTTTGTCCGATTATACGCCATCGGCGTATGGAGATTGAGTAATAACAAAAACAAAATATATAGGATGACACAGGAAGAACTCTTCAAAAAGCTTGTCGCTCACTGCAAGGAGTATGGCTTCATATTCCCCTCGAGCGAGATTTACGATGGCCTCGGTGCCGTCTACGACTATGGCCAGAATGGTGTTGAGCTGAAGAACAACATCAAGCGTTACTGGTGGGACTCGATGGTGAAGCTCAACGACAACATCGTGGGTATCGATGCCGCCATCTTCATGCACCCCAAGACCTGGGAGGCCTCGGGCCATGTTGGAGCATTCAACGACCCGCTTATCGACAACAAGGACTCGAAGAAGCGTTATCGTGCCGATGTGCTTATCGAGGATTGGATGGCCAAGCAGGATGAGAAGATCGAGAAGGAGGTCGAGAAGGCCCGCAAGCGTTTCAAGGAGAACTTTAACGAGGAGCAGTACCGTGCTACCTCGCCCCGCGTGCTGGAGATCGCCGCAAAGCGCGATGATATTCACAACCGCTTTGCCGAGGCCCTCAACGCCAACAACCTCGAGGAGCTCAAGCAGATCATCCTCGACTGCGAGATCGTATGCCCCATCTCGGGTACCCGCAACTGGACCGACGTGCGCCAGTTCAACCTTATGTTCTCGACACAGATGGGCTCTACGGCCGATGGTGCCAACACCATCTACCTCCGTCCCGAGACGGCGCAGGGTATCTTTGTGAACTTCCTCAATGTGCAGAAGACGGGCCGCATGAAGCTCCCCTTCGGTATAGCACAGATCGGTAAGGCCTTCCGTAACGAGATTGTGGCTCGCCAGTTTATCTTCCGTATGAGGGAGTTCGAGCAGATGGAGATGCAGTTCTTCGTGCAGCCCGGCACCGAGATGGAGTGGTGGAAGAGGTGGAAGGAGACCCGTATGGCTTGGCACCGTGCCCTCGGCTTCGGTGACGAGAACTACCGCTTCCACGACCACGACAAGTTGGCACACTATGCCAATGCTGCCACCGACGTGGAGTACAACTTCCCCTTCGGCTTCAAGGAGGTGGAGGGCATCCACTCGCGTACGGACTTCGACCTGAGCCGCCACCAGGAGTACTCGGGTAAGAAGATTCAGTACTTCGATGCCGAGCGTGGCGAGAGCTATGTGCCCTACGTTGTTGAGACCTCGATCGGTGTTGACCGTATGTTCCTGCAGATCATGTCGGCAGCCTACACCGAGGAGAAGCTCGAGAATGGCGAGGAGCGCGTCGTGTTGCGCATACCCGCTGCCCTGGCACCTACCAAGGTGGCTATCATGCCTCTGGTTAAGAAGGATGGCCTGCCCGAGGTGGCCCGCAAGATCATCGACGACCTGAAGTTCGACTACACCGTGGCTTACGACGAGAAGGACTCTATCGGTAAGCGTTACCGTCGTCAGGATGCTGTGGGTACCCCCTTCTGCGTTACTGTCGACCACCAGACCCTCGAGGATGGTACCGTGACGGTGCGTCACCGCGACAGCATGCAGCAGGAGCGTATCGCCATCGAGGCACTGCGCCCCATGATCGAGGAGGAGGTATCGTTGCGCAAGCTCTTTAAGAAGATGCAGGCATAATGCCACGGATGCTTGCCATAGACTACGGCACCAAGCGCACAGGCCTTGCTGTCACCGACCCGCTGGGCATCATCGCCTCGCCACTGGAGACCGTGCCGACCAAGGAGCTGGAGCGTTATATCGCCGACTACTGCTCGCGTGAGGAGGTCACAACCATCGTGGTGGGACACCCCCGCCAGATGAATGGCGAGCCTTCAGAGACCATGCGCTATATCACCCCGCTGATGGGTCGTCTGCGCAAGGCATACCCCGACAAGCAGGTGGTGGCCTACGACGAGCGTTTCACGTCGGTATTGGCGCAGCGCACCATACTGCAGAGCGGCATCGGCAAGATGGCGCGACGCGACAAGTCGTTGGTGGACAAGGTCTCGGCAGCAATCATACTACAAGACTATATGTCATCGTTAGGCTTATAAAAGAAAAGTAAAGTTATGATCTACCCGATAGTAATTTACGGCTCGCAGATACTGCGTAACAAGTCGGAGAATATCACGGCCGATTATCCCGACTTCAAGAAGCTCGTTGAGGATATGTTCCTCACACTCGAAGAGGCCGAGGGCGTAGGCCTTGCAGCACCCCAGATAGGCAAGAACATCCGCCTCTTCATTGTTGACTGCACCCCTTGGGGTGAGGATGATCCCTCGTTGGCCGACTACCGCAAGGTCTTTGTCAATGCCGAGATCTATGAGCGTTCGGAGGAGACCTCGCTCTTCGAGGAGGGCTGTCTGTCGCTGCCCGGCCTGCATGAGAATGTGCGTCGCCCGGTATCTATCCGCATGCGCTACCTCGATGAGAACTTCGTGGAGCACGACGAGGAGTTTACCGGTCGCCCTGCGCGCGTCATCCAGCATGAGTATGACCATATCGAGGGTAAGGTCTTCACCGACAACCTGGTACCCCTGCGCCGTAACCTTATCAAGGGTAAGTTGCAGAAGCTCGCACGAGGGTCGTACCAGTGTGGTTACAAGACAAAACGCTAAATTTCTTGTGATAAGGGGTCATCTGCGGCCTCTCAATCGTTGGGCTGAATGGGAAATACGTCAAGTATGTCCCATCCAGCCCAACCTCTTTATCGAGACCACATCTAACCCCTTCTGACAAGAAATTTGTCTGCTGTGGTAAGGGGCGCAGTCGGATAGGACTTTGCGCAGTCAATAGGACTAAATAGGACTTGATAGGACTTGATGGGCATTAGCGTGGCCGACATTTACTTGGTAGCAACCTGCTATCCCATCTCTTCCCATCTCTTCCCATCTCTTCCTATTCCGTCCTACTCGTCCTATTTTTTGCGCAGTCGGATAGGACTTGATGGGTATTAGCGCGGGCGACATTTGTTGGGTAGTGGTGTGCTATACCTAACCCCTACCACAAAAAATAATAAGCTGCCTAACCCCTTGTGGTTAGGCAGCTTATCGCTTTTGTCTTAAAAACTTTAGAAGTTATAGGTGCAGGTGATACCTAAGTTGGCCAGGCCAAGCTCGTTGAAGAAGGCCTCGTTGTAGCGGCTAACGTACAAGATGCCGGGGCCAAAGGTGGGAGTCCAGTCCAGCGAGAGGCTTACGGGAGCACCATTGAAGGTGATACCCAGACGTGCCGAACCGGCAACACCTACATAGGCATAGTGGGCCTTGCCACCAACATTGACACCGACACCGGCATCGAAGAACCAACGACCGGCACGGGGTGTCCAGTCCATCTCGACGGCACGCCAGTAGTGAAGCAGGGTGAAGTCCGCCATAACGCGGCCCTCGCTTGCGTAGATGTCGTTGTCGGTAGTGATAACGGTCGATACAACGGGGTTATTCCACGAAGCACCAAAGCGAGCCTCGATATAGTTCTTGCCATTGTACTTGTACTGACCCACGGCCTGGAAGCCCGAGCCAACACGACCACCGATAGACCAATCCTGTGCCGAGGCACCGGCAGCAAACATAACTGCCACCATCATCAAAAGAAGTTTTTTCATATTGTAAATGTTTTTAGTTGTTTCGCACAAATGCTATATGCAAATATAGTAAATAATTCTTAACTTGTACCTATGATACAATAAAAAGGTCCAAATGCATCCGCATTTGGACCTTTATTGAGGCAGTACCGAGTACTGCTATTGGCTCCCGATTAGAAGTTATAGGTGCAGGTAAGACCTACGTTAGCAAAGCCTCTGCCCCAGTTGTTACCCAGGAAGAATACCGTAGGACGGTAGTCCAGCGAGAGGGTTACGGGCTTGTTGAAGCGGATACCGAAGGCAACGTCACCGGCAACACCTACCTGGAAAGCCTTCTCCCACAAACCGAGTGATGCACCGACACCGGCAGAGAGGAACCACTTACCTGCGTTGGGAGTCCAATCCCACTCGCAGCAGTTCCAGTTATAGGTAGCATTACCGAAGAATGAGTTACCGAAGCCATAGAGACCTGCATTAACCTCCAAGTAGTTCTTTGCAGAGAAGTGACGCTCGTACTGGATCTCGGCACCGTTACCAAGACGAAGACCGATAGAGTTCTTGTAATCCTGTGCAAATGCTGTAGATGCAAAAACTACTGCAACAACCAAAAGTAAAAACTTTTTCATACGCTCAAATATTAATTTAATAGGTTAAATGATTTACGCTTTTGCTAACTATCTATCTACAAAGATAAGTATTATATGCTAAAGTTGCAACAATATGGACAATATTTCAATAAACGTACACTTTTTTCGACTAAAAGATCACCTCTTCGCACGGGCCACGCACCTCTCTTCGCACGAGCTATGCTACCTCGAAAATATGCCTCGGCTGATGTGGTAGCGCAGGGTGATAAGTTTGCGCGACTGGCAGGGGCGGTGCACCAGGCATAGTAGCAGGGTAGCCACCCACTTTGCGGCCTCGCCAAGGATGAGGGCCGTCTGGCGGTTGTAGATGGTGGCGCGTGTGAGCTGGCTGACACCGATATTATACGCGAGGCGACAGAGGTAGTCATCCGTGAGCTTCTCGCGGGGTATGATGTGGTACATCACAGCGCGGGGTGCGTAGTAGACTCTCATGCCGCGGTTGGCCATGCGCTCAAACAGATCGCTCTCCTCACCACCTATGAGCAGCTTGCCTGTGCGCCCCAGCGAGGTGTTGAACAGGCCTATGGTGTCAAACACCGAGCGACGTATGGCCATGTTGCCACCTCCCGGGATACGGCCCTTGGGGAATGGGCGCACCTCGTGGCCAAAGTCCATGGGGTTGGCTATGGGCTGTTCGGTGTAGCGCGACATCCAGCGAGGACGCCCCGTGGGGTAGTCGGCGATGATGCGGCCACCGGCAGCTGCGGCATCGGCCCTATGGTCAAAGAGGTGGATGTAGGCATCCACGAACTCCGAGGTGATGCGCTCGTCATCGTCGATGAAGGCTATGATGTCGCCCGTGGAGGCGGCTATGCCCGCATTGCGCGCATGGGATAGGCCCTGCTTCGGCTCGAAGTGATAGCTGATGTTGAGCTCGGGATGTGAGGCTATGAAACGCTCCACGCACTCGCGGGTGTTGTCCTGCGAGTTGTTATCCACAACCACACACTCCCACAGCGCAGCCTTGGCACACTGCTCCGCCACCGAGCGCAGTGTTATCATAAGCTGCTCGGCACGATTGTATGTCGCGAGTACGATAGATAGACGAATCATAACGCAAAGATACAATTTTCCGCCAAATAATAGTATATTTGCACCATGAAATACGACCTTGTAATATTCGATTTGGATGGTACGTTGCTCAACACCATAGGTGACCTGGCAGCCTCGGTGGACTATGTTATGCGCAGTCGTCAGCTCCCCGAGCACACCGATGCGGAGTATCGTCAGATGGTCGGTGGAGGCATCAAACGCCTTGTCGAGAGGGCCTTGCCTGCGGAGTTGGCCGCAGATGATGGCTACGTCGAGGAGTGCGTGGCGCAGTTCCGCCGCTACTATGTGGATAATATCGACCGTCACACAACGCCCTATGAGGGTATGCCCGAGTTGCTGCGTCGTCTGCAACGCGAGGGCGTTAAGCTGGCCGTAGCATCCAACAAGTTTCAGCATGGCACCGACCGCCTTATACGGAAGTTCTTCTCCGACATAGACTTCCTGGCCGTCGAGGGCAACCGTGAGGGTGCACCTCTGAAGCCCGACCCGATGATCGTGGAGAACATACTGCGCCTTGCGGGTGTGGAGAAGCGACGTGCGCTGATGGTCGGAGACTCCGGCATCGATGTGCGCACGGCCCTTGCTGCCGGCATCGACGTCATCGCCGTGGCGTGGGGCTTCCGCTTCTCGGATGAGCTCTACGCGGCAGGTGCCGAGGTGGTGGTGTCGACTACCGACGAGCTCGCAGCACGACTCTTCGGGTAGCTACCTGTTGCGGCAGTAGAGCCTCACTTCGTTGGCCGTGATGCACTCGTCGCTGAGGATTATAAGGCGTTCGACCACGTTGTGTAACTCGCGGATGTTGCCCGTCCAGTTGCGCTCCGAGAGCAGGCGTACCGCCTCGTGGTCGATACTCTTTGTCTGAACATCGTTGCGCGAACATATCTCCTCGATAAAGTGTTTGACGAGCATCTCGATGTCGCCACGCCGCTCGCGCAGTGGCGGCACATCAATCTCGATGACGCTCAAGCGGTGGTATAGATCCTCGCGGAAGTTGCCCACCGCAATCTCGTGGCGTATATCCTTGTTTGTGGCAGACACCACGCGCACATCTACGGGTATATCCCTGTCGCCGCCCACGCGCGTGATCTTATTCTCCTGCAGTGCACGCAGCACCTTGGCCTGTGCCGAGAGCGACATATCCCCAATCTCGTCCATGAAGAGCGTACCGCCATCGGCCAGCTCGAACTTACCCTTGCGCTGCCTCACGGCCGAGGTGAAGGAGCCCTTCTCGTGGCCAAAGAGCTCGCTCTCGATAAGTTCGGCAGGTATGGCTGCGCAGTTGACCTCAACGAAGGGTGCTGCCTTGCGGTTGCTCTTCTGGTGTAGCCAGCGTGCCACAAGCTCTTTGCCCGTGCCATTCTCGCCGAGAACCATCACGCGGGCATCCGACGGAGCCACGCGCGTGATAAGGTGTCGCACATGCTCGATAGCCTCCGACGAGCCTATGATGGGCTGTGTGGCACAGTTCGTGCGTCTGGGATGGTTGCGTGCGAGCTTTATGTGGGGCTCCGCCTCGTCGCTATCTATCTGTCGCAGGGTCTCCAGCAGACGGTTCATATCTATGGGCGTGGCAAGATAGTCTATGGCACCGTGGCGCAGAGCTGCGACAGCCGATGGCATGTCGGGGTGGTTGGTAACGATTATGGCGGGTATGGTGAGCTTCTCGATGGCTACCTCCTCATCCACGACGGCTACATCGAACTGCGTAGTGCGACATAGCGTCTCGGCCTCGGTGGTGCTGTCGGCCTCGGTGGTGGCGAACTCCTCAAAACGTAGACGCTCACCGAGCGAATTTCGCATACTTTTGTTCGAGAAAACGATTAAAATTTTTGTCATAGTTTGTATATGTGAATAATTTGCATTTACTTTGTGGTAGCAATCGTGGCTTTTGGAACTATGGTCAAATGGTCACAATATTTGTAAAGGTGCGACACTTTGTCGAACTGTGCAAGTACCCCTTGCGAGAATGCCCCAAACGTAGTATAATATTGGACCGCATGGAGTATATTTGCCGAAATATCCATTGTTTATGATTAGCATGAAAAAGAATTATAACTACACAAGACGTAAACTCTATTTGCCGGAGTATGGTCGACATATCCACGAGATGGTCGACTCGCTCATGGAGATCGAAAACAGACAGGAGCGCACACGACAGGCCAAGGCCGTGATCGCCGTTATGGGTAACCTAAACCCGCTGCTGCGCGATACTGCCGACTTTAAGCATAAGTTGTGGGACCATCTCTTTATCATGTCTGACTTTAAGTTGGATGTCGATTCTCCCTACCAGCAACCTTCACGCCAAGATTTAACCGTCAGACCAAGAAAGTTGCGCTACCCCCAGTCGCGCATCATGTTCAAGCACTACGGCAAGTACACACAGCAGTTTGTGCGTGCCATCGCTACGGAGAGCGATAAGGGACACAGCTCGGCCGAGATAGTCAACATGGCGCGTTACATGCGCACGAAGAGCTACGAGTACAACAACGAGCACCCCAACAACGAGGCTATCATCCGCGATATACGCCTCATGTCGGGCAAGGGTGCGGAGATGGATCTCTCGGCCATCACCCACATGCGTAGCGAGTATCGCCAGAGTCTGCCCCAGCGCAACCAGAAGGGCCGCAAGCCACAACAGCGCAACGGCGGTCGCAAGCTTCAAAAGGGCGGCCATAAGATGCGCCATACGACACATAAGTAACCGATTAATCGTGGCCGGGCCACGCAACTATTAATAAGTAAGATGAAGAAATTGCTTTTTGCGACCCTCGCTATGGTCGCCATAATAACATCGTGCACGACATCTAACGATGGCGTTAAGACCACTATTTCGGGTCGTTTCGTAGGCACCAAGGCCGACAGCGTATTTTTGGAGCGCGTGTCAGACAACTTCACAACACCCCAGAGGGTGGGTGCTGTGGCACTCGCCGACAATGGAGCCTTCAGCTTTGAGTTTGGCGTTGAGGAGTCATCACCCCGCTTCTACCGCCTCACCTTTGCCGAGAAGAGCCGCCCTGTGACACTTGTCGTAGCACCGGGTGACGACATCACGCTGGAGTCTGCCGGCGACATCTTCCTGAACTACACCGTTGAGGGCTCGGAGGAGTCGGCACTCATCCGAGAGTTCAACCGCGCCTACTTTGCCGCTGCCGACCGCCTCACGGGTATCGTGGAGAATATCTCGGCCGGCAACCGCTCGTTTGACGATTGGGAGATGGATGCCTACCGTGCTGCGCGTGAGGCTATTCGTGCCCAGGTGACCTTCGTGGGCACCAACCGTGATCGCCTTGCCGCCTTCTATGCTATGCGCCATACGGTTGCCGAGAACTACATCCCGCAGCTCGACGGCTACGGCATCAACGTGGCGCACATACGCACGGTGATCGACGGCCTGAAGGAGCGTTATCCCGACTCGCCCTATATCGCCATTCTGGAGGCCGACCTGGAGCAGCGTGAGGCTGTCATACGCCTTGGCGAGAGTGTCACCGAGAGGTCGTACCCCGATCTGGAGTTGCAGGATATATACAAGAGAAGCCACCGCCTGTCGGACCTCGACGGTAAGGTTGTGTTGCTCTACTTCTGGTCGGCTAACGATGCCGTGTGCAACAACATCAATGCCGAGCTGAAGCCCCTCTATGAGAGCTATCACGACCGCGGTTTCGAGATCTATCACGTCTCGGCCGATGCCAACGAGTCGGTGTGGATCGAGGCTGTGCGCGAGCAGCGTCTGCCCTGGGTGTCGGTGCTTGCTACCGATATTGCCCCTCTGTCTACCTATAACGTGGCGCAGCTGCCTACGGCATTTATTATCGACCGCGAGGGTAACCTCAAGGTAACCTCGTTGGTTGTTGCCGACCTCGAGAGAACGCTTAACGAGCTGCTCTGATGATCTACTTCCTGTCGGACATACACCTCGGTGCCGGACAGTCGTCTGATGCCCGCCGCGTGGAGCTGGCTCTGTGTCGTTGGCTCGACACGGTGGCTTGTGATGCGACGGCTATCTACCTTATGGGCGATGTCTTCGACTTCTGGTTTGAGTACCATAGGGTGGTGCCGCAGGGCTTTGTGCGTGTGCTGGGTCGTCTGGCCGATATGGTCGACCGTGGTGTCGAGGTGCACCTCTTTATCGGTAACCACGACATGTGGTGCGGAGAGTACTTCACCAAAGAGTGCGGCATAAAGTTGCACCTTCACCCCGAGATTGTCCGCATAGGTGGTCATACTCTGCACCTTGCGCACGGCGACAATATGAATATCTCGGGTCAGCCCATGTTGCGCCTGATGAACACCATCTTCCGCTCCTCTACGGCACGGGTGCTCTTCCGCTGGTTGGTACATCCCGACCTGGCACTTAAGTTCGGGCAGTGGTGGAGTGGTAAGTCGCGCAAGAACCACTCGAAGAGCCATATCACGGTTGCCGACCTCGGCTTTTTGAAGGAGTATGCCGTAGAGCATCATGCCCGCCATGGCGAGGTCGATTGCTACATCTTCGGCCACATGCATCTGGCCCACGACTGCCTGATGGATGGCTTCCGCGTGATGTTCTTAAGCGACTGGAGCGACGATGTGGCACACTACATTCGCCTCGATGAGGCCGCGGGGCTTACAATGGAAAAATTTCAAATCCGATGAAACAATATCTCGAACTACTGGCCAAGATACGTCACGAGGGTGTTGTGCGTGGTGATCGTACCGGCACGGGCACCAAGGGTATCTTCGGCTACCAGATGCGTTTTGACCTTCAGCAGGGCTTTCCGCTGCTGACCACCAAGCGTGTCTTCCTCAAGGGCGTCATCCACGAGCTGCTATGGTTCCTGCGTGGCGATACCAACATCAAGTACCTTGTCGAGAATGGAGTACATATCTGGGATAGCGATGCCTATCGCTACTATAACGAGCTGTGTGTCAAGCATGGCGTTCTGCCCGTGGATATGGATACCTTCCTCGGGGCTGCGGGCGTAGAGTCACCCATCGAGGGCTACCGCTTTGGTGACCTGAACCATGTCTATGGCTACCAGTGGCGTAGCTGGCCCAAGGGCGATGGCTCGACCATAGACCAGATTAAGCAGGTTATAGATACCATAAAGCGTAACCCCTCGTCGCGGCGTATGATTGTCTCGGCGTGGAATGTTGCCGATGTGGAGGATATGGCCCTGCCTCCGTGCCATACGATGTTTCAGTTCTATGTTGCCGAGGGCAGGCTGTCGTGTCAGCTCTATCAGCGTAGTGCCGATACCTTCCTTGGCGTACCGTTTAACATCGCGTCGTATGCGCTGCTTCTGATGATGATAGCTCGAGAGTGTGGCCTCGAGGCGGGTGAGTTTATCCATACGCTGGGTGATGCACACCTCTACCTGAACCACCTTGAGCAGGCCGACGAGCAGTTGAGCCGCGAGCCACGCAAGCTGCCCACGATGCACCTCAACGCCGAGGTGAAGTCTATCTTTGACTACCGCTACGAGGACTTCACCCTTGAGGGCTACGACCCTCACCCGGCCATCAAAGCACCTTTATCGTTTTAGAGTATGGTAAGTATCATTGTTGCTGTTGCCCAGAATGGCATCATCGGAGGGGAGAACACCCTCCTGTGGCATATCAAAGAGGATATGCGCTTCTTTCGCACCACTACCTCGGGTCATGCGGTGATCATGGGTCGCAAGACCTTCGAGTCGCTCGGCTCGAAGCCCCTGCCAAAGCGTACCAACATCGTGGTTACGCGCTCCGACGTGCAGTTCGAGGGTGCTCTCACGGCGCACTCGCTCGAGGAGGCTGTGGCCATGGCTGCCGACGATAGGGAGGTATTCGTTATCGGTGGCGGACAGATCTATGCCGAGGCTATGAAGTTGGCCGACAGGATATACCTCACCCACGTCGAGCACGACTATGAGGGTGATACCTCCTTCCCCGAGATTAGCCAGACGGAGTGGCGATTGGTCAAGGCCGAGCGTTATGAGCGCGGTGAGGAGTATGAGTATCCGTTTGAGTTCCGCACCTACGAACGAGCATAGCTCGAGGAGCACATGTGGTGAGGAGTACATGTGGTGAGGAGCACATATTGTATAGTAAAATGGCTGTCGCAACAAGCAGAGTTGGACAGCCATTTTCTCTTTTCGCTCCTTGTTATCGCATCTCGTTATCGCTTCTCGCGCAGACGTGTGATGCCGTCGATGAAGCACATCGGGTGTGTCGGTGTGCCCGGCAGCCAGAGGTCGACGTGGTACTTGTCAAGGAACGAACGCTCCACAGCGGGACTCTCGGCATAGAGACCTCCCGAGATAGCCTCCGAGCCACATACAACCAATATCTTGGGCTCGGCAATGGCGTGGTAGCATATATCCAGTGCCTCGGCCATATTTTGGCTTATGGGGCCTGTGAGCACCAGACCGTCGGCATGGCGCGGTGAGGCGGTGAAGCCGACGCCATAGCGACCAAAGTCGAAGTTTACGTTGCCCGTAGCACCGAGCTCCATCTCTATCGAGGCATCGCCACCGGCCGATACCTCGCGCAGCTGCAACGCCTTGCCGAAGTACTTTGCAATCTCGGGGCGTATGGCCTCACTATCAAACTTGGGCTCTTGCTGTCCGGCCTTCACGATGAGGTCTTCGCGCTTGGTGGCCGCCATGCGGTAGTTGTTCGTGAACTTGATGTTCTTCGGGGCACAACGCTGACACTCGCCACAGAACAGACACTTGCCCATGTCGAGCGTGAGGGGCGAGCAGCCGATAGCACCCGTAGGGCATATCTTTGCGGCACGCTCCATGTCCGTCTTATCGTCGGTCTCGGTCAGCAGCGGGAAGCCTCGGAACTCCTCGGTGAGGGTCACGTTCTTTAGGTCGGGGATATATTGCCAGCCGTGGCTGCGCAGTATCTTTGCTTTTCCAAATAGCATAACTCTATGGTTTATAGGTCGTGACCGCAGTACGACAGGTTAAAACTCTTGTTGTTGATAGGGAAGTCCGAGATACCCTCCGAGCGCACGGCTATGGCCAGGCCGAGCCAGTTGTGGAGGCTGGGATCCTTAATCTTATACTTTGCGATGTTACCCTCGCTGTCGGTAATGGCAACGTGGCATATCTCACCGCGCCAGCCCTCGACAAGCGAGAAGGAGAGTGCCTCGGGCATCAGAGCGGCGTTGTAGTCGGGTGCTGAAAGCTCACCCGTAGGCCTATACGCGGCGAGTAGCTGCTCGATGTAGTCGGCACTCTGCAACACCTCGTCGAGGCGTGTCATGAGGCGCGACATCACATCGCCGTGGCTCTTGACTATGGGCTCGTGGTGGAACTCCTCGGCATAGAAGCCCGAGGGGTGCGTAGCGCGTATGTCGCGCAGCAGACCACTCGAACGTGCCGCCATGCCCACACCGCCGATGCGCTCCATCTCGGCCTTGGGCACAAGGCCGCACTGCTCGAAACGTGCCAGAAGCGTAGGTGCCTCCAGGATGTCGCAGCGCACCTCGTTGTAGCGACGACGTATCTCGCGTATGTTGTTGCGTATCATCTCGATCTTCGCCTCGGTTAAGGGGTGGTTGGTGCCCATGGGGCGTATCACGCTCTTGCCAAAGCGGTTGCCACACCACGCCTGTGTGGTGTTGATGGTCATCGTGCGCAGTGCCTCGCAGGCCACCTGATAGAGCTGGAAGCCGATGTCGGTGGCCAGAGCTCCCGTGTCGGCGATATGCATGGCGATGCGCTCCAGCTCGATAGCAACCATGCGCTCACGCTTCAGGTCGCTCGGGATGTTGCACTCGGCGAGCTTCTCCACAAGTTCGGCATAGGCCGTTGCATGACCCACGGCCGTGTCACCGGCGATGCTCTCGGCGATGAGCGTCTGGCGCAGGCGGTTCTGATTTCGTGTCATCTCCGCCTCGACACCGCGATGCTGGTAGCCCAGAGCTATCTCGAGGTGGAGCACCTGCTCGCCATTGCAGATAAAGCGGAAGGCACCCGGCTCGATGATGCCGGCATGGATGGGGCCTACGTTGACCTCGTGCAGCTCGTCACCCTCAATGCGGTAGAAGGGGTAGCTATCCATGGTCGACGACTTGTCGCGGCGGTCGTGCGAGAAGCGCAGAGGCTTCAGCCACGGGTGCTTGTCGAAGGGTATGCCGTAGAGCTCGTACATCTCGCGCTCGAAGGGGTGAAACTCGGGGTGAAGGGCCGTGAGCGAGGCCAGACCCTCGGCATAGTAGTCGGGCTGGAACGAGCTGATAAGCACCTCGGATGAGCTGTCGTCGAGCAGTATGATGTAGAACTTAAGACCATTTTCGACCTCCGTGGCGAAGTAGTGCGCAACGTGGTAGTTGCTGATAGACATACGCTCCTTAAGGTCGTTGTAGAGGTCGACATACTCCACCAACGGAATGTCGGCGAGCTTGACGGCCGAGGCTGTATTGTTTGTCCTATAATATAGATTCATATTATCCGATATTTACGATGGTGTCAATAGCTTGTTTGAGTATCTCGGGCTGCCATAGGCCGATGACGATGGCCACGAGCAGCAGGATGGCTGCCGAGTATGACAATCGGCGGTTTACCTCCGAGAGGTGGAGCGTATCCTGATTAGAGTGGTAGCCCAGACGCATCGTGCGCGACCACACCGAGTAGATCACTACGCACATGAGTATGAGCATCAGCACCAGCAGCCACCAGCTGCCTACGCTGACCACCTCGGAGAAGATCATCACCTCCGAGATGAAGAGCGGCGAGGGCGGGAAGGCCAGCAGCACCATGGTGCCAACGGTAAAGCCTACGGCACCCACAGGGTTGATGTTCATGTAGTTACCGATGCGGTTGATGCTGTAACTGTCGTAGATGTGGCGTATGATGCCCACCTGATAGAACATCGAGCTCTTGATGAAGGTGTGGCACACGACATGGAACACCGCAGCCCACAGAGCCACGCCGCCGATACCCATGCCGATAGCTACGATACCCATATTCTCGACTGTCGAGTACGACAAGAAACGCTTGTAGTTGTTGGTGCGGCGCATGAACATAGCACCCACGGCCAGCGACAGCACACCGATAAGTATCATCAGGTGGCGGGCCCACACAAAGACCTCGCCGGCTGCCGAGTAGAGGGTGTAGATACGCATGATTGAGAGGAAGCCCGCGTTGACCAAGGCCGTAGAGATAAATGCCGAGGCGGGGGCGGGGGCAGCGTAGTTGGCATCCACGCCCACGGTGTAGAGCGGGAAGATCTCCATCTTACAGCTGTAGCCCACAACGATGAGCAGGAAGGCTACCTTGAGGTATAGGGGGTTACCCTCGGCGATGACACTGCGCAGAGCCACATAGTCCAGCGAGCCCTCGGTGGCTACGGTCGAGAGTAGCAGGATGCCGAGGTAGGCCATGGCAATACCTGTCGAGCAGACGAAGATATACTTCCATGTGGCCTCCAGCGAGTGCTGGAACTCACGATGGTAGATGATACCTGCCGAGCAGATCGTCGTAGCCTCCAGAAAGACCCATGTCATAGCCACGTTCGAAGAGTAGTAGACGCAGCTGATGGCCACAGCAAGCAGCATAAGCAGCGTGTAGTAGGCCTTATACGAGCCTATTGTCACACTCTCGGCCTTGAGATACGATGACGAGTGTATGAGTGTAAATATCAGCACGGCGGTCATCAATATGTGGAAGAGTATGGCCATGGCATCGGCGCGGAAGATGTAGAGCAGCGTCTGGTCCACCAGGCCGTTGTAGATTATCGAGAAGATGGCCGTAGCCTGCACCACGACGAAGAGTGTTGCGGTGAAGTGTGTGGCGCGCTCCGTGCGCAGAGCCAGAGGCGCGATGGCCAACACAAGCGAGATGATTATATATGCCAGCATGGTGTTAATCTTTAATTGAGGTTAGAGCATCCGTTTCATCGGTGTGAATATCGTCGTCCATACGGCGCAGGAACATGCCGAGGATAAGTATCGAGATGAGGATATCGAGCATGATGGCCAGGTTGATAAGCATGGGCAGCTCAACGCCGATAGCCATCGAGAAGAGGAATACACCATTCTCAATAACGAGGAAGCCGACCAGATGGGCGAAGATACGCTTGCGTGTGACGATGAGTATAAGTCCCGTGAGCAGAGCGTAGAGCGCGACACCGAAGAAGATCATGTCGGTGCGGTCGTCGGCCATGTAGTAGGTAATCGTGCAGCTGGCCACAAGTGCCACGATTGACATCACCAGCGCACCAAACTGCGATGACGAGGAGTGTATGCGGTTGATCTTCGTCTTGTTGATCACGCGAAGGAGGATGGCAGGGATGACCACAGCCTTGAAGATGAGTGTCTCGATGATGATGAAGCTCAACTCCACGGGGTGGAAGGCATGCAGACGCGCCAGGGCGATGCCAAAGAGCAGGATGCCCTGTATGGCAAGGATGGTGGTGTGGTTTCTGAAACGCTCGGCAATAGAGAGGTAGATGAGCGTCAGCACATACAATATAATAAGTGATAGGGTCATACTATATTTCGATATTTTGGATTAGCAAGAAACCGGTCAGCAGCACCAGGGCCGACATGGCCACGATGGTGAGTATGTAGGTGGTGTTGCGCGTGAGTTTGTTGCGGGCACGCAGCGACTCCACAACGCCGATGGCAACACCCGTGACGATGATGGCCAGAGGCGTGGCAAACCACCAGTGGAACGAGAAGACTACCGACACGGCATTGGCGGCGATCATCGCGAAGATGGCGTTCTTCAGCCAGCCGGCGATATGTATCATCGCCATGTCGATGCCCGAGTAGTCGAGGCACATCACCTCGTGTATCATCGTAAGCTCGAGGTGCGTGCGGGGGTCATCCACCGGAACACGGCCCGCCTCGATGAAGAGGATGATGACAAAGACGTAGGCCACGAGCAGCAGCACCACGGTGAGGTTCATCGAGAGCTCCTGTGCTGTTGAGAATATCTCGGCAAAGGATGAGTAGCCGCAGAAGAGTGCCAGGGTGGCCATACCCATCATCAGCGCAGGCTCGACGAGTGCACCATAGAGGGCCTCACGCGAGGCTCCCATGCCCTCGAAAGAGCTTCCCGTGTCGAGGGCGGCCAGCACAAGTGCCACACGCGCCAAGGCCAGCAGGTAGGCCACGAAGATGATGTCGCCATGGAACGAGAATACGGGCCACAGGTCGGCAACAGGTATAAACAAGAAGGCTACTATAGCTGCGCCGAGGTAGACGCAAGGGGCTATGCGGAAGAGGATGGTGGTCGTAGGCGAGTAGACCGAACCCTTCTTAAGTTGTAGCTGCACGTTGTAGATGTGCTGGAAGAAGCGGATGCCCTTACGACCGGCCAGCAGCGCGCGTGTGCGGTTGATGACACCCGTAATCGAGAGTGCCACAACGACCATGAGCAGTGTATTGAGTAGTTTTACCAACATAAGTCAAAGTTTTGGGTTTTACAAAATGCCTACAATCGAGAGCAGCAGCACGGCGATAAGGAATACGAGTGCAAAGGTGATGTAGACGTTCACGCGACCCGTGCGCAGACGCATCACATACTCGTTGAGCAGGTGCAGCAGCTTAACCCACCAGCGGGCAAGCAGCGAGTCGACCTTATCCTTGTGGCGGATGTTGTAGTTGTGCTCCGAGGGGAAGATCTCGCTCTTGTCCACAGCGCGACCGTCAATGGTATTCTTCGTCAGCGACTTGGCGATGTTCTCAAGACCTTCAGAGTAGGACTCGCCGGTGTACTGCATGCGGGTATTCAGGGCGGTGAAGCCGCAACCCCATGTGGGGCCTGTGCTAATGGTGCGCTTGCGTTGTGCGCGATGCTTAAGCATGTAGAGCAGCACGATGATGGCAATAAGCATCCAGCCCATTGCAGAGAGGGTGTTGAGCGTGGGCGAGAAGTGGTCGATGGCCGAGCCTATGTCGTTACCCGTCACGGCATTGGCTACCGTGGCGATGGGTATGATGGCGATCTGCGGGAAGAGACCGATGAAGAGTATGCCCACGGCAGGAAAGCACATTGCAACTATGCGCAGGGTGTCAACCTCCTGGCTCTCGGCAACATGGTGTGAGCGGGGCGAGCCGAGGAATACCATGCCGTAGAGCTTTGTGAAGGCCAGCACGACAAGACCTCCGATGAGCGAGAGGGCGATGATGCCGGCTACCGAGTAGAGCACCTCATGTCCATCGCTCACGCCGTTAAACATGCCGATGTAGATCAGCAGCTCCGATACAAAGCCGTTGAGAGGGGGCAGGGCGCAGATGGCCACCGTAGCCATCATAAAGAGTATGGCCGTGAGGGGCATATGCTTTGCCAGACCACCCATCTGGTTCATCGCCGTGGTGTGCATCTTCGAGTAGATGTTACCTGCGCCGAGGAACAACATTGTCTTGAACAGCGAGTGGTTGACTGTGTGCAGCAGAGCACCGCACATGCCGCACATGCCGATGAGGTCGCTACCTGCGGCATGGCCCACGGCAGCAATGCCGAGACCGATGAGTATCACGCCGATATTCTCGATACTGGAGTAGGCCAGCAGTCGTTTGATGTCGTTCTGCAGGGCAGCCAGGATGACACCCCACAGGCCGGTTACTATGCCCGACAGCAGCACGATAAGACCTATGGCGTAGAGCAAGTCGCTATTCTGATCCACGGCCTGCATAAGGCGTATAATGCCGTAGACACCCGTCTTAATCATCACACCCGACATTATGGCCGAGACGTGAGAGGGTGCTGCGGGGTGGGCCTCCGGCAACCAGATGTGCATGGGGAAGAGACCCGCCTTCATGCCGAAGCCGATAAACAGCACCACGAAGAGGGGCAGCGGCTGTGCCCACTTGAAGTAGTACTCCACGGCGGCGAAGTTGGCCGAGCCGGTGACGTTTGCCAGCATGACG
>CALGRZ010000066.1 GCA_937880705.1 uncultured Alistipes sp.
CTGCTGTGATGCACCGATAGATACCTGAGCAACATATACATAGCCATAGGTCATAGCGATAGCACCGATATCCTTCTTGCGGATGCGCTTACCTGCTGATGCGAACTTAGCCACAGCACCCACAGGTGTAGACTTAGACGACTGACCACCTGTGTTAGAGTATACCTCGGTATCAACGATAAGGATATTTACATCCTCACCCGAAGCGAGTACATGGTCTACACCACCGAAGCCGATATCGTAGCCCCAGCCGTCACCACCGATAATCCACTGAGACTTCTTAACAAGCCAATCCTTATACTCAAGGATAGTCTTGCAATAGTTACAATTGCAAGCCTCGACCATTGGGAGTAGGCGTGCAGTAACCTCGCGTGAGGCAGCAGCAAGGTGACGAGCGTCAATCCACTCCTGCATTGTAGCCTTAAGCTCCTCAGAGCAGCAGTTGCACTCGGCAATAGCCTTACGCATCACATCCTCAAGACCCTGACGAATCTTCTCTACACCAATGCGCATACCGAGACCGAACTCAGCGTTATCCTCAAAGAGTGAGTTAGCCCATGCAGGACCCTGACCCTTAGCATTTGTACAGTAAGGTGTTGAAGGTGCTGAGCCTGAGTAGATAGAGGTACAACCTGTAGCGTTAGCCACCATCATACGGTCACCGAAGAGCTGTGTGATAGCCTTAATATATGGAGTCTCACCACAACCAGCACAAGCACCTGAGAACTCAAACAATGGCTGCGCAAACTGCAAGTTCTTAACCGACTTGGTCTTATCTACATGCTCCGTATAACCAATCTCCTTAGTCACCTTAGTCCAGTTTGCTGCCTCGTGTAGCTGTTCTGCCAAAGGACGAAGCTCCAAAGCCTTATCCTTAGCAGGACACACATCTACACAGTTGTTACAACCTGTACAGTCGAGTGGAGATACCTGAATACGGAACCTAAGGTGCTTAGTCTCACCCAAGCCCTGCTTCCACTCAAGACCTGATGCCTCCGCCTGCTCCTCAGTAGCGAGGAATGGGCGGATAGCAGCATGAGGACATACATAGGCACACTGGTTACACTGGATACAGTTCTCAATCTTCCACTTTGGTACCGATGTAGCTATGCCACGCTTCTCGTACGCTGCAGTGCCGTTGTCCCAAGTACCATCCTCTCTGCCATTGAATGCAGATACAGGAAGCATATCGCCCTTAAGAGCATCGATAGGCTTACAAACATTCTTAATAAATGCTGGTATATCGGCATCGGCATTGTTCTCAACAGCCTCAACCTCAATGTTTGCCCACTCAGCAGGTACATCAACCTTAACTACCGCCTCACAACCTGCATCCACAGCGGCGTAGTTCATGTTTACGATATCCTCGCCCTTGTTGCCGTATGACTTGTAGATAGCCTTCTTCATCTCCTCTACAGCCTTCTCGATAGGGATGATATCGGCAATCTTGAAGAAGGCTGCCTGCATGATTGTATTTGTACGAGAGCCAAGACCAAGCTCTGCGGCAATCTTTGTGGCGTTGATGATGTAGAAGTTAATACCCTTCTTAGCGAGGTATGCCTTCATGTGTGCAGGAAGTGTACGGCATGTCGTTTCAGCATCGTTCACAGAGTTAAGAAGGAACGAGCCACCACGCTTAAGACCCTTCAACACATCATACTTCTCGACATACGATGGTACATGGCAAGCTACGAAGTCGGGCGTTGTAACAAGGTATGGCGAGGTGATAGGGTTATCACCAAAGCGTAGGTGCGATGATGTATAACCACCCGATTTCTTAGAGTCGTATGAGAAGTATGCCTGACAATACTTGTTTGTCGAGCCACCAATAATCTTAATAGAGTTCTTATTAGCACCTACGGTACCATCCGAGCCAAGACCGAAGAACAGAGCCTCAAAAGTACCCTCCTTAGCCATAGATATCTCCTTGCCAATAGGTAATGAGAGCATTGTAACATCATCATTTATACCTACTGTAAAGTGGTTCTTAGGCTCGTTAGCCTCAAGGTTAGCAAACACAGCCAACATCTGAGCAGGTGTAGTATCCTTAGATGATAGGCCATAACGACCACCGATAATCATTGGACGGGCGTCACACTCGTAGAAAGCATCACGAATATCGAGGAACAATGGCTCGCCATTAGCACCTGGCTCCTTAGTACGGTCAAGCACGCAGATACGCTTAACAGACTTAGGCAACACATTGAAGAGGTACTTGGCTGAGAATGGGCGGTATAGGTGTACGGTAATTACACCGACCTTCTTGCCCTGTGTGCGGAGATAGTCCACACACTCCTTTATAGTCTCTGTTACAGAGCCCATAGCTATGATGATATTCTCTGCCTCAGGGTCGCCATAATATGTGAATGGCTTATACTCACGACCAGTAATCTCAGATATCTTAGCCATGGTCTCAGCAACCATATCAGGCACAGCGTCATAGAACTTGTTAGCAGCCTCGCGTGTCTGGAAGTAGATATCAGGGTTCTGAGCTGTACCGCGTGTTACAGGGCGCTCAGGGTTTAGTCCTCGCTGACGGAAGGCCTTCAATGCGTCACGGTCGAACATAGCCGATAGCGAAGCCTCGTCAATAAGCTCAATTTTCTGTATTTCGTGAGATGTGCGGAAGCCATCGAAGAAGTGAACAAAAGGAATGCGAGCCTTCAATGCCACGATGTGAGCCACACCTGCCAAATCCATTACCTCCTGCACAGATGATGTAGCGAGCATGGCGAAGCCTGTCTGGCGCACAGCCATAACATCCTGATGATCACCAAAGATAGAGAGTGCCTGAGCAGCCAACGAGCGTGCCGAAACATGGAATACGCCAGGGAGCAACTCGCCAGCGATTTTGTACATATTAGGAACCATCAATAGTAGTCCCTGTGAAGCTGTAAATGTAGATGTCAACGCGCCACTCTGCAAAGAGCCATGTACAGCACCTGCCGCACCTGCCTCAGACTGCATCTCCACCACCTTAACTGTATCGCCAAAGATGTTTGTCTTACCCTGAGCAGACCACTCATCTACAAGCTCTGCCATTGTTGACGATGGGGTGATGGGATAGATGGCAGCTACCTCTGAGAACATATATGCAATATGTGCTGCAGCATAGTTACCATCACATGTAATAAATCTCTTCTCCTTCATATCTATATACGATTATATTATATTTCAAACTTGTCGTTTCAGTCTGTTTACCAAACAAAAATCGGCGCAAATTTACACATTTTGAATGAAATATCATAGGATTTTCGTTGTTAACTTTTTAACACTGCAAAATGGACTATTCTATAATATAAAAGGGAGTAAATGATGTGTTTAGCAGATAAGATAGTTCTATGCTTCAGATGATACCCAATCTTATGATGTTTGAGTTTCTATATGTTGTTAGGCGTATTAACATCTCTCCATACTCTCCCACTAACTAAACAGATAGAGTCACCCCGTTAGGATGACCCTATCTGTTTTGGTTGCGATAGCGCAACTACTCTGCATCGACAACAACAATCTTTGTTTTGGCAGGGATGTTGCTGGTGTTGCGGTTCTCAGTTACCTTAGTTATCTTCTGTGCCGAGGTAACATATAGCTTCTCAAGGCCATCACCCAGCATTGGTGAGCAGTCGAGCGTTGTGAGCTTTGGGCAGTGTGAAACATCAAGGTGAGTAATTGCACACTCATAGCAATTTATTTGTGTAAGTGCCACGCAGTCGTTAAGTCCAAGCGATGTAAGGCGCTCGCATGTATTTGTTCTAAGAGTTGATAATGCTGAACAACCACCAAGATCAATAGATGTTAGCCATGGATTGCCGTAACATGTCAACTCCTTAAGTTTAGTACATCCGCTGACATTTAGCTTTGCAAGTGTAGGATCACCAGAAACACTAGAAGGCTCAAGGCAATAAACCGTATGAAGAAGTTGTAAATTACTTAGGTTAAGTGACTCAAAGAAACAACGAGCCTTAAACTCCTTGAGGCGTGGAGAGTTGCTAAGATTTACGCCACCTAAAGTGGATGCGCTAAATTTTTCCAACGCAGGGCAGTTGCTCACATTAGCATAGTCGGTCTTGGATAAGGTAATACTCTCAAGTTTAGGTAACCCTGAAGCATTAACCGATGCGATGTTGCCCAAAAGGGTAATACTTGTGAGTTCACTATTATTAGTTAGATCATACTTGCCACCCGCACAAGACATACTGATTGTCTTTAGCTTAGTTTGATTAGCAAGATTTATGCTGCTAACACCATAAAGATCATCTATGATTTCAAGAGATTCGATATTAGGGCATGCATCAATATTGATTTTAATATTCTCATAGACATCAAGTTTTAGATGTTTAGCCAATGGAGCAACAATAGTTAAATCACAACTTAGACGTTCAAGAGAAGATGAACCAATAGTTACCAAGTTCTCATTTTCACCAACATTCAAATACGAAAGACTCTCTACAAGATCAAGATTCAATTTGTTAATCTTAAGGCAATTAGATAAATCCAAACTCTTTAGGCTTGATGCTTTGTTGATATTGAGATTTGTGAGTTTTGTGTTATTCGAAATATCGAGATTGCACAAACCTTCAGAGTGGAGCGTAAACTGATTAAGCTCTGTACAATTGCTAATATCAAGCTTAGTCATTTTAGTTGACTTCTGGATATCAAGGGTAGTTAGCTTAGGCACCTCGGTTAGGTCAAGTTCTACTACCTTCGAACTATCAAGCGTAAAAGACTCAAGCTTTGGCACATCTGTAAGCTTGAGCTTAGGATTAGAGTATCCCGCAATTTCAAGCGATGTAAGATTAGGTGTATTAAGAACAAGTTTGTCAAACACAGTGTATCTGAGAGGAGTAGATGTTCCATCATCATATCTACTTCTAATAATTAGTGACTGGATATACTCGCCTGTTACCGTAAAGGTATATTGCTCGTCATTTGACAGAGGAGTGTAAATAGTAAGACTTAACGCTGTAACACCTGGTACTGAGCCAAGATTTATTTCACGAAGATTATCCGAGTCATCGGCAGATCGATAAAGAGAGAAGGTGATAAGATCCATACAAGCCGATAGATTCAGCTCAACCATCTTTTTATTGCAGTGAAACTCGCGAAGCTTGGTGCTGTTTGAGAAATTAAGCTCACCAATATCGTTTCCGTGACAGCTAAGCAGAGTTATTTCAGGGGAGTGTGTAATATCAAGCTCGGTAAGAAGATTGGTATAACAATAGAGAATTTTAAGTGCTGGACAACCCGAAATATCAAGCTTTGTAAGTTTGTTGTTATAACATGAGAGTTGGTCAAGGTATGGGTGGTTGTCCAATACAAGAGTAGTATTTGTAAGTGTAGATATGCTATGGCAATAAAGTGTTACCAACTCGTTGTTATTCTCAAAGTTAAGCTCGGTAATCTGTGAACTGCTTACATCGAGTCTCTTAAGACGAAGGTTTTGGCTTAGGTCGATAGCGGCAATCTTAGAGCCGTTGATATTGAGTTCTTCGAGCTGAGCAAAAGAGGAGGTGTTAAGTAGAGTGAGTTTTGTGTTTGATGAGCATGTGAGCGACTTAAGGTTAATACACCACTCAAGACCTGTAAGGTCGGCTACGGTTTTAGCTACTGTGACGCTCTTAACCTCCAAAGCCTCTGACTTCGAGAGGATACCATCCTTATTGAGATCGAAGCTCTTAATCATATAGTTCTTAAAGGTCTCATCAGCAAACATCACCTCCTCGCCCATAAGCGCATTGTCGGCAACCTGACCAAAGTAGATGGTCTGCTTAATGCTATTATCTGCAAGGTCGATAAGATATGCAAAGGCATAGCGTGGGTTGCCCTCGTTAGGCTCTGCGTGGAAAGTTAGGGTCTCCTCGCGTAGTGCTGCGCGTGTATCGGCAACAGTGAGCCATGAGTACTCCTCAGGAATCTCTACGCGGTAGCTGAGGTTGGTCTGTACGCCAACAGCGATATCTCCACCCTCCTTAGGGAACTGAAGCGCCTGACCTGAGGTGATGATAAGCACACCCTCATCGATATCCTCGTAGCCCTCGTAGTAGAAGTGTACCGCCTTCATCACAACCTTGCTACGGCCATCGCTCGCAAGAACAGCCACAGTAGCGTGTGGAATGATAGCCTTAGGCATCTCAACGGTAATCTTACCCGTAGCAACACCATCACTGAGGGTGTAGCTGTCAACGGTAGGCTGAAGGTTGTTTGAGCCGATAACCTCAAGCTCGGTAGCTGTAGTTGCACCAGTGATAGTGTACTCAAATGAGTAGGTGTAGCCAAGCGAGTAGTTGAACTTCTCGACATTAAGCTCTAACGAGAACTCCTTATCCTTAAGCACAGCGATAGTGCTGTCGTCTGCGAGGGTGAAATATACATAGTTGTCATCCTCCGTAACACCCTTGAATACCTCGCAATAGTTCACACCATCCTCGCCCTTAGCCTTGCCAAGCTGAGTCCATGTAAGACCATTGTCGGTAGAGAGCCACCAATAGTCATCCTCAATCTTTAGCTGTGGAGTGATGCCATCCTTGCCATCAGCACCATCCTTGCCATCAGCACCATCAGCACCATTAGCACCATCCTTGCCATCTTCGCCGTTGACACCATCCTTGCCGTCTTCGCCGTTGACGCCATCCTTGCCATCTATGCCCGAAGCCTTAATCTTGTTGCCCGCCTCATCGGTAAGCCATTCGCCATTAAGTGTCCAGTAGTAGATGTTATCGCTATCCTGACGCACACCGATAACGGGCGTTACGCCATCCTTGCCATCAGCGCCATTTGCACCATCCTCGCCATCAGCACCATCCTCGCCATGGTAGATGGTGATAGAGTCACCCTTAGCGAATGTGATAACATAGCCAATGGTCTCACCCTGCTCAATAACAGGTGTTACACCTGTGATGTAGTCGCCATTCTGCCATACCTCGACAAGCGTTTGTAGTGCCGAGATATTGGTATTCATCTCGCGACAAAGCTCCTCAAGTTTCGAAATACGATTCTCATGATTGTTTAGTGTCTCCAACACTTTGGTATCATCATAGGAACATGATGATACTGCTATTGTCAGAACAAAGACAAACAGTGTAAAAAATCTTCTCATAACAATTTGTTTGTGTACCGTACAACTCCTATGCGGTGTTTTAGTAAAACAGAAAGTGTGGAGTTGATTCCCGTTTATTTGTTGAAGGTTGTGGAAAGACCTGACCAAAATAAACGCTACAATGCCCCACACTTGGATAGTATGGGATATATGCACAGATTGTGCATAGCCACATAGCTATACAAGAAATGAGTGCTGTTCGTTTATCCTTTGGTCTAGAAAACTTCCACATTTTCAACAAGGATAGAAGCGAAAACACTTTCTATATGTCTGCTATTTATCCAATAGCAACACAAAATTAAAAAATATTTTCCAAACAAACAACACTCTTGCGGGACATTGCTCGTAAATAATACAAAAAGCCTCTCGCAAAAGAAGCGAAAGGCGATAATAATGATATTTATATACTTATATATATACTATAAATAAGCGAGAGGCTTTTTATTTAGACCCATTCGCCATTTGGACTGAAGCGTCGCAGTAGCGCCGCTATCACAAGAAATTATTTTAGCGTCAGAAGGGGTTAGGATTGGCTCATCGCAAAAGAAGACCCCTCGGGATAGTACAAAGTAGTACAGCCCGAGGGGTCTTACTTTTGGGATGGGTCGAGAATGACCCCTTATCACAACAAAGAGATTTCCGATTATAAGTCTGCAATGGTTGCATTTGTTGTCAGAAGGGGTCTAATTTGGTGCCGACACGAGAAATGGCGGATGGGACATACTATGCGTATTTCCCATTCGCCATTTGGACTGAGGTGCCGAAGTAGGCCCCTTATCACAACAAATAAATTTCTGATTAGAAGGCTGCAGATGGGGTGCATCACAAAAGAAGAGGTCTCGGGATAGTACGAAGATGTACAGCCCGAGGCCTCTTACTTTTAGGGATGTGCCGCAGATGCGGACTTATAATCGGAAATTATGCGCCGAAGTTGTCAAACAAAATATTCTCCGCAGGCACTCCGAGGCTGTCAAGAAGATTAACTACTGACTGCGCCATCATTGGAGGACCGCACATGAGGTAGATGATACCCTCTGGCTCATCGTGGTTCTTGAGATATGTCTCATAGAGAACATTGTGTACGAAGCCTGGAACATAAGGTACACCTGCCTTATCTGCCTCTGGATCTGGGCGGTCAAGGGCAAGGTGGAACTTAAAGTTAGGGAACTCCTTCTCAATCTGGTAGTAATCATCAAGGTAGAATGCCTCCTTGAGTGAACGAGCGCCATAGAAGAAGTTAACCTTACGACCTGTCTTAAGGGTCTTGAAGAGGTGCATGATGTGTGAACGCATAGGCGCCATACCTGCACCACCACCGATAAATACAAGCTCCTGATCATCAGAGAGGTTATCAGGCAAGAAGAACTCACCAAATGGACCTGACATGATAATCTTATCACCTGGCTTCAAAGAGTAGATATATGATGAACATACACCTGGGTTAACATTCATAAAGCCACCTGTAGCACGGTCAAATGGAGGTGTTGCAATACGAACATTAAGCTTGATGATATCACCCTCGGCTGGATAAGTCGCGCAAGAGTATGCACGAACCTGAGGCTCTGGATTAACCATCTTGAGGTTGAATACACCCATCTTCTCCCAATCCTCACGATACTCTGGGTCAACATCGATATCCTTATAATCTACAGTGATTGCAGGAACATCAATCTGTATATAACCACCAGAGCGGAAGTTTAGATGCTCACCCTCAGGAAGCTTAACAACGAACTCCTTGATAAATGTTGCTACATTGTGGTTAGATACAACCTCACACTCCCACTTCTTAATGCTAAGCACAGATGCAGGAACCTTAATAGCTAAATCCTCCTTAACCTTAACCTGACAGCCAAGTCTCCAGCCCTCGTTAATCTGACGGCGGTTGAAGAAGCCACGCTCAGTAGGGAGAATCTCTCCACCACCAGATACCACCTGACACTTGCACTGACCGCAAGCACCCTTACCACCACAAGCAGAAGGGAGGAAGATACCCTGCTCAGAGAGTGTGCTAAGAAGTGTAGAGCCAGACTCTACCTCCAACACCTTATCGCCATCGTTGATGTTAATCTTAACAGCACCTGACGATGTAAGTTTTGCCTTTGCAAAGAGTAGTAGCGCCACCAACACGAGTGTCACCACAAGAAAGGCAATAACTGCCCATAAAATAATAGAAAAATTCATACTCTATACTCTTATTAAAGGTTTACAACTGAATACCAGAGAAGATCATAAATGCCATACCCATCAAACCTGTAATGATGAATGTGATACCAGGACCCTTCATCGCAGCAGGAACATGTGAGTACTCAATCTTCTCACGAATAGCAGCCATCATAACGATAGCCAACCACCAACCAACACCTGAGCCAAGACCATAGACAACAGAGTCGCCAAATGAGTTAATCTCAGTGCCTACCATCTGCTGCATAAACAACGAGCCACCCATGATGGCACAGTTTACAGCGATAAGTGGCAAGAAGATACCAAGGCTATTGTACAACGATGGTGAGAACTTCTCCACAACCATCTCCACCAACTGCACAAAGGCAGCAATAACGGCAATGAACAAGATGAATGACAAGAAGCTCAAGTCAACACCCTCTGCCAATGCGTTTGGAGCCAATACATACTGGTTAAGAAGGTAGTTCAAAGGCACGGTCATAAGCTGCACAAATGTTACGGCAGCACCCAAGCCTATAGCAGTCTTAACGCTCTTCGAAACGGCAATGTACGAACACATACCGAAGAAGTATGCGAAGACCATGTTCTCGATAAATACCGAATTAATAAACAAATTCAACATACGCTACCCTCCTATTTTTCCTGTAAATCCTTGTTAATAGAGCGGTGAATCCAGATGATAACACCTACGATGATAAGAGCCATGGGCGGGAACAGCATCAACGAGTTGTTGACATAGCCGAAGCGTGCCAAAACATCGAAGCCGAAGAGTGTACCCGAACCAAAGAGCTCGCGGAAGAAGGCCACGATAACGAGTATCAAGGCGTAGCCGATACCGTTGGCAACACCGTCAACAAACGAGTCCCAAGGCTTGTTACCAAGGGCAAAGGCCTCGACACGACCCATGACGATACAGTTGGTGATGATAAGACCAACGTAGACCGAGAGCTGCTTCGACACATCGTACATATAGGCGCGCAGAACCTGGTCAACGACGATAACCAGCGTTGCGATAACAACCAACTGCACGATGATACGAATACGCGAAGGTACGCCATTACGCAGCAGCGACATGATAAGGTTTGAGAAGGCAGTAACGAAGATTACCGACAAACCCATAACACATGCAGGCTCGAGCTTTACCGTAACGGCCAAAGCCGAGCAGATACCCAAAATCTGAACGATAACGGGGTTATTTGCTGCCAAAGGATTAGTAAAATTCTTGCTCAACTTCATAGCTTACTCCTCCTCAACATTATTAGGTTCAACATTTACGCTGCCATCTGCAGGATAGTCGGCCAAGTCGCAGCAGTCATCGGCACATGCAGTCTCGATGTCGGCCTCGGCCTGCGTAGCGGTGGCACGAAGCAACGACTCGTACTTCGAGATAGAGGTCTGCAACATGGCGTTAACACCGTCACAGGTCTTGGTACCACCGGTGATGGCATCTACCTGATGCTCGTTCTGGGCACCACCCTTCTGCATGCGCACGGCGAACTCGCCCTCGGCATTGTAGAGAGCCTTACCCTCGAAGGCAGACTGAACAGTCGCGGTGGTGATCTCGGCACCCAGACCGGGGGTCTCACCCGCGTGGTCCATAACGATACCGGTGATCAGGACATTATCCTCGCTCTTCTGCAACGACACATAGCCCCAGATATCACCCCAAAGACCCTTACCTACCATAGGCAGAACGTACTTGCTCACACCATCCTTCTCCAAAAGGAAGATGGGCAGCTCGTCGGTAGCCTCCGACAGAGCCTTGCGGTTGCCCAGGAGGTCGAAGATGGCCTGTACGTCGGTCGTATTTGCTGAGTCAACAGCCACAAACTCACCGCCCGTAAGACGGCCCATAGTAACTACCTCATCAAAGTTGGCATCAGCCTCGCCAAAGGCCTTCATGATAGATACCTTCTGCTCGTTGAGCACGTTAGCATCCTGCTGCGGCTTGAGTGCCGTGGCCAGCGTAGCGAGCAAAGCACCAACGATTACCACCATCACAACGGTGTAGGTGATAATATATACGTTTGAATTCTTATTGATTGCCATAGCTCCGATTATTTTACATTCTTAATTAACTTCTTACGACGCGCCACATTACGCTCAACAACGAAGTAGTCGATCAGCGGAGCCAAGGCGTTCATAAAGAGGATCGAGAGCATCATACCCTCGGGGTATGCGGGGTTAACCACGCGGATCAGAACGGCCAACATACCCACCATCAGACCGTAGATCCACTTACCGCAGTTGGTCTGGGCAGAGGTTACGGGGTCGGTAGCCATGAAGACAGCACCGAAGGCGAAGCCACCAACCAGCAGGTGGTAGTAGGCAGGATATGCCGTCATGCCGAGCCACTGGAAGAGATAGCCCATAGCCAGACCACCTACAAATACCGAGAGCATAATACGCCATGAGGCTACGCCGGTGAACAACAGCAGAGCCGCACCCAGCAGGATGGCTGCCGTAGAGGTCTCACCTGCCGAACCGGGGATAAGACCCAGGAAGGCATCCAGAGCACTCCACTGCATCTCACCCGTTGTGGCGAGCTGCTCCAGAGCCGTAGCACCCGTCTTACCATCGGCATACCATACAGCCTCACCCGACATCTGGGGTGTGTAGGCGAAGAAGGCGAAGGCACGAGCCAGCAGCGCAGGGTTAAAGACGTTCATACCCGTACCACCGAAGACCTCCTTACCGATGATAACGGCAAAGGCGGTCGACAGAGCCACGATCCACAAGGGGATGGTGATGGGCATGACCATAGGAATCAGAAGACCCGACACGAGGAAACCCTCGTTGATCTCGTGCTTACGCTTCTGGGCAAATGCAAACTCGATGGCAAGACCCGTAACGTAAGATACGATGATCATGGGCAACATCTTCAGAAAACCGTACCAGAAGGCGGGCAGGATGCCCTCGATGCCGGCCTGGTAACCGATGTTGTACATGCCTACCAGCAACGCGGGAACAAGAGCCAGCACAACGACGATCATAACGCGCTTGATGTCGTTACAGTCGCGGATGTGAGCACCCTTCGTAGTCACGGTGTTGGGGACAAAAAGGAATGTCTCGAAGCCCTCGAAGGTCGAGTGCAGGAAACTGAGCTTACCTCCCTCCGAGAAGGTGGGCTTAATCTTATCAACAAATTTACGCAATCCCATAGTTTAGCTCTCCTTAATCATTGTGTTAATACCATCACGCACGATCTGCTGCATCTCGATCTTTGAGGGATCGACAAACTCGCAGAGTGCCAAATCCTCGGGCAGTACCTCGTACAGACCCAGGTTCTCCATCTTGTCGAGATCCTTAACCAGGATAGCCTTGAGCAGGTACGCAACGTAGATGTCCATAGGCAGGTAGTTCTCGTAGAGACCCGTCACGACGAAGGGACGCTCGCCACCATTGAGGTTGGTATCGAGATTGTAGCTCTTCTTGGGGCAGAGCCACGAGAAGTAGGCACGCGATACCGAGAAGCGGTGGAAACGGGGCATAGCCCAACCCAGAAGCTCATAGACGTTACCCTCGGGGATCACGGTGAGCTGGTTGGCATCGGCCGAGATATAGCCATCGGCCTCAACCTTGCGACCGGTGAGCACGTTACCCGAGATGATGCGCACGTTCTGGCCAACCTTGCCCATGAACGACTCCACAGCGGCACCCGAGATGATGCGCTTGTAGAGGGGTGCCTCAACCTCGCTACCGGTAACGGCTACGATCTTGGTCATGTCGAGCTTGCCGCTCTTAACCAGACGACCGATGAGGGCCACATCCTGGATGTTGACGGTCCAAACCACGTCACCCTTGGCGATGCGGTCGATGTGGTGGATCTGAACACCCACATTACCTACGGGGTGCTTACCCGAGAAGGTGTGGTACTCAACACCACGAACGTCGGCCATATAACCCTCGTCACCCTTGCGAGCCGAGAGGTGTACCTTACCCGAGGTGAGGCGTGCCAACACAGCCATACCTGCCTCAACAGAGGCCTTCTCTGCGCTCAACACGAAGTTGTAGTCGGGTGCCAGAGGTGCCGAGTCGAAGGCCGACACAAAGATAGCCTTGGGCTCCACGTCGGGGTTGGCAATAACACCGAAAGGACGCTCCACGATGCGGGTCCACAGACCCGACTGAAGCAACATCTCGACGATAGCCGAACGCTCTGCCTTGGCAACATCTACCACCTGCAACTCCTTGACGGTCTGCTGCTGGTCGGGCTCCACGGCAACATTCAGAAGCTTGCGCTTCTCGCCACGGTTGATGGCCGAAACCACACCGCTGACGGGCGAGGTGAAGAGAATACGGGGGTTGTTCTTGTCAAAGAACAGGGCCGTACCCACCTCTACCTTGTCACCAACCTTAACCAACAGCTTGGGAGTAACGTTCTCGTAATCCAGAGGGCTCACGGCATACGACTTGGCCATAGGTGCATCTACGACCTTGGCCTCGGCCTTACCCTTCAGATTAATGTCGAGACCTTTACATAATTTAATGTTTTTCGACATAGAAACTGTTTGTTAGTTAATTTAAGTAGTTATTATCTTTATGATTGTATCTTAATGCTGTGCGTCATCACAAACGTACACTATAAAACGCGCACGAAGATACTGATTTTTTTTGAACTGCACAATCTTTAGTCTCCATATTTTGCTTTTTGACAGATAATTTAGTATTTTTGTAGTCAGATACCGCTTTATGGCTATGCGTTACGTCGATATTCACACCCACAACCCCAAGGAGGGGACACTATGGCCCCGCATGGAGGGTGTGCACCCATGGGCGGCCGAGCGTGAGGTTGCACTACCCCGCTTCGAGGAGTGCCAGATAGTCGGCGAGACGGGTCTGGACTACGCCTCGCAGGTCGACCGCAAGGCCCAGGAGTCGCTCTTTCGCAGCCACCTTGCCGCAGCCGCGAGGCTCGACAAGCCCGTGGTGCTGCACACCGTGCGCAGCTTCGAGCCGACGATGAAGATCCTCGCCGAATACCGCCTCAAGGGTGTCGTATTTCACGGCTTCGTAGGCTCACGCCAGCAGGCCGAGCGATGCTTCGAGCGAGGGTACTACCTCTCGTTTGGCCACCGCTCGCTCTGCTCACCGCGTACACGCGAGGTGATAGTCTCGGCACCCGAGGAGTCGATATTCTGCGAAACCGACGACATGCCCACGCCCACGATCGAGCAGATATACGAGGCTGTGGCCCTGCTGCGCGGGGCCGATGTGGAGCAGATAGCACGCACCATGGAGCGCAGTTTTAACAGGTTAATAATCGAAGGATGAGCTGGTTAGAACGTACCGAGCTACTGCTTGGCACAGAGAAACTTGAGATACTACACCGCGCCCGCGTACTTGTCGTAGGCGTGGGTGGCGTGGGTGCCTACGCCGCCGAGATGGTCGTGCGTGCAGGTGTGGGACACCTCACCATAGCCGATGCCGACTGCGTTACGCAGAGCAACATCAACCGACAGCTTGTGGCCCTGCACTCGACCATAGGTGAGCAGAAGTGCGAGGTGCTGGCCAAGCGTCTGAAGGATATAAACCCCACACTGGAGCTGAAGGTCGTAAACCGCTTTATCAAGGACAACGAGACCGACGAGCTGCTCGAGAGCGATAGGTTTGACTACGTTGTCGACGCCATAGACACCCTCTCGCCCAAGCTCGCACTGATCAAAGGTGCGCTCGACAGAGGCATACCGCTGGTAAGCTCGATGGGTGCCGGTGCGAAGGTCGACCCCACGCTCATGGAGATTAAGGATATCGCCAAAACGCACCACTGCCCACTGGCCCACATGCTCCGCAAACGCCTCCACAAGATAGGCATCAAGCGCGGCTTCTGGGCCGTATTTTCGCCCGAGCCCGTGAGGGAGGGGGCGATGATACTATGCGAGGAGCAGAACAAAAAGTCGAATGTAGGCACCATAAGCTACATTCCCGCACTCTTTGGCATCGGCTGCGCCTCGGTGGTCATCCGCGAACTGATAGGCGAGATGCCACGACCAAGCAACGACACGAACTAAATAATGAAGATATGAGAAAAATAGTCTTTTTGGATGAGTACAGCATCGCAGGACGCGACATGTCGAAGATCGCCGCGATGGGCGAATATGTAGCCTACGACAACACGCGAAAGGAGGAGGTTGTGGAGCGTCTGCGCGGTGCCGAGATCGCCATCTCGAACAAGGTGATGATATCGGGCGAGGCGATGCGCCAGCTGCCCGACCTGAAGCTGATATGCGTGGCAGCTACGGGAATGAACAACGTAGACCTCGTCACAGCCAAGGAGTTAGGCATCGAGGTGAAGAACGCCGTGGGCTACTCGACGACCTCCGTAGCGGAGACCACACTGGCCTCGGCACTCGCCCTGGCACGCCACATCGCCTACTTCAACGAATACTTCCACGATGGTCGCTACGCCGCTGCCGACCGCGCCTTCTGCTTCGACAGGATGACCTACGAGATTAGAGGCAAGCGTTGGGGCATCATCGGCCTGGGTAACATCGGCCGCGAGGTGGCACGTCTGGCCAAGGCCTTTGGCTGCGAGGTGGCCTACTACTCGACATCGGGCGTAAGGCGCGAGGAGGAGATACCCTCGATGGAGCTCGACGAGCTGCTCAAGTGGAGCGACATAGTGTCGGTACACTCACCCCTGAATGAGCGCACACGCGGTCTGGTGGGTCGTCAGCAGTTGCAGATGATGAAGCCCTCGGCCGTCATCATCAACGTGGCGCGTGGCGGCATCATCGACGAGGCTGCCCTGGCCGAGGCTCTCGACAGTGGCTGGCTCTCGGCCGCAGCACTCGACGTATTCTCGGTGGAGCCGCTCAAGGAGTCACCCCTCTTCCACATCCGCGATAAGTACCGTCTGCTGGCCTCGCCGCACAACGCCTGGGCAGCAGCCGAGGCCATAGACCGCCTGCTGGAGTGCGTGGCAGAGAACATCCGAGAGTACATAGCAAAGTAGACCTTTTAAGGGGCTGCTAACAAACAACATACCCCGGGGCCGATGGCCTCGGGGTATGCTCTTTTTGCATCATTACCCTAATTCTTCAGATGGTCGGGACGGCCGAAGTTGAAGCCCAAGCCACAGTAGAGGCTGATAGACTTCATGTTGTGAGGTATGGGAGCCTGCTGGTAGCGCACCCACTTAAAGCCCATATAGTCGAAGCCCACGAAGAGATTGACGGCACGGGGGTGTATGTTGAGTGCGAAGCCGAGGATACCGGGCTTATTCTGGTTGAGGAAGGTGTGGCTCACCGAGGCCGAGAGCCAGCTCAACGGACGGAAGTTGACCGAGGCGGTAAGCTCCGTGTACTTCATCGTATTGCAGAACTGCGTGCGCGAGAGCAGACCCAGGGCGATGCGGTTGCCCAAGAAGCCGTACTCTACGCCAAGGTTGATCGAGCAGTTCAGACGTGTGGTATAGCCATCGCTCTCGGGGCGTGCCATCTTCATCTCGAAGCTGCCATCGGCATCCGCCTCACCTGTCTCGAGGTTGAAGCCGTTGTAGTGGAACTCACCCGAGGCATCCATGGCGATGTTGGTAGCTCCCGACCAGCGGATGAAGCCAAGGTCGGTGACGGCAGCCGACAGGCGCAGACGCTTGTTCAGCAGACGCACCTCGGCACCCACGTCGATAGCACCACCATAGCTCTTGACATGCTTGAGCATATACTGCGGGTCGAAGTTCAGGACGTCATCGCTAAACTCCTCGCCATACTGCACACGCGAGGGGTCGACGAACATCGAGTTACCGTAGATCATCGTGCGCACCTTGCCATTGACCGTCTCGGGCAGCACGTTGGCCTCGATGCTCTCAACCGAGGTGTGGGCATTGAGCAGACCCACCAGGAACTTGGCACGCACGCCGATGTTGACAATCTTCGCAACACGGAACGACGTGCCGAGGTATGCCTCCAGGAAGCCGTTGACGCTCAACGCCGTATCTCCGAGGTTATAGGTGCCGTTGCCGAGGGTCTTGACCGCACGGAAGAGATCCTTCGAGATGGCCATGTCGGTCTGCACACGGGTGTTGAAGCCGAATGTCCAGAAGGTCTTGCGCACATAGAAGCCCACGCCAAGGAGGTTGATATTGGCATTGACACCCAGCTTGGGCAGGTCGGGCAGACGTCCCAGGAACTCATCGGCCGTGACCGAGCCGTGGAGAGCCGTCACCAGCTCGCCACTCTTGCGGTAGACGAGGTTGTCGACCGAGAGGAAGTTGTTCGAGAGGTTGAGACCTACGCCACTCATGGCGGGCATGGCTATGTAGCCGCGTGTGGGGACCAGCGCAGGGTTGAGCTCGGTACGGAAGTAGCTGCCCTCCATGAAGTAGGAGGTGGCCAGCTGTGCCGAGGCGCGATGACCAAAGGCCATGGCCACAACGAAGAGCAGCGATAGAAGTATGCGTTTCATAGTATATGTCGTTATTGGTTATGATGTTATATTATAGCGTTTCGAGGTCTATGGTCACACCGCCCTTCACCTCGAGCTGAAGCATAAGGTCGATATACTGATCCTTGTTGAGCTTAACCTCACCCACGGCGGCACTCTTCGCACCTACACGAATACGGATGCCGTCAACCTCGGCCAGCGACTGAAGCTCGCCACCGGGCAGGTCGAACTCGAGGCGCACCGTGCTCTTGGCCTCGCTCTTGCCATCCTTCGAGCCGAGAATGGGGCTGTTGTCGGGTACGACGAGCTGCGCCAGCGTAGCGTTGCCCTCCTTATCGAAGAGCTCGGCCCAGAGCTCGAGGCCCAGAGGCGTGGTATTGGTGATGTTGGCAATCACGGCAGCATCACCCACCCTGATATCCATCTCGGAGAGGTCGCCAAAGGTCTCGGCAAGGCCGTCAAACTCACCGCCATAGCTGATGTCGAAGCGGTTGTCGACCACAAGAGGCACCTCCATGGCGTAGTCGTACATCACCGTGTACTCGTCGGCAGCATAGAGCGTGCACACCTCCGACGTCGGGGTGTTGATCACGATGTCGAGGTCGAGCTTCTCGGGCAGCTGGCCGAGGAGCAGCTTGGTGATGTCGCACTCGACAAAGAGTTCGTTAGGGCCACCGTACTGCTCGGCATAACGCTTATCGCCCAGGATGATGGTTGTCACCGTAGGCTCTATGACACCCTCCTTGTAGCTTGCAGCAGCCACAGACACATCGTTGATTTTTACGGCCTTATCCTCCTGACGCTGATCGTCATTGACGGCATATATCGTAGCGTCGATATAGGCAGACATCGTCAGCGGGTTATGCACGTTGATGATGAAGACCGGGAAGAGGCCCACACCGTTGATCGTGAGGTCGATAGGCTCCTCCATGCCGAAGTCGATGGTCGAGAGCTCGTTGTAGCTGTAGTCCACACGGCCACTTATAGACTCGATATCGAGCATCGTGCTTGCCATCGCAGCACGCACGTCGAGCGTTGTGGGGGCATTCTCGAGTGCCGAGAGCTTCAGACGCGCATGGGGCTTGAAGTGGCCCTTGAACGAGGGCTGGAGTGCCAGCGTGAGCCTACCCTCCTCGGGCACAAGACCCTCCTGGCCGAAGTCCAGCTCGGCAACATCTATGGCGGCACCCTCGCGCAGCTCGGCAAGAGTCACCGTGAGCGTGTTGCTCGCCGCATCGTAGTTCTCCGAGGCGCGCAGACGTATATGCTCGGGCAGCGAGGCCTCCACCATGATAGCCTCGGCAAGCTCCTTATCAGCCCAGTCAAAACCATTCACCTTCAACTCGATAGGTGACGATGCACCCTCCTTGAACGATATGTTATTGATCGAGAGCAGCTCCGCGGGGAGGTTACTGATCTCGACATCGCCCGACTCCGAGGCGGCATGTTCGAAGAGAGTCTTGTCGCTCAACACTACATCGGCATCGCGGTACTCCATCAACGAGCTGACCTTGAGTGTCGGGAGGCTCTCCAGAGCAAGATCTCCGGCGATAGTATCCATGGTGTATGAGAGGTGGTAGTGGATCTCGACAGGCATCGATGCGTGGCCATCCGCCACCTGTGTATAGTTCTCAACGGCAGCCACATAGAATACAAAGCGCAACTCGTCCTCACCCTCGGCAAAGCTGCGCGAGATGTAGATCTCGTTGTCGCTGGCAATGCTACCCTCGGCATCGTAGATCTCATAGCCTGCCGGGGCATTGAGGCGCAGGTCTATGCTACCGCCACCATTGACCACATTGAGCGAGTTGAGGTTAAATACCGCATCGACCCTTGCACCGGGGTCACCCTCGGCGGTAGGCTTCAGATAGATGCGCTCGACAGCCTCGATATGCTCGGGCAGGTCGTACTCTACATGGTGCACAATGCTATCCTCCTCAATATCGGTGATGTGCACACCTGCGGGGATGGTGTAGTGGGCATTTAACAACTCCTCACCCTGCATGTTGGCATCGAGGAAGTAGTTCTGGTCGAGGTTGTGGGCAAGCTCCTCGGGCAGGAACGAGGGGTAGTCCGTGAAGAATCGCTGCTCGGTGGCAGGCAGCTCGATGGTGGTCTGTATGCCCTCGACCGTCACATGCTGCGGCTCGCCGGCAAAGCGGTAGTGGTAGTTACCCTCGGCATCGGTGGTGAGCCCCTCCACATCCTCGGGGATCAGCTCGCCAAGGCTCTTCTTCTCGAGGTAGCCGAGTGGCAAAATGGTCTCGCCCTGACCCACCGTAACCTCGGTAGAGACCTCCTCAAGGCGGAAATCGTTGTCCATGCAACCCACCATAACGAGGGCACATAGCGTCAACGAAAGACTAAATATTCGGTTGATGCTCTTCATACTTTATACTGTTTGGATTATTTTCACATCTTTAGAACAAAGATACAAAATTTTCGATAAATAGTAACATTCGACGAGAATTTATCGCGCTGAAGGTATAAGATATGGGCTGACAGATGATCCTCTATCAGCCCATAACTAAAAATATAGGTTGCTTCACCCCGGGTCGGCTACCTATTTATCTTGGCCCACGAGTCCTTGAGTGTCACCGTGCGGTTGAATACCAGGTGCTCGGCCGTAGAGTCGGTGTCGGCGCAGAAGTAGCCCACACGCTCAAACTGGTAGCTCTTGCCGATGGGTGCCTCCTTGAGCGAAGGCTCCAGCCAGCCCTCGACGGTAACCAGCGAGTTGGGGTTGAGGTTGTCCTCCCACGAGGTCTGACCATTAGAGGTGTCGCGGGGATCCTCCGTCAGGAAGAGCGTGTCGAAGAGGCGCACCTCGGCCTTCACGGCATGCTCGGCACTTACCCAGTGGATAACGCCCTTGACACGACGGCCATCGCTCGATGAGCCCTCACCCGACATGGGGTCGTAGGTGCAGCGCAGCTCGACGACGTTGCCCGCCTCGTCCTTGATAACCTCCTCACACTTAATAAGGTATGAGTAGCGCAGACGCACCTCCTGACCGGGTGACAGACGGAAGTACTTCTTGGGAGGGTTCTCCATAAAGTCGTCACGCTCGATGTAGAGCACCTTCGAGAAGGGCACCTCGCGCATGCCGGCAGCCTCATCCTCGGGGTTGTTCACAGCCTTGCGCATCTCAACACGGCCCTCCTCCCAGTTGGTGATGACAACCTTCAGGGGGTTGAGCACGGCCATACGACGCTCGGCAACCTTGTTGAGATCCTCTCTTACGCAGAACTCCATCTTGGCAAGGTCGATGACATTATCGCGCTTGGCAACACCCACCATCTCGGCAAAGGCACGCACCGAGGCGGGGGTATAACCCTTACGGCGCAGCGCACAGATAGTCGGCATACGGGGGTCATCCCAGCCCATCACAGCACCCTCCTGCACGAGCTTGAGCAGGTTGCGCTTCGACATCATCGTGTAGGTGAGGTTCAGACGCGCAAACTCATACTGGTGCGAGGGGTAGATGCCGAGAGCCTCGATAAACCAGTCGTAGAGCGGACGGTGCACATCAAACTCGAGCGTACATATCGAGTGTGTGATCTTCTCTATCGAGTCGCACTGGCCGTGAGCATAGTCGTACATGGGGTATATGCACCACTTGCTGCCCGTGCGGTGGTGGTCAGCGTGGATGATACGGTACATGATGGGGTCACGGAAGAGCATGTTGGGGTGCGCCATGTCGATCTTGGCACGCAGCACACGCGCTCCATCCTCGAACTCACCGGCACGCATACGCTCAAACAGGTCGAGGTTCTCCTCCACCGAGCGGTCACGCCACGGCGAGGGCTTACCCGGCTCGGAGATCGTACCGCGCGTCTCGCGTATCTGCTCCTGCGACTGATCATCAACATAGGCGAGGCCCTTCTTGATGAGCTCAACAGCCCAGTCGTAGAGCTGGTCGAAGTAGTCCGAGGCGTAGTACTCGGCAGCCCAGTCGAAGCCCAACCACTTGATATCCTGCTTGATAGACTCCACATACTCGGTATCCTCCTTCACCGGGTTGGTGTCGTCGAAGCGCAGGTTGCACTTACCTCCATACTTCTTCGCAAGACCGAAGTTGATGCATATACTCTTGGCGTGGCCGATGTGCAGGTAGCCATTAGGCTCGGGCGGGAAACGTGTCTGAACACGGCTTTCACCCTTGGCTATCGACTCTTCGATAATCTCCTCAAGGAAGTTCAGCGACTTCTCCTTAACCTCAATTGTTTCTGTTGCCATAATCGTCTATGTTTTAATTGTAGATATTCGTCAATGTTTTACTTTCAGTGCTATGCCGTAGTCGAGCACCACACCCAGCTCTACCCACTGGCGTGTGCCCCAGCCTGTGCCATCGTACTCGGCCGTGATACCTGCGCCGAGGCGCACCGTATCGCTGAAGAAGGCTCGTCGGTAGCACACCTCCACAGCCTCATAGATGCCTCCCGACGTGGCGTAGTGTGGCGTGCCGAAGTAGAGCTCCTGCCCATACTTATCCCAAAACGGGAAGAGCGACTTGCCCACATACAACCTGTTAGCAAGTGTCACACCCCAACGGCTGATGGCCAGGTAGAGCTCACCACCCCGAGGCATCTGCCACCCCTCGCGCGTTATGCGGTCGCGCTGCACAGCCTGCATATAGCTCAGGCGCAGATCCATCTCGAAGCCCCCGAATGATGGCCTATAACCGAGGTAGGGCAGCGCAAAGGCGTTGTCTACAACACCATCCTCCGTGGCAGGGTTGTAGTCCTTGGCATAGTGGCCCAGCATAAGGTCGACACCGAGGTAGAGGCTCGACACCTCGACCTCGCCCGACAGCATCAGCGTGAAGGCCTCACGGCTGTCAAACTCACGCATGGAGGTGTAGTCGAAGACAAACTCCAGAAATGAGTTCTCTGCCTTGCGACCCTCGTAGCGCATGAGCACGCCACCTATGCGGTTGTTGCGGTAGCGGTAGTCACGGTCAAAGAGGAGCTGCGTGCGCATGCCACGCTGCTCACTACGCGGGAAGATACCCGCGAGGGCGGTGAGGCGCGGTGCACGGTAGGCATAGTAGAGCTGCACGTTGGCATCGGACAAGAACTTCGCCTTATGGCCGAAGCCCTGCACCATGTCGACACCGAACATCAACTCGTTGCGCTGCTGCCACCTGATGCCCACACGCGGTGTGAGGCGTGCGCTGAAGAGCGTTCCCGAGGCTATGTCGTCGAGCTTCGCATACTCCTTATTGTCAAAGAGCGTGGTAAAGTCCGCGCCGAGGACAATCTCCTGCGCCACACCACGATGCGTGGTGAGCATGGCTGCGAGGAGCAAAACGAGTATGGTGAGATACTTACGCATAGATTTAGAGAACAATTCCGCTTCAAAATTACTGAAAATATTTTTATTTGCTTAATTTTGGGGCGTAATATTTAAAATAACTTATAAATTAAGACCATGCGAAAGCTCCTGAACGAAGAACTTGGCCGCCCCACACTTGAGGAGTGCGCCACAATGGAGAAGCTCCCCGTAGCTATTGTGCTCGATAATGTGCGCTCGGCGCAGAACGTAGGATCGTTCTTCCGCACCGCCGATGCCTTTGGTATTGAGCGCATTGAGCTGTGTGGCATCTGCTCAACGCCGCCCAACCGCGAGCTTCACAAGACGGCACTGGGTGCCGAGCAGAGCGTAGCATGGCACTACCACCCCACGACCATCGAGTGTATCAACGCGCTCAAGGCCGAGGGCTACCATATCGTTGCTGTGGAGCAGGTCGAGGGCTCGGTGCTCCTCGACAGGTTCAGCGCAGAGCGTGGCATGAAGTACGCCTTGGTCTTTGGAAACGAGGTAGATGGTGTAGATCAGGCTGTTGTAGACCTTGTAGATAGTGCTATCGAGATCCCGCAGGTAGGCATCAAGCACTCGCTCAATGTCTCGGTCTCGGCCGGCATCCTTATGTGGGAGCTCTTCCGCCAGATAAGGTAGAGGATATACGGTGTAGCGCGTAGGCGCGGTCGGGAGGCGCAGTTGGGAGGCGCGGTCAGTAGGCGCGGTCGGGAGGCGCAGTTGAATAGGACTTGATAGGATTAGTAGGACTTGATAGGACTTAATAGGATAGCGCGGCCGACATTTATCGGGTAGCAACCTGCTATCCCTAAACATCCTATTTCTTCCTATCTCTTCCCATCTCTTCCTATCTCTTCCTATCTCTTCCTACCCTCATACTCACCTCACCTACCCTCACCCCACTACACAAAAAAAACGACCGAGACATCTCGGTCGCAACAAAACTCTTCAAAAGCGGAGGGCACTGGATTCGAACCAGCGGATACCTTACGATATCGGCAGTTT